>JANOIV010000247.1:0-25626 GCA_031407875.1 Desulfobulbaceae bacterium | reverse complement strand
GAGGTCTACTCGATGGGCATTGTCCTGGAAGAAGAGGGCATGAAGAGTCGAACCCAGATTTATGCCACGGATTTTAACGAGCTGATACTCGAAAAGGCCCGGGCCGGCATATATCCCATCGAGGTCATTCGCGACTATACCGCCAACTACCATGAGGCCGGCGGCAAAAAATCCTTTTCCGACTACTATTCGGCCCAGTACGAACATGTTATTATCAATCAGGAACTGAAAGACAAGGTACTCTTTTCCTCCCATAACCTGGTGACGGATGGCGTATTCGGCGAGATGAATATCATTTTCTGCCGAAATGTCTTGATATATTTCAACAAGGATCTCCAAAACAAGGTATTGCAGCTGTTCTACGATGCCCTTTGCCCAGGGGGCTTTCTTTGTCTGGGCTCAAAAGAAAGTCTGAAGTTCACCAACCTTGCCGACGACTTCGAGATCGTCGCTGCACGGGAAAAAATATACCGGAAGAAACGCCGGATATGAGCGGTCGATACAAGACTATGAACACCGGGAAATACGAGGCAGTTGTGATTGGCGTCTCGGCCGGCGGGCTTGCCGCTCTGGCGATGATACTCCCTGAACTTGATCGGGCCTTCCCCCTGCCGGTGCTGATCGTCCAGCACATGCGACCGGATTCCGACGGATTTCTCTGGCAGTATCTCAACAACCTGAGCAGGGTGAGCGTCAAAGAGGCTGAGGACAAAGAGACAATCGAGCCGAAAACGGTGTATATTGCCCCACCCGATTACCATCTCCTCGTTGAGCCCGACAGAACCCTGGCCCTGTCGGCGGCAGAACGGGTAAACTTTTCAAGACCATCGATCGATGTACTTTTTGAAACCGCAGCGGAGGTCTATCAGAAAAGACTCATCGGGGTTATATTGACCGGGGCCAATGCGGATGGAAGTATGGGCCTGCGAAAAATCAAACTCTATGCCGGCCTGGCAGTTGTCCAGAGCCCGGAGTCGGCGGAGTCCGGCACAATGCCCCGCTCCGCTATTCAATCGGTCGCTGTCGATCACATTGTTCCCTTAGATAAACTGGGACAGTTTTTAAATACCCTTGCCTTTGGATGCATCCATGGATAAAGCGCCTATCTTGATTGTTGATGATCGCAAGGAAAATCTTCTGACCCTGGAGCGTCTCCTTGAGGGTCCTGATCTCCTGATCGTGCAGGCCCATAGCGGGCAAGAGGCGTTGACCAAGACCCTCGATTACGAATTTGCCCTGATCCTCATGGATGTCCAGATGCCCGTCATGGACGGCTATGAGACGGCCGAGCTCCTGCGTGGCAACAAGAGAACCAGGCATATCCCGATCATCTTCGTCACCGCCGCCCGAAGAGATCAGGAGCACATGTTCAAGGGCTATGATGCCGGGGCCATCGATTACCTGCTCAAACCCCTTGAACCGGCGGTACTGAAAAGCAAGGTCGGAATATTTCTGGAAATGTTTCGGCAGAAACAACTGCTCGAAGAAAAGACCCGAGAACTCGATGCCAAGATCCTCGAGCTTGAAGAACTCCAGCACAGGCTCGAAGAATCCAATAAAAAACTCCAGCATCTCTCTTCCGTCGATGGCCTGACAGGTCTTTTCAACAGGCGTCATTTTGACGATATCTTTGTCGCTGAATGGAAGAGCGCAGTGCGGAGAAAGAAACCGATGTCGATTATCATTATAGATATCGACAATTTCAAGGCCTACAACGATTCATACGGGCATATCGCCGGAGATATCTGTCTGCAGCAGGTCGCCAAAGGCCTGCTCTGTGCCCTGCGCCGCCCGAACGATATGGTCTGCCGCTATGGCGGTGAAGAGTTCACGGTGATCCTGCCGGATGCCGATGTCATCGGAGCCGAACTCGTGGCCAACCGGATGCGGGAGAGTGTCAAGGGCCTGCAGATACCGCACTCCTCCTCATCGACAGGCGGGTATCTGACCATCAGCCTGGGTATCAGCACAATAATACCGGAACATGGCCAATCCGCCACAGTCCTGCTTGATGCCGCTGACAAGGCCCTGTACAGGGCCAAGGCAGAAGGCCGGGATTGCTGCCGGATCAACTCTCCGCAGCCGGCCGCTCCGGAGCCCAACTAAGCCGCCCTTTTGCCGGGAACTGCCGCCAGCCACAGCCCGCCCCCGAACTTCTCCTCGTAGTCCTTGCGAAACCTCGCCACAGCGACCTCTTTGGCCTTGGCCTCAAGCTCCACCGTCAACCTCAGACCGTGCCAGCATTCCGGGAAATCAACGATATCGATACAATCATGATGGGATCGCCTGTCCCTGGCGACCCAGCCCTCCCGCGGGCTGGAGAGGTGAAAGAGCGGCTCCCGGCCCCAGGTCCCGAGTGCCTCAGCGGTTGTCTCCTGTTCCGTCAGGCCATCGGGATTGCAGCGGTGGTGATGGACATCATAGACCAGGGGAATGCCTGTACGGCGGCAGAGGGGCAGGAGGTCGGCCGGAGAGTAGATGCGGTCATCGTTTTCAAAGGCCAGACGCCGACGGACCATCTCCGGCAGTTTTTCCACTGTCTGCTCCAACCGGGCCAAGGTCGTTTTTTTATCGTTATAGGCCCCGCCGGCGTGGATCATGATTACGTCCGCCCCCACCTCCTCGGCCACCT
Organism: Desulfobulbaceae bacterium; assembly: GCA_031407875.1. Classification (GTDB taxonomy): domain Bacteria; phylum Desulfobacterota; class Desulfobulbia; order Desulfobulbales; family Desulfocapsaceae; genus Desulfoprunum. Next base: position 22,994 of record JANOIV010000247.1, on the reverse strand, counting down.
CGGCATGATAGACGAGTTCACGGAGCGAATTGTCGGTGACATCCGGTCGCGGGGATGAAAGCAGGGTAAATTGGTCAGGATGGAAGGTGATCCGCAGATCATTTTCTCTCGCGAAGCGACGACAGAGTTGCAACTGCCTCGAGATTTCCGGCGCCCTCGGGAGCTCCTCAAGACGGTAGGCCAGCTGCGGATGCGTCTTCAGCGGCAGGAATCTGCTGGAGAGACGGAAAGAGCCGATGTGATGGTCACGGCAATAGACCAGGGCCTTTTCAAGAGAAAGGGCGTTATGCAGGATGGTTGCCGACAGCAGCTCCAGCTGTTCCTGCCGACTGCGTCCGCTGAGATGAACGGCCTGCCGGTTGCGGAAGGTTATCGGCTGCTCGCAAAAGAGACAGCAGAGTCCCAGACGAAGTTTCGGCTCTGCTCTCTCCACCCTCTCATCCTCATAGTGTAGCCGCCCGAGCAAGCAGAGAGCGGGAGCGCAATAGACTGTCAGTGTCGGCTGCGCTGTTTCAGTCCCTGCCCTTGCCCGAGGCCTTTTCTCTGGCCAGGATGATTTTCTCCAGCAGTTCGTCAAAATCAACAGGTTTGAGGCAGTAGTCAAAGGCCCCTTTCTTCATACCGATCACCCCGGCATTGATTGAGGCGTGGCCGGTGAGGATGATGACCTCGACTTCCGGCTTGACCTTCTTCATCTCGGCCATGCACTCGAAACCATCGAGTCCCGGCATGCTGACATCCATGATCACCACATCAAAGCTGTCTCTGCCCAGCCAGTCCAGGGCCTCCATGCAACCACCGGCCGTCTCGAAGTCGATTCCCCGGCGCGAAAAAAATTTGGCCATTATTTCACGAAAATCAGCCTCATCATCGACCAGCAGCAGTTTGCTCTTCTCCAGCATAACCGGACTCCCCGAGGGTTGGTGTTGTGTTGCGGGCCAGCATTTCTGCAATGTCCGCCAGGAACTTTTCTTTGTACTGTTCGACCGCGTTCGGCCTGTTCATGACCATATCGAGCTGGCGGGCATGCAGGGTCAGGTACCCGAGGATCTGCAGACGCCTCTCCAGGTATTCCGTCGACTGTTTCTTGACCCTGGCCAGGAGGGCATCCGATTGCAGCTCGATGCGAAAATCATAGTGTTCGAGGATATCGGCCAGGAGTCTGGCCCGTACCGCCTTACGGCCCATGTCCGCCGCCCCGCCCTTGAACCGGAAGGTTACGTAGCTCTCGGTCAGGAGGTCACTGATATAGGCCTCGATCATAGCATAATGATAGCCCAGACGCACACTGAGATTACAGAAATTTTGCGAGATCAGGAAGTAATTCTTGGTGGTCAGGGCCGATGGTACGGACGGATCAAGCTCGGGCCGCATAGTCGATTGAAAGATGATGGAACCAAAGCCCCTGACACTGACCGGCGGCGGGCCTTGCCAGGGAAAGGCCGAGATACCCTGCCAGATCGCCAGCATCGGCACCGAGACGATATCCTCGATACGGACCGTCTTGCCCAGGACATCGGTACCTTCCCGGAATCCGTCGGCCAGATCGATGACCCACCACTCCAGCGGCACTTTGCCGACCAGCCGTTTGGCCGCGCCCTGATCGAAATGGTGTCTCTGACCGAAGTTGAACATCTCAGAAACCGATTTTTCATGGCAGAAACGGGTGATATCATGCAGGGTCTCACACCAGGATGATTTGAACTGCGGCGCGGCCGGATCGTTCAGATTAAGAGGGGTAATGTAATGCAAGGCCTCAGTCAGGATGCGCTGAACGGGGCTGCCGGTCATAATGTTTTTCCGTACAGCCTTTTCACGGAGCAGATCCTCTCTGCACCCCCGATAAATTGCCCTGCCGTGGGCATTCACTGTAATCATTTCACCATTGCTGAAAACCTTCATGGCTTCCGGCAGACTGAACAGGGCAGGGATGCCGAATTCCCGGGAAACTGTGGCCAGATGTCCGGCCTCGCTGCCGCTTTCGGCAATCACTGCCGAGGCTTTACCGAGCAGCGGAGCCCATTCGGGCAGCGGGTGCTCAAGCACGAGTACTGCGCCTTTCGGGAATTTACGCATTTCTTCAGGGGAATCGACCCTGAAGACCTCACCGCAGGCAATCCCGCTACTTGCACAGACTCCGCCGAAGAGCATTGGTTTTTCACCGACTTCTCCCTGGACAACCGGTGTTTGTTTATCTCCATTTTCGCCAACCTGGTTGACCAGCATTGGTCTACTCTGCAAGATATAAAGAGCACCCTGATGGTCGAAAGACCATTCAATATCCTGGGGTTGACCAAAATGCTTTTCAAGCAGGATCGCCGTTTCAGCCAGTTTTTTTATCTGGCCGTAGGTGAGAGAGGAGATGGTAGATTGCTGGCTGTTAGGGTGACTCCCCCGACCCTGCCGGATTTCACTGTATACCACAGGATAGGGTTTTTCTCGGCTGACAAGATAGAGATCGGTAACCGTGGTGCCGTCAACCACCCCCTTGGCTATCCCTGAAGTGGCGTTGATGCGGAGTACCTCACTCTCTTCTTCTCCCGGATCTTTGGAATAGATAACCCCGCTGACCAGGGCATCGACCATGGCCAGACAGCCTACGCACATCTCTATATCCTCGTGCCGATATCCCCGCTTGCGTCGATAGGCAATGGCCTTTGGCCCGTACTTGCTGGCGATAATCTCTTTATAGGTGGCTACGAGTCTCGTCTTGTCGACATCCAGAACGGTGCGATAGAGACCGGCAAAAGAGACTCCGGCGGTATCTTCGCCCAGGGCGCTTGATCGCATGGCCACCCGGCAGCCGGGATGGGTGGCCTTTTCCAGGCGGGCATAGTTCACAAAGAGCAGTTCTTCGAGATCTGGCGGTAGGAGACTATCCTGCACGATTCTCTGGAGTTCGTCGCAGGTCTTGTACAGATCATCAAGATCATCGGGATCGAGTACCTGCAGCCGCCGGTTGATCTCGGCAATAGTGTTGACAGTCAGAAAGTGTCTGGTGGCCGAGGCCGTCACGACAAAGCCCTGCGGCACGACAAGACCGAAAATGACCGCAACTTCGCCGAGATTGGCCATCTTCTCGCCGACCTGATCTTTTGCCTTTCTGTTGGCCTCGGCCAGCGGCAGGATAAAGTCCCCCCGGCGCAGGACCGGTTTGCGTTCGATTATCGTATCGAGATCATTGCCAATTCTCTCAAAAATTATCTCAAGCTCTTTGTACCTGCCCTCAGACATCTCCAGCAGGCTGCGGATCATTTTGTAGACGTTGACCAGGATGGTGGTGATCTTGGAGCGGATAAAGGCCATCCTATAGCTTTCTCCGCTATAATAAGCCTTTTCCAGTTCCGCCATGGCCTGCAGGGCATTGTTATTGGCGGTTAACAGACCTCGGAAACTGCTGTAGCGCTTTCTGAAGGCGGTTCTGAGTTCTTCAGGACTCAATTGCGGGGTGGCAACCGATGAAAATATATCCCTGAAAAAGGAGATGACTCTCTGCATAGACATCCTTCAAAAAAAAGGCGGACTGCAGACAGGAGCAACCTCCCTCCACAGTCCGCCCGTCATGCGTACTCAATTTAGGTTTAATGTCCTATCTTCAGCCCCAGTCCCTCAAAGAGCCACATCAGGCCGAAACCGTACCAGAGGGTATAGAACACATAAAAAGCCAGGGCGAAGATGATCAGGGCCAAATTGTCATTCCAGTTCTTACTTTCGACACCGTAGTAGTTATAGGCTGGTTCCAGGGCCTTTTTCTGAACATTGGCAAAAGGCTTGGCCTCGTCGAATTTTTCCTGTTTGGTCAAATCCTTACCGATTTTACCGAACAGGGTGTGCCAGTTGAACATGACATTTTTTGCAGGGATGCTGTATTTATCGGCAACCGGCTGGCCATCGTTCTTGAACATGAGGTCGGCATCGGTGAGACTCCCCTTCAGCATCATCCCCATATCACCCTTGACCACCAGGTCCTTGCCGGAGACGGCCGACTGGACACCATTGGCCTCAAGGATTTTGGCGGTTTCAGCGGCCTGCAAATCATCGGTCATCGCTACTTTAACATCAATCATCTTTCCTGCAAACTTCTCACTGTCCTTGATTGCCTTCGGGATGAAATAGGATGAGCCCTTGGAGATCATATTGAACAGGTTGTCCATATAATCAAGACCATTTACTTTTTTCTCATTCCCCGGGAAGACGGGGCTGAAGATGACCGCCAATAGAACAAAAAAGGCAATCAGCATAAAAATACCCCGAGCTTTTAATTTAGATTGCATACTCATATCAATGCCCCTCCGTTTTCAATTTAGAAATATTGCTGAAAAATGCATAGAATACCCAGATGGCGAAGGCCCCGATGATGAGAAAGAAGAGGCTGTTGCCGACAGTTCCCAGAATCGCGCCGACCTCTTTGCTGATCTTGATATAGCCGAGGCTCTGCAGTTTATCCGGCAGGGCAAAGGCGCGGTTGATGAAGCCCGCCGTTACCGCCAGGGCAAAAAAACCGCGGATCATGATGCCCGGCACGACCCTAGTCACCAACGAGCCGACCTGCACGCCGATCAATGAACCAAGCAGCATGCCCATCGCCAGGGTGTAGAAGACGAAACCGTAGAGGGCGTACTGGCTGAGGGCGCTGTAGCCGGCGGTAAAGACGATCTGGAAAATATCGGTACCAACTGTGGTCATCGAGGAAACACCGAGACCGTAGACAAAGATCGGGAAGGTCAAAAAGCCACCGCCGACACCCATGATGGAAGCTGCCATACCGACGATAAACCCGCTCAGCACTAGGAAGACTGCGGAGATCTTGCGGCCGCCGGGGGTCACACCCTCGTCGAAGGTCAACATCGGGGGAATATGCACGGACTGAACCTTTTGGCCCAGGGGTGGAATTGCTTCTCCACCTTCGGGTTGCTTTTTACCGGTAGCCTCTCCTCTTCTCGCCTTGAAATAATCCATCAGGGCATAGAAGGACAGAAAGCCGAGGATAAAGACATAGACCGTGGTGATGAACAGGTCGCTCAGGACCGGATTCAGATCGTAGAGATACCTGTTGAGCATGCCGCCCAAAGTCGCACCGGTGAGAGAACCGACCAGGAAGGTCACCGCCAGGGAGACCGAGATATTCCCCAGTTTTCTATGGAGAACACTGCCCATGATCGCCTTGGCGAAGATATGAAAGAGGTCGGTACCGACTGCCAGGATACCCTTGACACCGGCGCTCATCAGGGCCGGGGCGATGATGAACCCGCCGCCGGCGCCGATGCAGCCGGTGATGAGACCAGCACAGAGTCCGACAAAGATCGAGGCGAAAAAGATGAGGTTGGTGTAGTGCGATGGCATGTAGGCATTTTTACCACCGAGTACATTGGGTAGTCCTGCCCCGTCACCGGCCGCTATGGCGATACCACCGATAACGATCGGAACCAGCATAAGAAAGAGAATGGACATCCTCTTCCGGCTCTTCAGGATGTTGGTTGACATTTCCAGTTCCCAGCGGGCCTGGGCCTCCGAGCCCTTGACCATCAACTGGTACAGCTCTCTGCAATTACCCATAGTGTTTTCCTTTTTCATTGAAATTAAGCTCTTAATATCTTGAGCATATCGCTAGGCCCTAGTTGCTTTTCCGGGATCAACCGGGCATGGCCATATGCCGTTTCATTTGGGCCTGTTCAATCTTCTCCTGCTGCAAGCGTTTTCTTTCATAGGCATCGGCAAGTTTTTCGATGAGAGGCTCAAGCTCGATGGGTTTCATCAAATAATCAAAGGCCCCCAATTTCATACCCTCGATACCGGAGTCCACCGAGGCATGGCCGGTCAGAAGCACCACCTCGACCAGGGGTTTGAGGATGCGGATCTGCCGCAGGGTCTCGATTCCGTCCATACCGGGCATCTTGACATCGAGCAGGACCACATCGGTATGGCTGTGCTCGAGGACCTCCAGGGCTTGTTTACCGCTCTCCGCACCGAGGGCCTTCAGCCCGCGTTTTTCCAGTCTTTTTACGGTCAGATCACGGAATTCCTCTTCATCATCGACTACCAGTACGTTAAATTCTCTCATGGCCTTTCTCCTTTTTTGAGTAATAATTCCTGTGCAGAAGCGCCCCGTGCCCCCGTCATCCAGGCTAACCCTGATTGATGACCGGCAGGACAATGGTAAAGACAGCGCCGCCACTCTTCCTGTTTTCCACCTTGATCGAACCACCAAGTTTCTGGACAATGTCGTAGCTGATGTAAAGCCCCAGCCCGGTGCCCTTGTTCGGATCCTTGGTGGTAAAAAACGGATCGAATATCTGTTTCAGATTTTCAAGTTTTATCCCCGGTCCACTGTCCGCGAATTCGAGAATGATATTGTTCGAGTCCCGTGCCGCCGTGCGGATCTCGACGGTACCGTCATGGCCGACTGAATCGACGGCGTTATTGATCAGATTGAGGAACACCTGCTGCAGCTGCGGTCCATCGGTCATGGTGGTCGGCAGGTCTTCGGCATAGTTCCTGATGATCGTGATATTGTTATAGCTGGCCTCGCGTTCGATGAAGGAGACGGTCTCTTCGATCAGGTCGTTGAGCTTGACACTCTGTTTCTCCGTCGTTATCTTCCGCGAGAAACCAAGGAGCCGGTGGGTGATGGTGCCGGCCCGACGCACATGGTGTTTGATCTGTTCCACGGCCTTCTGATACTCGGCCATATTCTTGACCAGGGCCGGGTCCTCATCCGGCAGCAGCTCGCCGATCCAGCCCGCCTGATTGGTGATCATCTGCAGCGGGTTGTTGATCTCATGGGCAATGCCCGCAGCCAGCCGACCGACGGTGGCCATCTTCTCCATCTGCACCATCTGGTGTCCGAGCTCTGCCTTGCTGCGGTCATACGTCTCTAATTTGCGCAGAAAATAGCTGGTGAAGACTACAGCCAGGGCCAGGAAGACGAGGCTCGTTGCAATGATGATGCCGATGACATTATTGCGGTTCTTGTAGAACGGCCCCAGGGAATCCTCGATCCGGGCCTTGACGAAGAGGCACCACTGGCCGTCTTTGACCCATCTGGTGGCGGTGATGGTCTCGCCGTCTCTGGCAATGGCCGTCCCTTCATGGTGTTCAAGAAAGGGTCTGTCCCGGGCAGTCAACTCTTTCTGGCCCTGCCGGCTGGGAGTCTGCAGGGCGCCTTGCCGGTTGACGATGAAGGAATCGCCGTTCGAGCCGATCTGCGAGCTGAGGAGGAGTTTATTGAAGATCTCGGAGTTGATCGTAGCCCGCAGCACATAGCTTTTGAGCGGATCGGTCACTGCCACGACAAAGTGGGGGACATTGCGGAAGCCCAGGAAGACGTCGCTGACATGGCTGCCGTTGATCAGGACCTCCTGGAACCACTGGGCATCATGATAGTTCTTGCCGGTGAGGCTTTTCGCATAGGGCCCGACATAGGCCAACTGCTGACCCGAGGAGTCGATGACATGCAGGTCGACAATGCTGCCCGCCTGATTCATGGCCCTGAACAAGGTGTTGAGATTTTCCTGGCGACCGAGAAAATCGACGGGATACATGCCGACCAGCATGCTCAGGAGATCCTCTTTCTCCTTGAGAAAGAGTGACACTATATCCTTCTTGTGCTCAATAAGCCGACCGATCGACACCTCGGTTTTCTCAATCACCGCGTCCTTGAGATTGTTGGTCGTGACCAGAACAAGGATCACCATGGGGGCGGCGATCAAAAGAAGGAAGGCCCCGGTCAGCCGCAGCCAGATTCTCGTATAGTAGTTTTTCAGTTCCATGTTCGGTACCTGTTTACTACTGGGGGGTATTCCCCAGAGAATCAAAGACCGTATCCAGGCAGCCAAGCAGTTCGTTCCAACCTGAATTTCGCTCAATAACTGCATGGGCGCCGGTCCGGAACATCTGCGCCCTTTTCTCCCCCGCCAGATTGCGTCTGACCAGGGCCACGGCTCGCATGCCGCCTATACTTTTTGTGAAACGGATGACAGCCAGGGCCTCTTCCCAGGAATTCATCGTATCCACCAGGATAAGATCGGGGACAAAGGTGAGAATCTTGTATTCCGCACCCTTGCCATAGACCACGTTATCGGTGAAACAGTGGGCCTGCCGGCCGATCTTCTCGGAGAGCATCTGTAAGAATTCGAGTCCGGCCTTCCGGCCCCGCTTGTCAGAACAAACCAGGAGAACCTTTTTGGCGTTGACCGGCAGGATTCCTTTGGGAATGGGCATATTGTACTGAATGAGAAACCTGACGAGATCCTTCTGCTGTACCTTCTGACATTCTGCCGAGGTGATTACCTTGAGGCCGTTTTTCTCGATCCAGTTGCGCACCCGGGAGATGGAGACACCGCACAGCGCGGCGACCTGCTCAATCTTCAGCGCCGGGGTGCCATTTTTCCCTATGCTTTCCGTCATCATCCCAACCCGAATTTACGAATCGATTATTTCGTCTACTTTCAGTTCCATCCGACTTCAGGGAGCTGTTTCCCAGGACACACACTGCCATTTCCGGCCATTTCCCTTATCTCCCATTAAGCAACTTTGGGGCCAATCAGAAAAACTCCGGTTTTTTATTTTATATTTCTTTTTAATCCGTTTAGTTATCGATTTATGGTTGACTGAGTGGCCGCCACCCGAACCAGGCCCGCCGAGTCGCCTGTATAGATCCGGTGTCGAAAAAAACTTCATTCAAAGGTTATACTCTTGTAATTGCGCCAGAAATGCGCTAAGTGCAGAAAAGGTGACAGTCCCCGGCGGAAAATCGGGAGATGTAAAGAAAAGGTTACAGAGGAGAATGAACTCATGAACACCCCGTATCAGGAATCCGACCGCATTGACACCAGCCTCGTTGAACTCCTGGAAAAACAGAAAAAAGATCTGGTCATCAGGGTCCTGAAAAAACATGAGGAACTTCAAGCAGGTAAAGACTTCACCAACAAGATCCTGACCAGTCTTTCCGAGCTGTTCTTTCTCCTCGACAAGGATTTTTATGTGGTCCAGAGCAACAGTGAATTCAGCCAATGTCTCGGCCATTCTCCGAACAAGGACAATCCCCTGCATTTTGAGCAACTTGTCGACAGGGAGAATTTTGAGATGATCCGCGAGGCCCTGGCCGAGGGAGAATTCGAGATCATCGAGACCTTTCTGAGGGCGGAAAACGGCCGGGAGATCCCGGTAACCCTCAAAGGCTCAACCTATGTCACCGAGTCGGGACGGGTGCTGCATATGCTCATCGCGACGGACAAGAGCGATTTCTACAAGATGATGGCCAGGATGCGGGAGGTTCAGGATCAGCTGACCCACTCCGCCCGCCTAGCCAGCCTTGGCGAGATGGCGGCCGGCATCGGCCACGAACTCACCCAGCCGTTGAACGCCATCCTGCTGCTCACCAGGAACTGTCTCAAGGCTCTGCAGGATCCGCAAAACAACCAGAAGATGCTTGAGGAAAACCTCACCATCATCATCGACCGGGTGAACAAGGCCTCTAGCATCATCCACAGCCTGAAGAGTTTTGCCAGTAAGGCCAGGGACACCATGGTGCCGGTCAACATCAACTCGATTCTGATTGATATCTTCAAATTCTTCGACTCGCAGCTCACCCTCTCCGACATCGGCCTCGACCTGCAGCTCGACAGCCAACGGACCATCGAGGTCATGGGACAGGAGGTAAAACTCGAGCAGGTCTTCTTTAATCTCATCCAGAATGCCATCCTCTCGATGGGTAAAACCCTCCAGCCGAGACTGACCATCAGCACCTCCATCAAGGCCTCGATCAACCCGGCAACCCTCCGGGAAGAACCCTTCGTTCAAATCGCCGTCCGGGATAACGGCGAGGGTATCTCGCGCGATATCCAGGAAAAGATTTTCGACCCTTTCTTCACCACCAGAGCGACCGGTTCCGGCATGGGTCTCGGCCTGTCCATCGTCGACCGGATTGTCCGTAGTTTCGGCGGCTATATCAAGGTCGACAGCACCCCCGACAAGGGGACCTGTTTCACCGTCTTTCTGCCGGCCTACCAGGGTGACGGAACTACACCCTGAGCCATCCTGTCAACTTCCCAACCGCTCATTGATTTGCAAGGATTTGCCGATGATGAATACACCCAAAAGAGCTGAAGCCACCGAGAAGCACATCATGGTCGTCGACGATGACCGCTATCTATTGATGGCCATCGGTCAAACCCTGACCCTGAACGGTTATTCCGTCGACACCTACACCTCGCCGCTCGAAGCCCTCGAAAATCTCGACAAAGAAGAGTACGCCACGGTCATCAGCGACATCAAGATGCCGACTATGGACGGTCTGCAGTTTCTCGCCCATATCAAGGCCGTCGACAAAGAACTGCCGGTCATCATGATCACCGGCCACGGCGATATCGCCCTGGCCGTCACCGCCATCCAGAGCGGGGCCTATGATTTTCTGCAGAAACCGGTCGATGAGGATGTCCTTCTGGCCTGTCTGGTCAGGGCGGTGGAAAAACGCCAACTCGTCATGGAGAACCGCCGGCTCAGTATCAGCCTTGTCGAGCAACGCCAGGACCTGACCCGCTTCTACGGCCTCATCGGCAACCACCCGGCCATGCACCGCCTCTATGACATCATCAAGGCGGTGGCGGCGGAGGCCGATCCGGTGATGATCTACGGCGAGACCGGCACCGGCAAGGAGTTGGTGGCCAGGGCCATTCACGAGATCGGCAGCCGTTCCGGCCAACCCTTTGTTGCAGTGAACATGGGGGCAATGCCTGCTGAAATGATAGAATCGGAACTCTTCGGTTATGTCAAAGGGGCCTTCACCGGGGCCATGCAGCGCAAGATCGGCAAGTTTGAATATGCCGGTGAAGGAACGCTTTTTCTCGATGAAATCTGCAGTCTGCCAATCGCCCTGCAGTCCAAGCTCCTGAGGGTGCTTGAGGAAAATATGATCACCCCGCTCGGCAGCAACATCCAGGTCTCGGTGAAGGCCAGGATCATCACCGCCACCAACCAGGATCTGGAGCGGGAAATCGCCAAAGAGACCTTCCGCCAGGACCTCTACTTCCGTCTCAACGTCCTGCCGGTGCTGATCCAGCCACTCCGTGAAAGAAAAGAGGACATCCCGCTGCTCGTCGAATTCTTCCGCCAGGAATACAGCTACGGCAAGATGCAGGCGCCGGCCCCGTTCAGCCCCGAGACCATCCGGGAGATCCGCGAAAATCCGTGGCCCGGCAATGTCAGGGAATTGCGCAATCACGTGCGCCGACTCTGTATTCTCGGTGCTCTCGACGAGAATACAACCGCCGATTCTACCGAAAAACAGCAAGCACCCGAACCGGATGGCCACCTGCCGCTCAAGGAATTTATAAATCAGACGGAAAAGGAGTATATTATCGGGATACTGCGGAAAAATAAGGGACAGGTGGGGCCGACCTATGACCGGCTGGGGATTTCACGCAAGAGCTTTTATGACAAGATCAATAAATTCGCTATTGATCTCAGTGTTTTCAGAAAAATCGAGAAGGACACCTGAGGAAGGCAAAACACCGGCAGGAGGCACCGCCCCGCCGCACGGACATCCCGCCCCGGCAAGCCTGTGCCGGCTTTGAGAAATACATTTTAGATATCACACTTGCAAACATAAGAGCGATTTATGGTTTTTTATTGTCAATTATGATAATTTAATGCCGTGCAACTACCTTCACCTTTGCATAGAGGTATCCATGGTGGATATGTACGTCAGCATTTCTCAACACGTTCTCATGGGTGATTCCTTATGAATATCGAAGCCACAACGACAGATAAAGCCATTCTGGAGATTATTGGCCGGCGTATCGCAGAGAATCGCCTGGCCCGCAATGTGAATCAGAATGACATCGCGGGTCAGGCAGGCGTTTCGAAAAGCACAGTTGTTCGCCTGGAAGATGGTCGCTCGACGCAGTTGGTGAACCTGATCCGAATTCTCCGCGCCCTGGATTTCCTCACAAATCTTGAGGCACTGATACCTCAGGTTCCCGTCAACCCGGTGGACCTCATCAAGCTCCAGGGCAAAAAGCGCCGACGGGCCTCCCGGAAAAAATCCGCAAAAACCACCCCCCAGAAATGGAGCTGGGGAGATGAGCAATGACCAGTTTGCCGAGGTAAAACTCTGGGAAACGGCATTAGGGGCCGGTCGCTCTTCATCCAGCCATGGCCGTCGTAACGAAAATATGAAAAAGGTACAGGATATTTCGTAACGGCTCCTATGAATTTCAAACCAGATTCTTTATAGGCTCAGGTCACTGCGGGTCAAAGGCAATAAATCGCCGGCCCGGAGCTCCCCCGCCATGGCCTTTTTCAGGACGGATTCGTAGTCGCCGATGATGTAATCGATGACCTGTATCTTCTTCCAGGTGAGAAACTGATAGTGCCGGTCCTCGATGCCGCCACAGACCACGATGGCGATGTTCTCCTCCATGATGATATTGCAGAGATCCTCGGGCGAGGGCCGATCCATGATGATAGCTCGAGGTTTGCCGACAAGTTTACCGTTTTCGACGGCAGCAATCACCACCTCAGCGGTCAGATCAAAGCGCTGGGCGACAAAATCCCCCTGTGCGGTAATGAGAATCTTCATTTCCTCCCCTCCATACATCTGAACATATCAGGCCAGACCATGCTGAACTATCTTGCGCCACAGGGTCGTGCGGCCCCAACCGAGTAGCCCTGCAGCCTTTGAGCGGTTGCCCTTGCTGGCGGTCAGGGCCTGCAGGATCATCTCCCGCTCGACCGCCGGCCAGTTTTGACCTGTCGCCTGCCGCTCCTCTTGGGCGGAGGCAGGTTTTTCCTCTTTTTCAACCGTCTGTAAGATCGGCCTAGGCCCAATGACCGGAAGGTGCTCCGCTGCGCGCGCAAAAAGATAGCTCGGCAGGTCCTCCTTACCGATATCGCTCTTGCGGCAGACATTTGCACAGTATTCCACGATATTGCGCAACTCCCGGATATTTCCGGGGTAGGGATAGTCCAGCAGATGCTGCAGGGCTGCCTCGGAAAACGTCTGGATTTCCTTGCCCAGTCTCGTGGCATAATCCTGCAGGAAGTGATCGAGGAGAAAACGGATATCCCCCTCCCGTTCCCGTAGCGGCGGCAGGTGGATTTGCAGGACGTTGAGGCGGTAGAACAGATCTTCGCGGAAGACCCCACCTTCCACCTGTTCCCGCAGCGAACGATGGGTGGCGGCTATCACCCGGACATCGACCTTCTCCTTGCGCTCCCCGCCGACCGGGTAGAAGGCCCGGTCATCGAGAACCGAGAGCAGTTTTACCTGCAGTGACAGGGGCATATCGCCGATTTCGGTGAGAAAAATCGTGCCCTTGTCGGCAAGTTTGAACATACCGAGTTTATCACGAACGGCCCCGGTAAAGGCCCCCTTGACATGGCCGAACAGCTCCGATTCCAAGAGATCCGGCGGCAGGGCACCGCAGTTGATCTTGATAAACTGGTATTTTCCCCGTGGTGAATTCCGGTGTATGGTCTCGGCAATCTTGTCCTTACCGGTACCGGTCTCGCCGGTAATAAGGATTGAGGCCTCAGTATGGGCCATGAGCGGCATGATATCGAACACCGCCTGCATCTTCGGACTATGACCGATGATATTGGTGCTCCAGTCACTAAAAAGTGCGGCCTGGGCCGTCGTCTGCAGGGCAGAAATATCCTCGAGCACCACCAGTAGCCCTTTTGCCTGACTGCCCCGTCGGGTTCGCAACAGGGATACGGTAAACCGCACCGGTATCTTCTTGCGGCTGCGATTAATGATATCCCCTACGATTGTCGCAGTTTCACCGGTCTCAACCACCTTCTGGAAGACCTGCCCCCGGCTGTTGACCATGTTGCTGCGCAGGATGAAATCGGCATAGATTCCGACCGCAATATCACGGCCATAGCCGGTCAGGGCCTCGAGCATCGGGTTGAGGGCGACGATCTTGAAGCCCTCATCCAGCACTGTCGAGGCGTGGGGAAAACCGGCCAGTAAGTCATCGAGCAGCACTTCCCCCGGCACGGCAAAGGTTTTTTTCATCATAGGATTGGCCGGTCTACAACAAAAAACGGTAAATACCTCAATTCAACAAGTTACAACAGTGAAGTTCTTTGGCAGAGTATCCTACTCTGCCGTTTACTCCGGCTGCTATCCAGGAAACTGCCACGGCATGGGGGCGTTGAGCAACACGGGGTAAATCCGGCAGACCCCGGAAAAAACCTGACCTGCCCCCATTACTTCTTTCTTCTTTTCATAAACCGTCGAGAATATGACAGACACAATCCACACTGTCGCGTGCTTTTTTCTTCTCACCGACGACAATCGGTTGCATGAGATTTTTTAAGCCTTCTCTATTTTTCCATGATCTCATCATCATGGTGGTCAGATTGTCCATGGACAGGTCGTCAAAAGTAATCGTCCAATCTCCCATACCGATGGTTTTTAAAAATCCGGCACTTTTTGGGTAGGCGTTGATGTTGATCATCGGGGTTGTCACTGCTGCACAGAAAATCAGGGTGTGGGTTCGCAGTCCGGCATGGATTTCAACCTTGCTCAGCAGACCTGCGAGTTCCTGGTAGGTGTAGTCACAATTGCCGACAATCCTGATACGCTCCCGGTGTCGGCTATATTGCACACATTCCTTGGTGATCTTCATATCCATTATCTGGCTGACGGTGAACATAATATCAACACCAAGTTTTTCAATCATACTGTCGGCGGTATCGGCGATAATCCGACAGAACTTCTCCCGGTTCATACTGCCTTTCTCATTGAAATCATCTATATAGGCATTTACATTAAGACCGATTGTGCCCTTTGGGTTGGTAAATAAGCCTTCCTTGCGGATGATTTCAGCCAACCGGGCAGTGGAAGGAATCTCAGTATTTAAGGCGCAATCGGCGTGTATCTTGATTTCAGGATGGCGCAAATTCAATTGCTCGATGAGATTTTTGGTACTTTCATCCCTGGTGATAACAAGTGGCGAGGCATCCAACACTCTTTGCAGGGCCCGACTGCCAACCTGACGATCGATTGGTCCGACACTCGCGTTATACAAGATAATCGGAATTTTTTTCTGGCGACAGAAGGGCGCAAACAGGGAGATCGAGCTGAGATTGTTGGTAAAAGGGTTATAGAACTTGCGGTCGAAGAGGATATTGTCGACAATCAATACCATCTGGGTATCGACCATAGCTTTATACATAGGCCAGCCCAAGTTTTTCAGAGCAAGATTCCAGGGGAGCAAACCAATGGGCTGAATCCGGTGCCTGCCAAAGGCATTCCTGATAAAGTTTGTATTGAGTGTTGGTATTTTGAAATGAATATCGGATCGCTTCAGGGCAAAATCGTCGAGCAGATTCCCTAATATGGCATTGTCGCCGGCATTACGGCCTGAGTTATTGCCGATAACGGTGATTGTTTTCAATGATGTATCCCTATGATATGTCTTGTTATTTCTGCATCCAGCCCTGCTGAACGTACCAATCAGCCGTTTCGATAAGGCCTTCCCTGTTTGAATATTTCGGCTGATAGCCCAGAACATTGCGCATCTTGCTCACATCGAAATGACGGTCCTTAGAGTAAAAGGCCACCCGGCGGCGATAAATCGGCGGTTCGATTTTAAACGGTTTGCAGATCAATTCGCAGAGATCGGCGAGAAGAAAAAATGGGCCGATAGGCAGGCGCAGCACCTTTGTCTTGACCTTGAAATGACTGGCGATGATGCCTGCAATTTCGGCAATCGGGATCGCTTCGTCGCCGCCGCTGACAAAGGTCTCGCCCTGGGCTGCGGGATGGGTGGCGGCGATGATAAAGGTGTTGGTCAGATCGTCGACGTGGACGAGATGATACATGCATTTGCCATTGCCCAGCAGGGGAAAGTACGACCCGGTAGCCATTTTGAACAGTTTCAGCAGACGACGGTCTCCGGGGCCATAGATAGCGGCGGGTCGGATGATGGTATAGTTGAGATTGTTCTTTTTGGCAAAAGCATTCAGCCAGAGTTCAGCTTCGAGCTTGGTACGTTGATATTCGTCCCCCGGTCCGAACGGATACTCTTCTGTGGCCGGCGGATTGGCGATATGGCCATGCACCCCGAAGGTTGAAACATGAACAAGTCGCTTGAAATTGGGGTTCTTCAGGACTTCATTGGCGATGATCTGGGTACTTTTTACATGGACGTTCCAATAGTCCTGTTCGGTACTTTTTGCCTCCCGGAAAGCTGCAGCAACGTGGAACACGTATTCCTGACCCTGCAATGCTTCGCACATGGCTGCTTCAGCGAAAACCTCGCCACGAAACCATTTGATCGGCAAATCCTTCAATGGCTCCAGATTTGAAGTGTTCCTGGCTATTGCGCTGACCTTCAGGCCGGCATCGACAAGTTTTCTGGTCAGAACAATACCCGTAAAACCGGTGGCTCCGGTAACGAGCACGGGTGTGCCTTGGGGAATCGTACATAAATTTTCAGTCATTACGGCATAACTCCGGAAAGATAATGGCAGATTCTTCGCAGAAGAATATCAAAAACGCCATTTGCAGCACTTTGGGGACAACTCTCAAACCGGCGTTCAGTACATAGTCATAGCACTTCGCCAGTCTCGTGCAATGGTGATCAAAGGTGAAGGTGTTCTCATAGTGTTTGCGGCAGGCATTGCCGAGTTGTTCTCTCTTTTTTTCGTCGTTTACCAGCAGGAGAATAGAACGAGCGAATGGTGCAGGCTCCGGTTGAGCAAATATTGCGGTCTTTTCATCGAGCAGACCTCTATGGGAGAGTAGATCCGTTGCAACAATGGGCCTCCCTGCTTTCAGATAATCGAGAATTTTGAGTGGGGTGTTGATTCCGGAAGCCCTTGGAGAAAGCAGAATATCCGATACGGCGAGATACTTTGGCAGGATATCGGGAGCTATCTTGCCAAGGAAGGTAACGTTGGCAGCTACACCTTGTTTGATCAGTACATTCCGGTATTCGGTTATCTCTTCCGGACTACCGCCGATAATGACGAACCGCGCCCTCCTGTTCTTGTTCACCACTTCCGGAATGGCAGCAAACATTAAATCCACGCCCTGGTAGATGGCAAAAGAACCAACAAAGGTGATAAGTACCTCATCATGGTTCTGCAAAAGCCTCCTCCGCGTCGCCTGAATATCAAGGGTGGATGGTTCCGTCTGGGATGAAGGAATATCAGAGATATTGAAAGCCCGGGTATCGACCGCCATAGCGTTGACCTGATCGACCAAACCCGGACCGGTACAAATAACTGCATCGGCCATTCGCGCGGAGAGTTTTTCTATGGCAGCGTAAGCGTTCAAGATGATGTTTCTGATTCTCCCCCGCCTGTAGGAGAATGGATCGGAATGTTTTTCAAAGATAACTTTTACCCTGAACAGTATGCCAAGCACAGCGGCGATAAATCCAGCCTCTTCTATGCCATGGATGACATCGTAACGATTTTTAAGACAAAGCGAGATCCCTTTCAGAAAAATGAGCTTATCGAAAAGCAGTTTCCAGAGAGAAGGCCCAATCGGGATGTTCTTGACACCGAACGGATTGGCGACCCGATATACCCGTACTCCATCGATCTCCTGATCATCTCCTATGGGAAGAGTGAGTAAATCGATCTGATAGCCGAGTTTGGTGAGTGCAAGAAGGTTGAATTTGACCCGTATTGGCGAGCCGCGCCATTGAAAGAACGGCTGTGGGGCAATAAAGAGGATTTTTTTGTTCATGAGGGACTAGAATGCCAGCGAAATGAGACCTTGCTGATCACGCAACATCTCGAAGAAGGACTTGGGGGTTCAGGCGATAAAAACAGAAAAACCATCCACATGAAAGCCAGTGGCAACGCTCGATGTTCCCGGCTTTTTACGTTCAGAGCACTGAAATATGGCCGGAGTAACGATTATACTCGTTGGGGGGGGGATGTCACTGGCTAAAGCGTAACTCGGGATATAAAAAAGATTTGAGATTGCAGACCGACGCAGTCGTGCTGGGTCAGATCAGTCTATGAGAGCAGCAACTGACCTCTGCTTATTTTCCCTTTTTCTTTTTGTAGGCCTCGGTGATTTTTTCCATAAGTTGGATCAGATCAACCGGTTTGATGATATAATCGAAGGCCCCGAGTTCCATGCCGGTGATGCCGGCCTCAAAGGAACCGTGTCCGGTCAGGAGGATGACCTCGATGGTCGGGTCAATGGCCTTGACCTGCGACAGGACATCAAGGCCAGTCATATCGGGCATCTGCAGGTCGAGAATCATGACGTCGGGCGCAAAGCTGGCGACGGCAACCAGAGCTTCCTCACCGGAATAGACGCTCTGGGCCTCGATCTTACGCAAGCGCAGACGTTCCGCGAGCGTCGAGGCGAACTCCGTCTCGTTGTCGACGACCAGCACCTTCATCTTTCGTATCTTGCCCAACTTCAGCCTCTTCAAACAGGTAGTAAGGAATTTTTCAGCAGGGAGGCGGCGACCGGATGTTCCCGGCCGCCGCTATTATTTTTACAACCAAAAAATCACTTCGCCAGCAGAATCGGCATACCCATGAGCGGCCAGACGATCGTCACCATCAGCCAGACCACAACCATCAGCACGACACTCGCGACAATACCGTAGCGGAAGAACTCGCCGGCGGTAAACTGCTTCGAGCCGTAGGCGATGGCGTTCGGCGCCGCACCGATCAACAGGAAAAACGGCATACCCGCAGTAGCCAGGGCGGAGAAGAATATTACATGACCGGCCACACCGAGATAGGGGGCGATAACCAGGGCCACCGGCAGGGAGATGGCGATGGCCGCCACGTTCATGATGAAGTTGGTCATGATCATGACGAAAAAGGCGATACTCAGGATAAACAGCACTGCAGGGGCCTCCTTGAAGAGGGCCAGCCAGTTGACCGCCAGCCACTCGGCGGCATGGGTCTGCCAGAGGCAGAAACCGATGGACATCGCCCCGCCGAAGAGCAGAATGATATTCCAGGGGATATCCTCGAGGTCTTCGACCGTCAGAATATTGAGGACAAAGAACAGCAGGGTGGACGTCAGGAGAATGGAAGTCTTGTCAATGTCCTTCAGGGCCGGGACCCAGTTTTTCGCGGCAATGACGACAATGACCGAGAGAACGATTAAGAGGGTCAGCTTCTCGTTCCTGCTCCAGGCGCCCAGCTCAATGTACATCCGTTTGGCTCGCTCTTTGAGTCCGGGGATAACGGCTCTTTCCGGCTTACAAAAGATCATCATCATACCCCAGATCAACGCGACCATTATCCAGCCCAGCGGAAAGAGGTAATAGGTCAGTTCGAAAAAGCTGATCTCGACGCCGGACATTTCCTTCATAAAAGCGATGGCGACGGCGGCCCTGGCCGAACCGAGCAGGGTGATAATACTACCGGCACCGGCGACATAGGCCATGCCGATGAACAGGCCTTTACCGAACTTGGTCGGTTTATCGTCATCGGAGTAGAGGGCGTTGATCGCCAAGAGCAGCGGGAACATGGTGGCTGCCACCGCGGTATGGGCCATCAGATGGGTCAGGGCCACGGTCATGACAAAGCAGCCGAGATAGATCATACTGGTTCGCTCACCGACGATGGAGAGCATCTTGTAGGCCATCCTCTTGGTCAGACCGCTCTTGGTAAAGACCAGACCGATGACGATCGAACCGAAGATGAAGAGGACCGAGGGGTCCATGAAATCCTTGAAGGCCACTTCCGGTTTACGGATGAGAAACATGGCCTGGATCACGCCGATGGCAATACCGGTGACGCCGATCGGCAGGACCTCGAAGATCCACCAGGTGGCGGCCAGGGCAAAGAGCGCCAGGGCTCCCTTGCCTTGTACCGATAAGGAGAAGTGCTTGCCCATCGGATCGATGGCGTCCGGCCAGGCCGGGGCATAATAGATGATACAAAACAGGACGACTCCCAGAACGAGGAAGAACACCCTTTTCCAGTCAAACGGGGCCTTGACCTCCGCCGCTTCAACATATGTTGATGACATGTTATCCATCCTCTCTCTATTTGGTATTCATTGAGATAAGTTTATCGCCCAGGGCCCCGAAGACCTCAGAGAGCTTGACCACTCCGACCAGCTTGCCTTTTTCCTCAACCGGCAGGACCGTTTCCTTTAAGATGACCATGACCGCCATGGCATGGATGAGATCGGATGACGCGGACAGGACCCGGATACCCTTCTCGATGACCTTGGTCACAGGGGCATTGAGATGATTGACGCCTTCCCTGATCATGACACCGTTCAGCAGGGTGGTCAGATCGCTGTATTCGGCAGTCTTGCCTTCAAAGGCTTTGATATCGATGGGGTCGAGCAGGGTCGAAAAAAGCACCCGCAGGATGCCCTGCTGGGTGACCCGGCCGATCAGCCCGCCCCGGTCGTCCACCACCATCAGCTCACTAAAGCCGCAGGGGCCGGAACTGCCGATGGGGCAGAACGACCGCAGTTGCTGGATGGCCTCCTGGACCGTGCCGCTTTCCTTTAAGCAGGGAAAGCCGGAAAGGGGGATCATAATGTCTCGTACCGTCTGGTTTTCAGCACTCACACGTTTCTCCTTCTTGTAAAGTAGTCGCCTTAGGCGCATATATCATGCAGATCCTGCACCATTACGAACCGTGGCTCAGAACCTCTCGTTTCTACCAGCCTTTTGTTTGGAGGATCTTCTCGATCTCCTTGACACTCTTGGTCTGCAGGACATGGAGCCGCTTGTCCTTGGCCTCGCTGATCTTGTCCATCAGCTCGGTAATATTGACCGGCTTTTCGATAAAGTCCCCGGCTCCGAGCTTCATCGCCTCGATACTGGTCTTGATCGAACCCTTGCCGGTGAGCATGATGATCTCGGCCTCCGGTTGTTTGGCCTTGATCCTTTTCAGGGTCTCCAGGCCGTCGATACCCGGCATCGACAGGTCGAGGATTATCAGATCGAAATCCTGGCCCTCGACCGTGGCCACCGCATCCTCACCCCTGGTGACGGTAGTGACCTTCAGGCCCCTGGACTCCAGACGCTCGGCCAGTGTCGCCAAAAAATCCTCTTCATCATCAACCAGCAACACCTTGGCCTTCAATTCTTCTACCATCTTGTTATCCTCTTTCTCGGTTGAATATTTTTAAGGAGGCGCGCTGCAGACAGCGCGCCCTCATCGATACCCCTATTTGTTCTCCGGCGCGTGTTCTTCAACTGCGGCAGGTGCCGTGCCATTCTGGAGGGCCATCGCCATCTTCTTGGCCTTGCAGTTCTCGACCGGACAGTTGATCGCCGGTTCCTTATGCAGCCTGTTATCACTCGGATGCCAGCCCCAGACGAAAAAGAGGACGAAGAAACCGACCACATAGGCCAGGGTCACATGCCAGCCCTTGCGCAGCCAGAGCAGGACATTGCGGGCCTCGGGAAATTTATTGGTAATAGCGACACCGGCCGAGGAACCGAACCAGATCATCGAGCCGCCGAAACCAACGCTATAGGCCAGCATACCCCAGTCATAATGGCCTTGGACGAGACAGAGCTTGGTCAGCGGGATGTTGTCGAAGACGGCCGAGACAAAGCCGAGGACAAAAGCGGTCATCCATGAGGCATCCGGCAGGGTCTCAACCGGCATCATCGAGGCGCACATGACCAGACTCAACAGGAAGATGGTGCCCATGATGGCGTCCGGCACCTCTCTCCAGGGGATCGGTCGCAGCAGGGCGCCAAGGAGAATAGCGGCCCAGACACCGAGGGCTGGCATGTCCAAATAGAAGTTGGTGAGAATCGCCCCGGCCAGAATCATGACAACAGTGACAATCTTCAGCCAGTCGATTCTGACCCCGCTGGTGTCGGCCACGATTACCGGCTGGAGTTTAAATTGCTGATGACCGGCAAAGAAGGCGATGATCAGCAGGGCCACTCCGGAGGCGATAAAGGCATGAAATACCTCGAGCGGACTGACGCCGTCGATCCACATCATCGTCGTGGTGGTGTCGCCGACTACGGAACCGGCGCCGCCGGCATTGGAGGCGGCAACGATACCGGCGATATAGCCGATATGGACCTTGCCTTTGAAGACCACCAGGGCGATGGTGCCGCCGATCAGGGCGGCGGCGATATTATCGAGAAAGGAGGAGATGATAGCGACGAACACCAGCAGGACTGCCGGTCCCATCCAGCCGGAGGGCAGGTATTTCGGTAGGATCTCCGGGACACCACACTCCTCGAAAATCTTGGCGAGGATACCGAAGCCGAGCAGCAGGCCGAGCAGGTTGAGGATAATCGACCATTCTCCCTGGCGTTGATGCTTATCCATAATCTGATCCAGCATCGGGGTCTCGCCGATGAGATGCTCGACCAGATGGAAACCGTCGTCAAAAAACAGCTTAAAGAGTGTAATGACAACCAGACCTGTGACCGCTACATAAAAGGTCTTGTCGTGGAACAGGGCTACACCCAGCAATATCAGGGCAAAGAGGATAAATTCGACCCTGATGCCGAAAAGGGTTGGTACGTTGGGGTCCAAGGCTCCGCCACTGCCTGAGGCGAAGGCCAGGGCCGGCGCAAAGACCAGCAGAAAGGCCATCAGCCCCCATGCCATATTGCTTTTTGAAAAACTCAGTAAACGTTTCATACTCCTCCTTTTGAATTTCCAAGAACCTTTCGCTGAACTCTCCGATCAATCCTGCAGAGCAAAACATCGCCTTATAAAAACCAATTCAACTCCTCATTCCATAAACTCCACAGTATTAAGCAAACCTCATGCCACCTGGAAGACGGATGTGCTTTAAGAGATAACCTCTACAATTTCAAGACATTTTTTTTTTGCAGCAGCATACACGGACACGAATCAGGAATCCCCTCGCCGGACAAATTGTTTCATTTAGTTCCATACAGTTTCATTGTTTTCTCACCCAGAGCGTCCTCCTAAAACAAGAGCGCATAGAGAGTTTCGAGAACCAGACAATTCTTCAAATGCCTATTATTTCTCCATATACATGCCGCAACAGGCACTGCTGAGAGAATTACGGCGGACCACACCAC
>JANOIV010000245.1:0-13219 GCA_031407875.1 Desulfobulbaceae bacterium | reverse complement strand
GTTGCCGTAATGATGCGGACATTGGCCTTGACCGGGGTATTGGAGCCCAAGGGTTCGTAGGTCTTGTTCTGCAGGACCCGCAGGAGTTTGACCTGCAGGGAATGCGGGATATCACCGATCTCGTCGAGAAAAAGGGTGCCGCCTTCGGCTGTGGCAAATCGGCCCGGCTTGTCTTTTCGAGCATCGGTAAAGGCCCCGGCCTTGTAGCCGAAGAGCTCCGATTCCAGCAGGGTGTCCGGCAGGGCGCCGCAGTTCACTGTGACGAAGGGGGCCTGGCTCCTCTTTGAGGCGTGATACAGGGCGCTTGCCACCAGTTCCTTGCCGGTGCCACTTTCCCCGAGGATGAGGACATTGCTGTCGCTCTGGGCAATATCCGGCATGATCGCAAATATCCGCTGCATTGCCGGGCTCTTGCTGATTATTTCGTCGAAGGTATAGCGTTTCATCAGTTGCTGACGCAGGCTGACCTCGACACTCAGATCCCTGAAGGTCTCAACTCCCCCGACAACATTGCCCTCATGGTCAACAAGCGGTGCAGCGCTGATGCTCACTGATTGCATCCTGCCCTTGCGGTCCTTGATGGAGATGGAGCGATTGGCTACCGGTTTGCCGTTGTAGAGACTCTCGGCGATGGCGCAGTTTTTGCCGCAGATCGAGGATTCAAAAACATCGCTGCAGTATTGGCCGATGGCCTTCTCCCTGGTCCAGCCGGTTATCAGTTCCGCCGCCAGATTGAAAGAGGTTATGCGCCAGTCCCGGTCAACGGTGAAGACTCCGTCGGCAACCGAGTCGAGGATCAGGGCGTTCTGCAGACGGGCGGTATTGTCTCGGAAGGATTCCACCCCGCCGATGACCTTGCCCCGGTGGTCGAGAAAGGGCGCGGCACTGATGCTGACCGGAATGGAAAAGCCGTCCTTGCCGATGATGAAGGTTTCGTAATCGATAATCGTCCGGCCTTCCCGCATGCAGGTCCCGAGGGTGCAGCTTTGCACATTGGTACTTGCCAGGAAGACGATCGAACAGCTTTTGCCCAGCACCTCATCTTCCTGCCAGCCGGTTATTTTTTCGGCGGCGGTATTGAAGGAGGTGATTTTTCCCTCCCGGTCAACAGTGAAGACCCCGTCGGCCACGGCATTGAGGATAAGTTCATGCTGCAGGGTCGAGGTGATGTCACGGAAGGTCTCGACCCCACCGATGAGGATCCCCGTCAGATCGAGCAGGGGTGCGGCACTGACCTTGACGGGGATGGAATGGCCGTCCTTGCCGACGATATAGGCCATGCGTTCATCGACGACGGCCTTTTTCTGCATTCCTTCGGCTATAGCACAATGTGAGTCGCAGATATTGGCCTGGAGGATGGTCTTGCAGGTTTGGCCGATGGCCTCCGACTCGGTCCAGCCGGTTATTTTTTCGGCAGCGCTGTTGAAGGAGGTGATCCTGTTCTTGTGATCAACCGTAAAGACCCCTTCGGCGATACTGTTGAGGGCGAGACGACTGGCGGCCAGCGATTCACTCAGGTCGGAGAAGCTGATGAAGGCCCCGAGGATGGCCCCGGTTTTTCCGGGCAGGGTTATGATCTGCAGGTGTATGGCATTCTTTTCGCCGGAATTCGGACAGCCCAGATTGAGTTGGATGGAGTTGCTGCCCCTTTTCCTGGTCAGCGGTTCGAGGTGGGAGCAGATCGCCCGGAATCGGCTGTCGTTGTAGAATATCTCCCGGCAGTGTCGGCCGAGGAGGTCCTTGCCCTCAAGGCCCAGGATGCAGGAGGCCCGGTCGTTGAACGAGGTGATGAGCCAGTTACTGTCTACGGTCACATAACCACTCTCAATATGTTCAAGACTGCGGGTTTCTGAATCGGGCACGGCCAGTCCTCCTGCTGTTGGGGCGTTACGGGCAAGATCCTTCACTTGCATCATAGGGCCAAAAAAGGGTACGGGCAAGCAATTATTGCGGCGGGAATGACCGGTGAAACTGTTATGTAATTGGAATTGGAGAGTATGTTTGCTGCATGTTTGTTGCATTTGTTCAAAACGGCAGGGTCTGACAATTCCATTGAGAGAAGAGGTGATATTATGTATCATGTGCAGGTACTACAAATGCACCATGTATGCATCCGGGGCAGCGTGTGGCTGCCGCTCTTCTCCGCTGTTCATGTAACCCCGCAGGAGCTGTTATGAAGAATGACTGTCCTCCTCTCTCCGAAACCTCGACCGTCCCGGATATCGATCCCGGTGAACGGACTGTGCCTGCCGGTGCCGGGATCGAGCTGTTTCACTCAACTCCCGATCCCGTCCTGGTTGTCACGCCCCGGGGGGAGATCGTCGAAGTCAACATGGCCCTGCTGCGGGCGACCGGCAGGAACCGCGATGAGGTCCTCGGTCGCGGTGTCTGCGAGATCATCCACGGCGGACGCTGGCCCCATATCAAATGTCCTCTCGAAGAATTTCTGAAGACCCGCTCCTCGCGGGTGGAAGATACCCGCCTGCCGGGCCTGGGAGGTGAATACTCCCTGACGGTTGTGCCGGTCCAGGAAAAGGATCGGGAGACATCTCATATCCTGCTGGTTGCCAGAAAACTCACCAAGGACGAGGTGCGCAAGGTTGATTCCATCCGCACCGCGCAACTGGCGGCAATCGGCGAACTCGCCGCCGGTGTCGCCCATGAGGTGAACAATCCCATCAACGGCATCATCAATTTTGCCCAGATCCTGCTCGATGACGCCGAAAAGGGCAGCCAGCAGGCCGAGATTCTCAACAGGATTGTCAAGGAGGGCGAGCGTATTGCCACGATTATCTACAACCTGCTCTCCTTTGCCAGGGAGAATGAGAACGAACAGACCTTCATCGATCTCAACGAGGTTGTGCGTGCCAGTATCTCTCTGGTGGAACACCAGCTGAAGAACAATGGCATAGAGATTACGACGAATTTTTACGATCCTTCCTGTCTTATTCGAGGAAATTTCCTGCAACTGCAGCAGGTCGTTCTCAATCTGCTGAGCAACAGCCGCTATGCCTTGAACGAACGTTATCGCGAACCCTCCCCCTTGAAGAAAATTCATATCAGCTGTGAACCGGTCATTCTTGAAGGAAAAGAATACGTCCGTCTGGCCGTCAAAGACTTGGGCACCGGCATCCCTCAGGGTATTCTCGAAAAACTGTTTGAACCGTTTTTTACCAGTAAACCTGCGGGACTGGGTTCGGGACTCGGCTTAAGTATCAGCTACGGAATCATCAAGAATCACCGGGGCATCCTGCGGGTGGATTCGATGTTGCACAAGTTCACCGAAATGATCGTCGAAATACCAGCAGCGGCGGCCTGACAAGGACTAGATGAAAGATATACACATCCTGATAGTTGATGATGAGGAGAGTATCCGCATTACCTTCGAAATGTTCCTGAAAAGAGAAGGATACGGCAGGATTAGCACGGCTGCCACCATGGAGGAGGCCCTCATAGCCGTCAATGAGGAAAAGTTTGATCTGATAATCAGCGATATCGTCCTGCAGGGTGCCTGCGGTACGGATCTGCTGCGGCATATTCAGAAGACCGGTGTACAGTGTCCGGTGGTAATGATAACCGGTTTTCCCAACCTTGAATCGGCGGCCGAGGCGGTGCGCTACGGGGCCTTTGATTATATTTCCAAGCCCGTCAATAAGGAAACCCTGCTGCGCTTTGTCAGACAGGCACTGAAACACTGGGAGCTTGAGAAGGAAAAAAAGGCCCTGCAGCGCGAAAACGAAAAATTCAGACACTACCTGGAAGTCATATTCAGCTCGGTGAGCGATGCCATCATCACCGTCGATGAGAGCATGAACATCGTGCAGCTCAACGATACAGCCCGGACCTGGCTCGCCGAAATGCACGAAGGCGAGGTCCATGACCTCAAGGCCCTGCCGGGTGAGATGGGACTTGCCTGTTTTCAGGATGCCAGCAAGGTCATCCGGGAGGGCAAGGTCGTGCGTGAGCACCAGGTTGAATGCCACAGGGCTGACGGTACAATCCGCATGATCAGTCTTAATGCCGCCCCTTTAAAAGATGCGATTGAGGAATTCAACGGGGCGGTCATTGTGGCCAGGGATATCAGTCTCGGCCTGCCGGAAGGTAATATCGGGCAGAGAGAACAATTTCACGGCTTTATCGGTGTCAGTCATGTCATGCAGGGTGTCTACCGACTGATAGAAAATGTCGGCAAGGTCGACACGGCGGTGCTGGTGACGGGAGAATCAGGGACGGGCAAGGAACTGGCGGCAGAGGCCCTGCACGCCGAGAGCAAGAGGCGGGATATGCCCCTGATCAAGGTCGACTGTGCTGCGGTTTCTGAGGATCTATTGGAAAGCGAGCTCTTCGGTCACCGCAAGGGGGCCTTTACCGGTGCTGATCGCAATCGACCGGGGCGCCTTCTCCAGGCCGATCGCGGCACCCTGTTGCTCGATGAGATTGGCGATATCTCCAGCCGCATGCAGCTGCGTCTGCTGCGCTTTCTCCAAGAGATGACCTTCACCCCGGTGGGCCAGGACACCCCGGTCAAGGTTGATGTGCGGATCATTGCCGCCACAAATGTCGATCTGCGCGAAAAGGTGCGCCAGGGCGGTTTCCGCGAGGATCTCTATTATCGCCTGAAGGTCGTTGAGATCATGCTGCCGCCACTGCGCGAACGGCAGGAATGCATTCCGCTGCTCGTCCATCATTTTCTGGTGAAATTCAGGGAAAAACTGGGCCGGAAGATCCATAACATCTCCGATCAGGCCATGGAGATCCTGCTGCGCTACTCATGGCCCGGCAATGTCAGGGAATTGCGCCATGTGATAGAACGGGCCTGTATACTTTGCAGCGGTTCCACCTTGTTGCGGGAGCATTTCCCGGCTGAGATGCTCGACAATGTGCCCCAACGTCCTGAAACTCAGCGAAATCCCCAGCAGGATAAAAAACTCAAACCCGTCACTCTCCCGGTGGTCAGCCTTCTCAGTGAAGAAGAATTGATCCGCCAGGCCATGCTCCAGGTCGGCGGCAATAAGTCCAAGGCCGCCAAACTTCTGAATTTCGACCGCAGCACCCTCTACCGCAAGATGAAGCGCTATCAGATAGCCTGAAAAGGTCCCTGCCGCTGTTCCCCTGTAACTGTTGTAAAAATGTCGCGAAAGTGTGGCAAATGTGTAGCGCCACATTGTGGTATTTGCAATGCTACACCTTTGCGAATTTCCTCGGAACGCCATGTCTCTATATTAACTTACTGTAATTATATAGTATTATCTGTTTGCGCGCGGTTCTGATGTAGCATGCAGGTGTGGCAGGGCTGGGCAAACAGTTGCAGGTGTGGAATATGCCGGAAATGGGCGTATTTTATTGCTCTAATAGCTTGAATACACATTAATAAAATTTTTATGCTCGATTTGCTTCAATCTGGCATCCATTCTGCATGTAAGGAGGTGTGAAGAACGGGTGCTTCTCCGAGAGTGGACGGGTTCCGGAAAGGAAAAATACAACAGCAGGAAGGAGATCGAGATGAAAACCATGGCTACAGCGACCAAAACAGGCAGTGCAGCTAAATCGGATGTACGGGTTGACGATCAGCTCTATAAGGTCGGGGTGGCGGTCATTGGTATCTCTTCTTTGGCAATAGGGCTCTGGGCTGCCGCCTGTATCGTCGCCGGCACGGTCGCCAGTGGCGGACCAATCGCCCTTGTCATGAATTGGTTCAACGCTGTTTCCGGAAGTCTGTTGTAATCACGGGAGAAAAGGCCATGAAAAACACTACGCAGGTACAACAAAAAAACAAGGTGGACGCCGGTGAGATGGTAGGTGTCGGGACTGAGGTTTCTAAGGTCAGCGTAACCGTGGTTGCAGTCTTCGGGGTCATCGTCGGGCTCTGGAGTCTGGCCTCCCTGGTGGGTGGCCTTGTGGCCAGCGGCGGGCCACTGGCCCTCGTGGGCAACTGGTTCAAGGCAGTCTCGGGGATGTAGGCTTTACACTCTCCTTTCTTTAAGCAGGATACGATCTTTAAAATATCGGGATGGTTTGCCATTCCGATATTTTTTTTATGTTGAGTCAGAGATTTTTTAGGAATGATCGCTCGCAAGGCGTTTTTGTTCATGTCTCTTTTTTTCTTATGAAAAGTGCTGTATACCAGTATAAAGTGCTTGTAATTCTATCACTTCATAAGGAAAAAATATGGTCATTCTTGTCAGAAATCTCTTCATCTTTTTCATTGTTCTCTGCTGTCTGTCACTGGCAGGCTTCTTCTGGGCGATTGAAAACAGGCTTCCGTCGAGGGATTATACGGAACTGGTAAGGGATCTGGCGCAGCAGAATGTTGCGGCGCTGAGTTTTACCGGAGGAAAGGTCAGGGTGACGACAAAAACAGGCGGGCAGTACAGCAGCACGGTCATTGATCCTTCGGGACTGGCCGCGGCAGTTGCCGATGATTCGGTGCGCATTGCGGTGCATGAAGACTATACCCTCTATTATTTTCAGGGCGGTCTGTTTTTCTTCGCCCTCCTGCTTCTCTCGGTAGTCTGGTTCTCCCTGCAGGGCAGACGGCGGGCCGGGGATGATTTCAAATTTGCCCGCGATAAACGGATCGGCCCCACCTCCGATGGCAATCGGGTGACCTTTGATGATGTCGCCGGCGTCCAGGAGGCCAAGGAAGAACTCGAGGAAATTGTCAAATTTCTTAAAAATCCCGGACAGTTCAGCGCTGTCGGCGCCTATATCCCCCGGGGCGTTTTGCTCCAAGGGCCGCCGGGTACTGGCAAGACCCTGCTGGCCCGGGCCATTGCCGGGGAGGCCGGAGTACCGTTCTACAGCTTTTCCGGTTCGGATTTTGTCGAGATGTTTGTCGGCGTCGGGGCCTCACGGGTACGGGATCTGTTCAGCGAGGCCAAGAAGAACGCCCCGTGCATCGTCTTCATCGACGAAATCGATGCGGTGGGCAGCCGGCGCAGTTCAGGGTCTACAGACGGTCAGGACGAGAGGGGCCAGACTCTCAATGCCCTGCTGGTCGAGATGGACGGATTCAGTCCGACGGATAATATTATCGTCCTGGCGGCGACCAACCGGCCCGATATCCTTGACCCGGCCCTCAGGAGGCCCGGACGCTTCGATCGCCAGATTACCCTCTTGCCCCCTGATCTCAAGGGACGCACCCGAATCCTCGAGGTCCACTGCAAAAAGGTCCAGTTGGCACCGGAAATCGATCTCGAACAGATTGCCCAGATGACCTCCGGATTTACCGGAGCCGAACTCGCCAACCTGGTCAATGAGGCGGCCCTGCTCGCCGCCCGCAGCGGCAGGGAAACGGTGGAGCATCAGCACTTTGATCAGGCCAGGGACCGAGTCCTGCTCGGCGTTGAACGCAAGGGCATGGTCCTGACCGAAAAGGACAGACTGCTTCTGGCCTATCATGAGGCGGGGCACGCGATTGTCGCCAAGCTGCTGCCGGACTCCGATCCGATTCACAAGATCACCATCATACCGCGCGGCAGGGCCCTGGGCCAGACCCAGCAATTGCCCCACGGCGACCGCTATGCCTACAGCGCCGACTATCTGAAGAACAGGATCACCATGCTGCTCGGAGGGCGGGCCGCCGAAAAGTTGGTCTTCAATACCCGAACCACCAGGGCCGAGAACGACCTGGTGCAGGCTACCGATATTGCAACAAATATGATATGCCGGTGGGGCATGAGCGAGACCCTGGGGCCCCAGGCCTATGCCGTTGAAGAAAACATTTTTCTCAATGCCGGCAGCACGCGTCTGGTCATGAGCGACGATACCGCAAATCTGATCGACAGGGAGGTAAAGACCCTGCTGAGCGGCTGCTACAACCAGGCCCTGGCGATACTCGAGGGCGAACGGGTCTTCCTCAAGTCCCTCACCGAGATACTCATTCAGGTGGAGACTCTCGACAGTGAGGAGTTTGAGATAATTTATCAATGCTCACTGACGAAAAAGAAATTACTCGCGTCTTCCGAGGAGGGCGAATGCGAAATGTGTCCGGCCAAAGGTCATTGTCTGCATAATAAGGATCAACAGTAAGCATGTACTCACTGCAAAAACTGCTCTGGTTCTCCTTTCTCATCATCGGCGGACTACTCCTTGTGATCATCATTCTCGGTAGCCGCCAGATGCAGTTGAACCGCCAGTTCAACGAGATCATCGGCCAGAGCGAGCAGGCGATTTTTCATTTTTCGACTATTCGGGAGAGTATCACCGCGCCGCTTATCGAGAACAACTGGGACAGGCTCGAACAGGTTATTCCCGAGATCGAATCATTCAACTCCCGTCTGGCCCGGATGCAGGAAAACACCCTCATCCCAGCTGAATTCCGGCTGGCCATGTCCGACAAGATCGATATGCCGGGTGTGGTCATTTCGTTGCGAAAGGTCGTCAGCGGTGTTGAGCGACCGACAGAGCAGCGGCATCTGCAGGACCAACTGCGGAAAACCGCCGACCACCTGCTGCGCTATGACCGGATCATTGTCGGTCAGGCCCGGGCCGGGATCGTCGATTTCCAGAAGATTATCATCGGCGTCATGGGTTTGGGGATT
The DNA here is from genome assembly GCA_031407875.1 of Desulfobulbaceae bacterium. GTDB lineage: Bacteria > Desulfobacterota > Desulfobulbia > Desulfobulbales > Desulfocapsaceae > Desulfoprunum. Next base: position 4,676 of record JANOIV010000245.1, on the reverse strand, counting down.
GCCCTTGCGAGCTTCATTCTTATCCTGCTGTACCGGGATACCGCCTCGGCGCTGCTCTGTCTCACCCGAGAGCTGCAGGGCTTTGATTTCCAGGATCCGACGATTTCCTGCCCGAAAAATGTCTGCCGGGAGGTGGCCGATCTGACAGCGGCCATCAACGAGTTCGCCGGAAGGGCGGAGCAGGTTGCCCCGGAAAATTCGGGTCTTGAGAAACAGGAGGCCCAGACCCTGCTCGCCGAGACGATCAACGAAACAACCAATCAACTCAATGGCATGATGAACTACGCACAACTCCTCTCAGACACGGCCGATGAGGATCTGCCGGCGGAAAAGAGGGAGATGCTGCAGAAAATCATAGACGGAGGCACAAAAATTGCCCTTGTCTGGCGGAAAATTTAGGAGCTGTTACGATCTGGGCAAGGTTTTTGCGCCCAGATCGTTTACAGCTCCTTATGCCGTCACGAACTGGGCTTGCATTATCGCCCAGCTCGTAACGGCGGCTGTTACGATCTGGGCAAGGTTTTTGCGCCCATAACGTCTACAGCTCCTTATGCCGTTTACGGCGCCAAAAGTGGTATGGACCGACCCACCTGTATAATTCCGTAACAGCTCCTCATACAATCACGGCATTTCAATGCTACAGATTTTTATAGAACTACGTCCTGGGAGGGAAGAAAAAAATGTCTGATAACCTGGCAGAAGAGAAGAAAGAGAACGAAGAGGCGGAGGCGGAAAAACGTCTTACCTGGCAGGAACAGTTCGGGGTGTCGTGGAAGACGCCGATCGGTCTGTTCGGGGTCGGTCTGACGACGGTCTGTTTCACTTTGCTTATCCTCGGCCTTATCGGTCATATGAGCGGCCTGATTGAAAACCACTATGCCGCCATCGTCACCTTCCTGATCTTTCCGACGGGGACCCTGTTCGGCCTGATCCTTATCCCCATTTCGTGGTATGTCCGGCGAAAACGCTGGTTTAAAAACAGTCTCAGCAAGGTATTTCTGGTCATCGATTTCAGCAAGAAGGTACATCGGCGGGCCGTCATTCTCTTTCTGGTATTGTCCGTCGTCAATCTGACGATTTTTGCCCTTGTGGTCTACGAGGCCTATCATTTCACCGAGTCCGATTTCTTCTGCGGCGCGATCTGTCATCAGGTCATGGATCCGGAATACACCGCTTATCAGCGTTCTCCCCATGCCAAAGTCGGCTGCGTGCAATGCCACATCGGTTCCGGAGCGGATTGGTATGTCAAGGCCAAGCTGTCGGGGCTGCGCCAGGTGAAGGCGGTCATAACCGGCAGTTTCAGCACACCGATCCCGGCCCCGGTCGAACATCTCCGCCCGGCTCGGGATACCTGTGAGGCCTGCCACTGGCCGGAGAAGTTTCACGGCAAGAGAACCAAACAATTCATCTCCTTTAGCAACGACAATCAAAAGGAGGCCACAATCCAGGAAATCTCCCTGCGTATCGGCGGCCGCAATCCCTATACCGATACCTTTGAGGGCATTCACTGGCATGTGAGCAAGGATGTCAAGGTCGAGTACCAGTCTCTCAACAAGACCCGGACCGCCATCGGCAAGATCAAGGTCACCAAGCCCAACGGCATCACCGAAGAATATGATCTCCCCGGCGGCTCGAAAGAAAAGGTGGCGGGGGAGGGAAGCTGGCGGACTATGGACTGTATCGACTGCCATAACAGGCCGACCCATGTCTACGAGAACCTGTCGGAAAAAATTGACACGGGGCTCTTCGCCAAAAAACTCAATCCTGAACTCCCCGGCCTGAGAGAAGACGCCTTTACCGTGCTGCAGGCGAAATATACCTCCCGCGAAGAGGCCAAAGAGCAGTTGGTCGAGAGCCTGGTAACACTCCAGGCCAAACGCAATGGCGATGCCTTTGTCAAGGAGCATGAGGCCGCTCTGATTTCATCGGGCAAGTACCTGCTGGATGCCTATCTCGGCAACGTCTGGCCGGATATGAAGGTGACCTGGGGGACCTATAAAGGTCACAATGGCCATCAGGATGAAGCGGACGGCTATGGCTGTTTCCGCTGCCACGATGATACGCATGCAACGGAGTTCGGCAAGACCATCTCCCAGGATTGTACCCAGTGTCACGATGAGCCCTGAGCCTTGATCGGTTGAGTCAGGACAAAATAAGAAGGCCCGGCGTTGACAATGCGCCGGGCCTTCTTGCATTTCTGCGATCCAGTGAGTGATGCCGATCAACCGAATCTACCGGTGATATAATCCTCGGTCAGCCGGTGCCGGGGATTGGTGAAGATGCGCTCGGTCGGGCCAACCTCGATCAGATCCCCGAGATGAAAATAGGCGGTGCGTTGCGATACCCGCGAGGCCTGCTGCATGGCATGGGTGACGATGACGATGGAAAACTGTTCCCGCAGTTCGGCGATGAGTTCTTCAATCTTGGCCGTGGCAATGGGATCAAGGGCCGAGCAGGGTTCGTCCATGAGAATGACCTCGGGGCTGACGGCAATGGCCCGGGCGATACAGAGACGCTGTTGCTGGCCGCCGGAAAGCCCGGTGCCGGGTTCCTGCAGACGGTCCTTCACCTCTGCCCACAACCCCGCTTTTGTCAGCGAGGTCTCAACGATTTCGGAAAGTTCGGTCTTGTCGGTGGTAAAACCGTGGATCTTCGGGCCGTAGGCCACGTTATCGAAGATTGATTTGGGGAAGGGGTTCGGCTTTTGAAAGACCATACCGACCCTGGCCCGCAAAGGAACCACATCGACGCTCGGGTCGTAGATATTTTCGCCGTCCAGGCGGATCTCGCCGGTGACCCGGCAGCCGGGCACCGTGTCGTTCATCCGGTTCAGGCAGCGCAGGATGGTGGATTTACCACAGCCTGAAGGGCCGATCATGGCCAATACCTCGTTGCAGCCCACATCGATATTGATGCTGCGGATCGCCTGCTTTTCACCGTAGTAAACCGCCACCTCCCGGCAGGTCATACGGGGATTTTCGACAAAAGGATCGCCTACGGTCTTTCGCACGGCGGACTGGACCTCTGTCTGTTCGAGTGAGGCGGCAAAGTCATATGCCGGGAGGGTGGGGAAAGACTGGCTTGCCAGCTGGGATGTCAGTTCCATGATCATTGCTCTCGTGCTGCGTTACGTAATTTGTGGTAAGTCTGTTCCGCGAAGGGTCGACAGGCAGATATGGATCTCCTGCCTGTCGACTTTCGAGGATAGTATTACATGGTCTTCAGTTGTGCCACATCATCGGCAACCTGTTTTCTTTCTGCATCAGGCATCGGGATCATGCCCTTGTCGGCCAGGTAGCCTTCAGGGCCCCAGGCCTTCTCGCTGGTGAACTCAGCCGTGAATTCCTTGATGCCGGGTATGACATCGATATGGGCCTTTTTCACATAGAAAAAGAGCGGGCGGGAAACCACATACTTGCCGGCGGAGATGGCCTCGAAGGTAGGTGTCTCACCTTCGATAATGGAACCCTGTACGACATCGGCATTCTGATCGAGGAAGGAAAACCCGAAGATACCGAAGGCCTTCGGATTGGCCTGCAGTTTCTGCACAATCAGGTTGTCGTTTTCACCGGCCTCAATGTAGGCACCGTCTTCACGTACGCTCTCTGAGATGGCCTTGAACATCTCTTTATCTGATTTGCTCATGGCCTTGATAAAATCAAACTCTTCCGCTCCTGCGACCATGACCATTTCGACGAAGGCGTCACGGGTGCCGGAGGTTGGGGGAGGACCAAGGACCTCGATGGCGGCATCCGGCAGCTCTGGATTGATATCTTTCCAGGTTTTATACGGATTGGCGATCATTTTTCCGGCATTGGCGGCATCGGGCACCTCTTTGGCCAGGGCCAGGTAGATCTCCTTGCGGGTCAATTTCATTGGGGCCGCGGTCTTGGCGTTGGCGATCACGATGCCGTCATAACCGATCTTCACCTCGACGATATCCTTGACGCCGTTGTCGGCGCAGGTCTTCTTCTCAGAATCCTTGATGGCCCGGGAGGCGTTGGAGATATCGGGGAAATTAACACCTACTCCGCCGCAGAACAGTTTGAAGCCGCCGCCGGTGCCGGTGGACTCAATCTTCGGGGTCTTGAAATTGCTGGTCTTGCCGAACTGCTCGGCTACCGCCGTGGAAAAAGGGTAGACGGTCGATGATCCGACTATGGAGATAGAGTCACGGGCGGCCATGGCGGTACCAGTGCTTATCAGGGTCATAGTCAGGGCGCTTGCCAGAAAAATACTCTTTACGTTCATTGTTGTTCTCCTTGATGATTTTTTTGATGTTACGGTGTTGGACTTCGGTTTTTGTTGACTGCTTGACAACTACCACTTGGTTTCAAATTTTTTGCGCATGATAACGGCCGCGGCGTTCATACAGATGAGAAAGGCCAGGAGCACGATAATCGCCGCCGAAGTTTTTTCGGTGAAGGCCCTCTCCGAGCTGTCGGCCCAGAGATAGATCTGCACCGGCAGAGCGGTGGCGGGATCGGTGAAGCCGCCGGGAATATCGACAATGAAGGCGACCATACCGATCATCAGCAGCGGGGCGGTATCACCGAGCGCCCTGGCCATACCGATAATCGCCCCGGTCAGCATGCCGGGCATGGCCAGCGGCAGGACATGATGGGTGACCATCTGCATCTTTGAGGCCCCGATGCCCAGCGCCGCCTCCCGGATGG
>JANOIV010000233.1:0-8244 GCA_031407875.1 Desulfobulbaceae bacterium | reverse complement strand
AGCTTTGTCAGTAATTCCCCCCTGTCAGATGAGGAAATTGTCCTGAAGGAGGATATAGATTCCCTTATCATGAAAGGGCTGATTTTTTTAGATGACAGCAGTGCCGCCTCATCGCGGATGACCCAGTGAGCATGAGCCGGCATCATCTTCTGCCTTGACGGGAACCTTGTTAAATCGCAGCCCGCAACCCTGCTTAAAATACGGATACCGTCAATCTTGAGATACAGATGAGGTGCTCTTTCTCATCACGGACCCTGATTTCCCATACCTGTGTCGTGCGGCCCAGATGCAGAGGAGTTGCCCGGCCAATAACCCAGCCCTTTTGTGCTGATCGGATATGATTGGCATTAATCTCCAGCCCGACGCATTTTTTATCTTCTTTAACACAGAGATAGGCCCCGATACTCCCCAAAGTCTCCGCCAGCGCCACGGATGCTCCTCCATGCAACAGGCCCATGGGCTGCACCGTCCGTTCATCGACCGGCATCCGTCCTGCCAGAAAATCATCACCTATTTCTATAAACTCGATGCCCAGATGCTGCACCATGGTGTTTGCGGAAAACGATTGTAACTGTTCTATATTCGTTTCTTTTTTCCAGATTCTCGCGGTATTGGCTGTTTTCATGATGAGTGCTTTCATTCCATTGTCTTTATTGCTTCAGTGACAGGACGTGCAGGTGTATGTTCGATGTAAAAAAATGCCGGAAAATTGCTTGCCGGGATCAGCAGCATTGCCGAAATGCTGCTGGTCCTTGGCCCGTCGATTGGCTGAATGCCCGGCTAAGCATACAACGGCATCGCGGGCTGCTCAAGGAGCGCTCAGAGGGAGCGGGCCGTCCGTTTCCTGCCGGGAAAACCGAAGAAGGCCAGCAGCAGACCGGCCACCACCAGCAGACAGCCACTCCATTGTATCACCGTCAGGCGTTCATTCAACACAATTCGCGCCGTGATCAAACCCGTCACCGGCACGAGCAGTGACAATGGCGCTATGCGATTTGCCGGATGCCGGGCAAGCAGGTGGCTCCAGGCGCCGTAGCCGAAGAGTGTGGCGGCAAAGGCAAGGTAGGCCACGGAGAATATCGAAACCGCATTCAGATTGCCGATTGCCCGGACGATGGTCGCCGGCGAGTCGAGCAGGAGTGAGAGCCCGAACAGGGGGACAGGCGGCACGAGCGCCGACCACACCACTAGGCTCAGCATGTCGAGTTTTTCGCCTTGAGCAGCGGCGAATGAAACGGCTTTTTGTACGACAATGTTCGATATACCCCAAAATGCAGCGGCCGCGATCGTCAGCAGAAGTGCACCAGGGGTGATGGTGCCAGCCATGTCGGAGACGCCCCCCACCAGGTACAGACCGATCGCCGCGACGCCAAGACCGGCAACTTTTTGCAATGACACAGGTTCGTGCAGCAGCATTGCCGCAAACAGAAGAGTAAAGAAGGCCTGGGCTTGGAGAACGACCGAGGCCACCCCTGCCGGCATGCCAATGTGCATCGCGTAGAACAGGCAGCCGAACTGCCCCACCCCGACGAAGAGCCCGTAGCTCAGCCAGTAACGGAGGCTCACCGCTGGTCGTCGCACGAAAAAAACGGCCGGAAACGCTGCCAGGATAAAGCGGAGCGACGCCAGTAACATCGGGGGCATGCCATCGAGACCGAGTCGGATGACCGTGAAGTTCGCTCCCCAGATCGTGACCACGAGCAGTGCAATTGCGAGATCTCTACGGTTCATCGATATGCATTGCCATCGTTGGTCCATTTTTGCATGGCGGTGAGTTCCCCCTATCCTTGACATAGTTCTGGATAGGCCAGTAGTTCAGAAAATGTCCGGCGATGGTCCACCACGTTTGCCTCATAGCCGGGGTTTTAGGCCGGAAAATCCGATCCTCGCCGCGGCTGAGCGTTTCGTGGGCCCGGATCAAATTGTCGCAGGCCGCGCAGATAGCGAACTTGGCCTTCAGCCAGCGCATCGAGCGGGCGACGGTCGGCGCTTTGCGAGCCGGATGGCCATCCCACAGTCGCCAGTCCAGGTTGGAGCGTTTTCGATATACGCGGTATTGATCGTCCGACGGGGCGATTTCGCCAATCGCGCGAGAACGTACTGCTCGCTCCCGTGGAACTATTCCTTACGTTCGAGCTTGATCACCTCAGCAGGCGTGCGGTGGCTCGTACGCCAACCCCCTCGGCCGCGTGGTGAATGATCTGTCGGATCGTCTCGGCCGGCAGATGCAGGCCAAACAGGGCGCTGGCCCGGCTGGCGGCAAGCGCTTGCCGCAGGTGCGGCAGTAAAGCAGTTTTCGGCTTTTGTCCTTGCCATATTTGCCGCGAAAGCCGATGTTGCCCTGACGACGCAGGCCGTAATCCTTGCATTGTTCGTTGGGACTAGAAATATTGCTCAAACTCGCTCATCGATTGCCTCCGGTGCAAAATTATTTCGACCAAGACAATCATAATACACGTCGCAACTGCATGTCAACCAATTGGGGACATCACCTAAATGCCGATGCGAGGCAGATTTGAGAGTCCGGCATGGCAGTATGAACGTGACCGGGAATCGAGCTGATTTTTGAAATTTTCAGCGAAAACCCTATCAAGAACTTTCATCAAAAACCGTAAATAGTTTCAGCTGAAATAGTAGCTTTATTTTTACGTAAGTATATTTTTTTGTACCAGTTACATCAACCCCAGACATACCTGTTGTTATATTAATTCCAGACAATCAACATGTTACAATTATTTCTCACTTTGGCATACAAAGTGCTTCCTGGAAGGGGATTAGTAATTACTCCGTTTCACAATCAAAAAAACAATGCGAAAGCAGTGAGTGGACAAGACCCATCGGCAAGCGAAGAGCTGCGAAGGTAGCGGCTTAAACGCAACATGGAATAAACGTACAATCAGGAGGAATAATGAAGAAAGCAGTATTGGCAATAACGGCCTTCAGTTTGTTGTTGGCCGGCAACGCATTTGCTGAGGACCGGGCGATTGACATGTCATCCAGTCCAAGCCATTTTCTTGTTGCGGCTAACAGCCCGCCGGTCGACCCACCGCCAGTCGACCCACTGCCAGTCGACTCACCACCCGTTAATCCACCACCGGTAGGAAGTATTCCCCAGCATCTGGCCATCTCCAGCTACGAAGGCCCGCAGACCTGTATCGCCTGCCATCAGGTTGAGGCAGAGGACATGCTAAGCAGCCTGCACATGCAATGGTCCGGACCAACAACCGAGTTAAGCAATGCCGGCGGCAAAGTTCTCGGCAAGGCGGTTGGCGGCATCAACACCTTCTGTACCTACGCCATGTCGTCAAAGGGCGCCTGTTTCGGCTGTCATGTGCGTGCCGACGGCAATGCCCCACATCCGCCGGAGGTCAATGACGTGGACTGCCTCATGTGCCATAGTGATACCTACCAGCGCAAGTTTGTTGTCGATCCTGATCCGGCCAATGCCAAAACTGTCACCGACATCTATGGTAAAATAAAGACATACGTTTTCGGTGCCCAGGACGCAGAGGGCAATTACACAACGGTTCCCGACTACACACTCATGCCGGCTGGAACAACCATGGAATCTCTGGCGCAGAACGTCCACAAAACAACCAGAACTTCCTGTCTGCGCTGTCATGCCAAGGCCGGCGGTGGTGACTGGGTAAAACGTGGCGACATGGGCCTGAGCACCAAGAACCCCACGGTCACCGAAGACGTGCACATGTCCCCTAATCCGGGTGGCAAAAATATGACCTGCACCGCCTGCCATGTGACACAGAAACACAAGATCGGCGGTCGCGGCATAGATCTCCGCCAGAGCGAAGCAGCTGATCCGAAATGCACCGACTGTCATAGTATCACCCCCCACTCGAACGCCGATTACAATCGTCACTCCCAAGGCCAGGTAGGCTGTCAGACCTGCCATATCCGTACATTCGGCAAGGGCGGCGCAACTGAGATGTCCCGCGACTGGTTGAAGCCCACCTGGAACCAGGCCTTCTGTTCCGGACAGGGCGGTTATGTCGGCGCAGACGTTAAGGTTGCCAACGTGAAACCTGAGTATCGCTGGTTCGATGGCACCTCTTACGTTTACAATATTGGTGAAACAATAACGAAAAATGTGGATGGCTCCTACACCATGGCAAAGGCCAATGGTAAGGCATTTGACGGCAAATCCAAGATCGTGCCAGTCAAAAATCACTGGTCAGCAATGCCTCTGCACGAAAACGGTCAGATCATTCCGCCGGTGATCATGGACATGTTCATGACCGGAGATTTTGACAAGGCCGTACAGGCCGGCATGGAAGAACAGGGTATGACCGGCAGCTACACCATGGTTAAAACCAATGCCGAGATGCTGATTACCCACGGCGTTGAACCAAAGTCCATGGCCCCGGCCTGTGCCGAATGTCATGACACCACCGGTAAAACACCTGACGGCGCCAAGATGCTCCCCTTCGGCAAACTGGGCTATCATACCTGGCCGGCTAATGTCGCAAACTGTACCCTCTGTCATTCCGCGAAGACCTCAACATGGGAGGCCATGCACAACAAGCATGCGGCAGGTAATGGGGGAGAGGTTAAACTGGCGTGTGCAAGCTGTCATACAACTGAGCCCACGGCTCTTGTAAAAGTGCAGAGTGATTTATGCAACGACTGCCACGGCTCGAAAACCTGGGGTAACGGTCAAGAGCTGCATAAAAAACATATTGGAAAAGGTTATCAATGTGTGAAATGTCATAGCTTCTAAACTGCTGTTTCAACCTCTCTAAGATGGAAAAAGGATGCCCGAAATAACGGGCATCCTTTTTTGTTTTATTGGAACATTAATTTAATATTGCCAATTAGTTACTACTGCATTCGGGGGACACAACACTTAATTTTAACAAAACAATTCACCGGATATACCGGTGATTTTCATGTTCAAGATGCTTCCGGTTCATCCGACTAAAGCGTATGTGGGCTAAGAGCACTCACCTTGGCATTGGCCGAGTTCGGTATTCGTAAACACCTTATTCATCGTCGACCTTTCCGATTCTTTCCTTGAGCGCCCTTCCCAGTTCATTTTTTACCGTATCATTGAAGCAGGCAAAAATTACTTTCCGAGGAGAAGTGTTCTTTTCAAGGAAGGAAAAAACTGTATTGATGGCGATGGCGCAAGCAGCAGGGATCGGGAAACCAAACACGCCGCAACTGATGGCCGGAAAGGCAATTGACGCAAATCCTTTTTTCTCGGCAATTTTCAGGCATTCAACATAGCAGGATGCCAGCAGAGAACTCTCTTGATTCCGGCCGCCTTGCCAAACCGGCCCCACGGTATGAATGACGTGTTTTGCCGGCAGATCGTAGCCGTCTGTGATCTTGGCGGTCCCGGTTTTGCAACCATTCAGCGTCAGGCATTCTGCCAGCAGTTTTGGGCCGGCAGCGCGATGAATGGCCCCGTCAACCCCACCGCCGCCCATCAGCGAGGTGTTTGCAGCATTGACGATCGCATCGACTGGGAGTGTCGTGATATCGATTTTGGTTATCTCAATTCGATCTTGGACCAGTATGTTCTTCATGGTTTTTTCAGGAGAATGACGCTGTTTATTCCTCCAAATCCTGAATTGCAGGAAAGAATGGAAGGATATTGCAGAGGTAAAGCAGTTGTGCCGGACACCACCATTTTCGTTTCTTCTGGGTTCAGTAATCCGGCAGTTGGAGGAATCATGCCCTGTGCGAGGCTTCTCACGGTAAGCGCCGCTTCAATAACCCCGGCAGCTCCCAGGCAATGTCCTAAAGCCCCTTTGATCGAATGGATAGGGGTCATAACTGGGGCGATTTGATCGTAGGCCAGCAGTTCCATGGCGTCGTTATATCTGGTTCCTGTCCCGTGGGCATTAACACCACCGATCGGGATGCTTTCATTTTTCAAAGTCTGTTTGAGTGCGGCAATGAGTCCGCTCGCTTTCCGGCACGGCGCGGTAATGTGGGTCGCATCACAGGCTATACCCCAACTGTTCAGGTAGGCTTGGGGCCGGTAGCCTGATCCGGGGACATTTTCTGATCCGGTGAGAATCATCCATCCTGCCCCTTCCCCCAAAGAAAGCCCGTTCCTGTTTCGATCGAAGGGGCGGCACATTTCCGGCGCTAAGGCCTGCAGACTGGCAAAACCTGCGAGGACAAAGGTGCTTATCAGATCAATGCCGATAACGATGACGTTGTCGTAATCGCCGCAACGAATATGCATACCTGCCCGGATTATAGCGAGGGTGCCGGAGGCACAGGCGGCACTGACGATACTGTAATGGTCAATCCAGGGCAGTTTCTTGGCCAGATGGGCTGTGATATGCAAGGGGTTGGCGTCATCCGGATCTCTACTTGGCGGCAGAATTTCGTCTATTGCCCCTTTGGTGGTGGCGCAGATCAGGGCAGTCTTGCCTGGGAGTTCAGGGATTTGAGCCACGCACGTATTAAGCAAGGCAATCAGTCTTGCACTGCTTCCCAGTGGCAAAGGCAGCCATTCAATAAGTCCTAGGGGGAAAGGGTGTTCAAAGCCGGGGATGAGTTGATGACTCAGGCCGGTCTTGCCGCTCAGCAAAGCCTCCCATGTGGTTTCCAGATCACCCAGAGCAGTCTCTATCCCTGCATCAAGAATAACAATTTTTTTCATCTGTTACGTCCAGAAATCATTTTTCCACTTCTGCCGAAATGCTTCAAGCCATGGAGGCGGGAAGAAGAGAAGATTACCCGAGAGTTCGGTGAGAAGTTGCACTGTATATCCCTCGGCCACAGTTTTGTCCGCTTGATTGCAGAGCAGGTAGGAAAAGTTCAGCCGAAGGGCGTCGCACCAGTGCAGGGTGGTGGTGATGGAAAAGTGTTCATCAAAACGCAATGGTGCGTGGTAGTCGAGATGCATCTGGACGATGGGCGCCGCAGTCTGATTGTCGATAAATGCTTGATAGCTGAGACCGTAGTGGTCACCGAAGGCGATGCGGCCGTCTTCAAAGTAGGAGGGATAACGGCCATGCCAAACCATCCTCAGGGCATCGACCTCTTCAAACCTGACCCTTCTGGTGGTTGTGACAACGAGAGGTTTCGGGCTATTGGCAATCGCTGGGAAGTAGTTTTTCCTTGAACCCATAATGATCCTTCTTTTCTGTTAGTATTGCACAGAACCGGAGGAAACGAGTACCTCGGTTGTGTTGCGTAATGAAAAAACGCCTGTCCAGGCAGAACCACTATAATCCATTTTCAGTTCGATGTGGATCTCATCGCCCGGTTGAATCATCGCCCGGAATTTCGTCCTGTGATAGTGCTGTGCTCGGATATCTGTCCCGAGCGCCAGACCTGCCAGATGGGTGACCGCCGCCAGTTGCATAATTGCCGGAAGAACTGGTTTGCCGGGAAAATGGCCGACAAAGGCCGGAAAATCGGTGGGGAATATAAATGTCCCGACAACTTGCAGGCTGTCAGGGTGTTGAGCTGATCTGCCTGACCAGTTTGTGCAACAATTAGCAATGGCCTTGGTGAGGGAAATGGCAGTATCTATCATGGGGAAGTCATGGTTTTTAAGCTGTCTTTTGTCAGATACAGCGTTATGCCGGACAGGAATTGGGCATACACCAGGGATTGCCGGTGGTTGTTTAGAGCAGTATCTGAGAATTCTACGGACCACCAGGTGAAAGGCCCGGTCTGCCGCCATTTTCGTCCACTTTCTGGGGTAAATCTCTCCTCGCAAAACGTCGAAAGGAGCTGTTTTTCACAGGGCAGTGGTGTCGGTTGTTCCAGGAAAATCCGTTTGAGTGCACCTGCCAGAAAGCCCGGCAGTCTGCTCTTTTGCAAAGGGCCAAAAACCCTTTTAGACTGCACATTGCCCCGGGTATCGATCCGGGCCTCAAGCAAGGTTATGCCCGTGGCATCAAGAAGGATATAGTGCAGGCCGTGATTGTTGGCACTGATACCCAGCAGGCCGGTAAAGCGGGTCTGCGTAGGATCTTTGATGGTGACAGTATAAAACTCGGGAGAGTTATCGACTGTTGGGACTAAAATGGTTGGCGCCAGGGGACGATTGCTTGCGGCACAACCCTGCAGAAACAGGAAGAAGAGAAGAATGTATTTCATGTCTGCCTCCTGTAAGGTAGGGCCAGGAGCACCGGGGTAACGCAAAGAGCAGTCGGCCATGCGGCTCCGATTCCGATAAGGACCGTTATGCCAAGAGAGCTGAGGGCCGGGTGTGAGGCAAAGGCCAGGACGCCGAATCCGATGAGGGTGCTTGCC
>JANOIV010000232.1:0-7559 GCA_031407875.1 Desulfobulbaceae bacterium | reverse complement strand
GCCTCAGCAATCTGATATCCTTGTTCCGTGATCAGCTTGACTGCGGAACTCCTGAATTCCTCTGTGTATTTCTTTCTCTTTTTTATCATTGAACACCTCATCATGGGGATCTAATTCACTCTTAAGAAAGTGTCCATTTTTATCATGCCACCTCACAGCAGTGTGGTCTTTAGCCTCGGTGCCCCTCGATTGCCATTCTTCATGCCTGGGACATCATCTCGTTTTATGCCGTCGTATTTTTTCTCCATGTTCATTTTTTAGTCAATCCCTCGTTAATCAACCTTTGAAGCTCGTCGATGGTACGTTGATTCAGCTTTTTACCATTGACGAACACGGCAGGTGTTCCTGTTATGCCCAACCTATCGGCCTCTGATATGTCATTATTGAGTTTTTGAAGTAAAAGCGGTGATTTCATATCCGCATTGAAACGTTCTTGATTCAAGCCAAGATCAGCTGCGATTTTGGTGAAAGAGTCGGCAGTAATCTTGTTTTCAGCAAATAAACGATCATGAAACTCCCAGAATTTGCCTTGCTCATGAGACGCCAAAGCGGCTAATGCCGCAGGCCCAGCCATTTCATGCATCTTGAACGGAAGATTCTTAAAAGCAATTTTTACAGTTTTAGGATTCTGCTTGAGCACCTGCTCAAGGAGTGGCAACAATTTGCCACAATATTGTCATTCGAAGTCCGAATAAACGGCAACGGTAACTGGAGCGTCCTTTGGCCCCTTGATTGGAGAGGAAGAGGTGTCTATGTCGACGACAAAATCAACTGACAGAGTGGCAAGACGATTTTCTTTGCTATCAATAAGATATAAGAATTGTCCAAGAGGTGCGATATCAATTGCCGACACTCCTTCGTCGACTGGAATTCGCCCCTGCAGTCTCCCTTGCTGATTGTACACCAAAATCTGCTTGCTGTTTGTCAGAATAAAGGCGTAATTGCCGTCCAAAGAATAGGCAATATCCAAGGGTTTACTTGGCAATTGCAGATCTCCGAGTTGCTTCCATACAACTCGGTCATCCTGGCCATTGGGGGCAGTAACGGCAAAGGTCGGCGACGAAAACGCAACCATGAGTGACGCTATGCCGGGGATAATACATTTTAGATACTTCATCTGAATACTCTCCTATGTTTGAGTATGTGATTGAGGCTGAAAAGATGAACTCCAGATCTCTCACCCTAATTTTTTATTGAACCGCTCAATATGAGCTCAATTGTTGGATTTACAGAATCGTTGGTCGTAACGGTAATTATCCGACGAGACTGCAGGCCGTTTTTCTTGCTTATCTGAGCTTTAATACGAATTTTTCCCTCGCCACCGGCGGGGATTTGTCTCGGAAAAAAGACGGCGGTACAGCCTCAACCCGTTTTGACATCGGAGATGGTCAGCATCTCCGTCCCAGGATTTTTGATGAGAAAATCATGTACCACCTCGCTTCCGTCAGCAACCTGACCGAAATCGAATTGCTTCTCCGAAATACTTGCGATGGGTCCATTGTTACCGTAAAGAGTAGCGGGCAAGTAGGTCAGAAAGAAGACTAAAAAACCCATCGCAAATATGAAGTTGATTAAAACAAGCCGGTTCGATGCCTGGTTTATCTGTGACGCCTGACTCTTGATAGATTGTCGTTCTGTTTTCATCTGTCTCCTTGTGTTTGAGTGTCTAAATTATTTGTTTACGACAGGACGATATGCACATCGTGTTGATGTCCATGCACCTGTTGTGCCTCTTGTGTTGATGGTGTCGAGCAAAAGCCGAAAAACATCCAAAAGCTGCTCCTCTGGGACGCGCACCGGTTGACTTCATTTTGTACGTCACCCGCCATAACTATGCAAACCCGAGAGGAGGAAGTTGACGCCGTAGTACGTGAAAACAACCGACAAAAAACCAACTAAAGCGACCCAAGCCATGCGGGTACCGTTCCAGCCTCTCGTGTAACGGGCATGCAGAGCGAGTGCATAAATAAACCAGGTAATGAGCGACCAGGTTTCTTTCGGATCCCAACTCCAGTATGTGCCCCATGCCGAATTTGCCCAGACCGCACCTGTGATGATTCCAGTAGTAAGCCAGAGGAAGCCAAAAATAATCATCTTATAGATTATGATGTCGAGCTGCTCCAAATCTGGCCGCATCGCTTCGGGTATACGAGACTTTTCCTCTTGGCTGTTTCCTCCTCCAGAACTTATTTTGATCAGGTAAAGAATAGCCAAGCCACATGCTATGGTAAAAGCGGCATAGCCGATGAAACAGGTAATGACATGGGCGGCCAGCCAATTACTTTGCAAGGCCGGCAGAAGAGGTTTTATATCTTTAGTAAATTCTGCTGAGAAAGAGGCATAAGCCATTGCTAGAAAAGCAAATGAAACCACGTAACTACCCAAGTATTTTGTTTTATAGATATATTCAATCGCCAGATACACCACCGCGATGGACCAGGCAAAAAACACGAGTGATTCATACATATTGGAAAGGGGTATATAGCCGATGCCGAGCTGATATGACTCGACCCATCGCAAACCTATCCCGGTGCTATTGACCAACACACCGATGATCGTTAAGGCTGTGGCGAACAGGCCAAGCCTTTCGATCCGGAAAATTGCCAGGGCGACATAGAGAATCGTCGCGGCGAGATAAATAAACGTTGCGTATCCTAAAAGTTGAGTGGAATCCATGTCACATCCTCCTGAGTTCGAGAGATTTCTCGTTGAGCAAATCGGTAGCAATATCCTCAAGAGTCTTTGCAAATCCAGCCTGGTTTTTATTGCTGGAACCACTCAGGATAATTGTCAAGGTTGCACCACTTTCCTGGATGGAGATCCACAATCGCCGATGAGACATGAAAAACGCCACATACAACCCAACAAGCATTAAGCCGAATCCCAAATACACCAGCCAGACACCGGGATCTTTTGCCACCTGAAGCCCCGTAGCATAGCGCTGTTTGATCATAAAGCTGTATGAGGTGTCACCACGTTCAATACTCACGGGCTTTTTGTCTTCTGCGGCAAGTTGAATTGGTTCTCCCAATTCATCGTCAAACCATATCGTATACGGACCGTGACCATGTCCATCGGCCCCCGTTTCAACTATCTCAAAACGTACCTGTTTTTCTTTCCAGGCGGTTTTTTTCCGTGGTTCTGCATACAACGTCTGCTTGATCCTTCCTGCCTGATTTTTCTCTTTGGCGATGGATTTTTTTGTGAGCTCAACTGTGTACTGGCCGCTCACCGGCTCATAACTCGACTGATAAAACGTAAGCCCTGAATAGTTGAAGGGGTTGTTTACAGTAATCTGTTTTTTCATGACTTCTTTGTCACCTTCTAGGGCAACCAGATCAGAACGGTATTCTTTCGGCATGCCATTTTCGTAGTAGGCGATATCAAAAGCATCGCAGCGTAACGTGAATGGTAAAGGGATTTTTGTTTGTTCGTCATTCTGTTGATATATTTCAGATGTTGCGTATCCTTCCGGCAACATCACAAAGGCTTTGAAGCCAAAAATGCTGCCAAGGAGGGCACCCAGAAATATGATGAGAATGCTCAAATGCACAAGATATGCTCCCAATCTCGACCAGGCGGATTTTTCGGCAAAGAACAGGAGGAAATCAGCATTTCGCTTGGAGTAGACTTTCCATTTTTTCTGTTTCAGCACCGCCTGAATTGCAGTTTCAGCCGTTTGCTTGTCTCCACTTGAGGTGAAGAGGACCTTGTCTTTACTTCGCTTTAATTTTGCGATATCAGCACTCAAGTTATCTTTTTTTATAAACTTCAATACTTGAGGAATCCGGGCCAGAGAACAGACGACGAGATTGAGGCATAAGACGAGAAGAAGGAATTTAAACCAGATGGAAGTATACGTGTTAGAGAATCCAAGTACTTCCATTATAATTGCGTTGGCTTGTCCGTATTTTTCTATATAAACCCCCAGTGGCTGCCCTTGAGGGAGAATGGTACCTATGATTGAGGTCACCACGAGCAGGGAGATAATTAAGAGAGCAAGACGGACAGAAGAGAAAAATTCCACGACGGGATTTTCTTTAGATGTCATGTTATTACCTGTAGTTGGAGGTATCTGTTTTAAAAAAAGATTGAGTGGGCTATTTCTTCACGCTTTCTAAAAGCTGCAGGATAGTTTGACCTGTTGGGACAGAATAGTCCGGTTGCAGTTTTGCAACTTCCTCCCAGGCTTTTATAGCCCCTTCTTTATCGTTCAGATCGTGGAAGAGGACGACTCCCTTGTTGAATCGCGATTGCACGTGAGTCGGGTCAACTTGGGCCGCTTTTTCAAAGGATTCGATAGCCTTTTCCGGTTGTTTGATTCGACGGTACATTACTCCGAGACCGGTAAGGACCTCGGGATTGTCGGGAGACAGGGTCAGTGCCTTGAGATACGCATCGATTGCCTTTTCCGGAGTTTCAGAATCGAAGTAGGCATTGCCGAGTTGAACCCACGCCTTGACGTCTTGCGGGGTTTTTGCTACCTCAGACTCCATGTGCTTGATATGTTTTTTTATTTCTTTATCTGTCGGTTCATTTTGCTGCGCTTGTGGGATTTGAGACACTATTGACGGGGTCTTGTAGGCAGTAACAATCACGCCACCCGCAAATCCGACGATCAGGGATAGGACAATGGCAATAAAGGGTCGTGATTGACCTTGGGTATTTTTCATAAGTAACTCCAGAGAAGGCTTTCTTCCTTCATCAAGGTTGTTCATATTGAGTCCGGACAGAGGACATCAAAAAACAAGCTGGCTTTCTGAGAAAAACCGGCATTATTCCTCGTGCAACGAACAATTATTCAATGAATCTTGACAATTGCAAATATGACAAAAGATAACACCAGAGAGAGTTAGTGGGACAAACAGGCTGACTCATCGCAGTAATTCAGGCTTTTCTCTTTTGACACGCATGGCAGTCAAAGAGGATACGCCAAAATTACATCAAATCAGTCACAATGAAGAAGGATATCAAATCAGAAGTACAATGGTGCGAAGGGCTATAGCTTGCGGGTTTTGACGTGAGGAGGATTGATCAATTGTCAATACATCACTTGGTGATGCAGTGGAAAAGCTTTTAAGTTTTGAATGCTGTTGAGGGAGGAAAATACCGTTAATGGGTGGGGTGGAGACAAGAGAAGCAAAAAAATCATCGAATAATTTTGCTACAAGAGAAGAGTCGGCTGAGACATCATAACAGGTTGTGCATTCGTTATTCTCCGCTGTGTGTGGCGTCCCAGAGGTGACAGGAGAGGTATCATCGCAACCTCGAATCTCTCCGTGGCAAGCTGATAATTCAACATGAGGCTTAACACTCTCATTACCATTATCAATGCACCACCCTTTGACGCTCAAAAGGCTCACCGTGGCGCAGATAAAAATCAGCAATGCAGAGCAAATGTGTTTGATTTTAGATTTTCGAAGCATAGTAGTATGTACCACAATGAAGTACTCAGCATTCTTTTATCATAAGGAGAAGACCTTTTCAAGGAGATTATCAATCTGAGACAGCATAGATTCTTCAATAATCATTGCAAAGCAAGCAAAGACTGCGACCAGGACTGGAAGTTTAAACATCAAGATTTGATGGCGTCGTAAAAAGCCCGATCTCCTTCGTTGTAGATTTTCGGCAGATTCTCAACATACCATGTGTATTGTCGAGAACCTGCCGAAAACACTACGCCTTGGATATCGACCTTTTTATCTAGTCATCTATGATCTTCGTGGCAACTTTTTACGAGGTCATTAACGGTTGAGCGGGAAGAATGCCGTTGTGATGCAGGGCACCTGAGAAGCAAGAGGCCGGATGATACGAGCAATATTGAGGTAGATGTGGATATCAGTCATTTTCGTCGTGAATACCTGAAGGGGGGCCTCTCCCGTTCAGGTATGAATCCTGATCCGGTCAAACAGTTCACTACATGGTTTGAGCAGGCCAGAACGACGGATATCGCCGATCCCACCGCCATGATCCTGGCAACCGTCGGCGCGGGCGGCCAGCCCAGCCAGCGCACGGTTTTACTGAAATATTACGATAACGCCGGCTTTGTCTTCTTCACCAATTTCGAGAGCAGGAAGGCCGGGGAGATAGCGGCTAATCCTCGGGTCAGCCTGCTCTTCGTCTGGCTGGAGCTTGAGCGCCAGATTCAGATCAACGGTACGGCGAGCCGGATCTCGGCTGTCGAATCGGCCAAATATTTCATGTCGCGCCCGAAAGACAGTCAGATGGCGGCCTGGGTGTCAAGCCAGAGCCATCCGCTGTCTTCCCGACAGATGTTGATGCAGAAATTCCAGGAGATGAAGCGGAAAATCGGGGAGGGCAAGGTGCCGATTCCGTCCTTCTGGGGCGGATACCGGGTGGAACCGCTGGAAATCGAGTTCTGGCAGGGCCGAAAAAACCGCCTGCACGACCGTTTTCTCTATAGCCGCAATGAGGGGGGCGAGGGCTGGAATATCGCACGCCTAGCCCCGTGAGCCACTTCTTTCACTTCCTGGGAAATCGTTAGCAGGCAACGGTCGTTTCAGCCCTTCACAACGGCCAGCGGCCGCAACTTGGTGACGACCTCGACCAGATCCTGCTGCAAACGCAATACCTCTTCAATATCCTTATAGGCCCCGGCGGCCTCTTCCAGATCCCTCCTGCCCCTGATGGCGTGCAGGATTTGCTGCGCTTCCAGCATGCCGATCTCGGCCTGCAGGTCGAGCTGCCGTTGGGCCTGCTTGCGTCCCAGCCTTCTCCCGGCCCCGTGCGAACAGGAGGAAAAACTCTCCACATTGCCCTTGCCTCTGACTATATAGCTGGCCGAGCCCTGGGAGCCGGGGATGATGCCGGTCTCGCCGAGCCCGGCCCTGGTCGCGCCCTTGCGGTGCACCAGGACCTCTTTGTGGAAGTGGTTCTCCAACGCCGCATAGTTATGGGCGACATCGATCACCTCACCGAAATGCAGCGGGGGACAGTACTGCTGCAGGATATCCTCGACTGTTTCGAGCATCAGGCGCCGGTTGGCCTTGGCGAATTGCACGCAGTAGCGCATCTCATGGAGATAACGCTCGCCGACCTCATTCGCCACCGGCAGGGAGGCCAGCTGTCGGTCGGCGCCGCCATCCTTGCCGTGCCTTCTGTTATAGTCGATGGCCAGACCATTGTAATGGTTGGCCACCCGGAAACCGATATTGCGGCTGCCGGAATGGATCATGAGCCAGATATGGCCGTCGTGGGCCTGCTGGATCTCGATGAAATGATTGCCGCCGCCCAGGGTGCCGACTTGAGTCAGGGCGTTGTCGAATTCTTTGTTGACGATCGGCAGCTCTGCGATGCCGATACCCTATTCGGGCTCGGGCATGAGGTGGGCCGGCCGTCTGTTGCGGTGGTGGTTGAAGCCGAGAGGAACGGTCTTGCGGATGGCGCCCAGGATATTCTTTAAGGTCTCGCGATCGATGGCGGTCAGCGAGGTGGGGACGGCACAGATGCCGCAGCCGATATCGACTCCCACGGCATTAGGGATTACCGCGTTGGTTGTCGCGGCCACGCCCCCGATCGGCATGCCGTAGCCGATGTGG
>JANOIV010000231.1:0-13569 GCA_031407875.1 Desulfobulbaceae bacterium | reverse complement strand
AAGGTCTGCAAGATCCTCAACTGCGACCTGACGAAGATCATTATCCAGTATGAGCGCGGCGACAAGATCCCGGTCTGCATGATCAGCTGCAGCGGCTGCACCGGCTCCATCAAGCTCGAACACACCAAGGATGACGATCTTGTCCTGGCCAACGGGGAAGAACGGTATTCAAATGAGATCGGATCGATGCTGCATCTCTTGAGCGGATTTGCCTTTTTCAAGAATATCGACGACAAACACCTGGAAAATGTCATCCAGTTTTTCAAGCTGAAAAAATACAACAAAGCGGAAATCGTCATCCGCAAAGGGGAACCGGGCGGCCACTTCTATATCATCGTTTCCGGGAACGTCAACGTCCTCAACGATGCAGGCATAAAAATTTCGACGCTCGGCAAAGGCGATGTCTTCGGTGAGATGAGCCTGATCTGCAATGACAACGTCAGCGCCACCATCCAGGTAACGGAACCGACCTCAATCCTCTACATTGATCAGCAGAATTTCAGAAAAATCCTCGACCATTATCCCGGCATCCAGCTCTTCTTCTCCCGCCTGATGGCGGAGCGATTGAATAAATCCAACAAGATCAGGGCTGAGGACCTCGCCTCGGGGATGATTGGCAACCTCTCGGAAATCCCGGCCGAGGCCCTTTTCCAGACCCTGAACATGAACAGCAAGACCGGCATCCTCACCATCAGCCAGCTCACCAAAGGGACAGCCAGGTTCTCCTTCCGCCAGGGGGGCCTCATCAAGGCCAAATATGCCGACTATGTGGGTGATTCGGCCTTTTATCAGATCCTGAAAGAACAGTCAGGCTGGTTTCGCTTCAACCCGGGCATCCCGCCTGAGGACTTTGAGACCCCGGAGATCGGCTTTTTTATGAAACTGCTCATGGAAGGGATGCGGCGCCTCGATGAAGGGCGCGGCAAGAAGCTCAATTAATTCCTCTATTCCAGTTTACCGAGATAGTTGAAGGTGGACAGTTTGGCGTACCGGCCCGTGCCGTTCAGGCGCTCGTGCAGCTCCTGCATGGACCGGCCGCCCATCGGCTCGCCCGAGATATCGACCACCACATAATCAAGCCCCATGTTTTTCAGCTCCACCAGATAGGGCAGGAGGGAAAAGGGCCGTAAGGGATGGGTCTGGGTATAGCCTTCTTTTTTACGGATGACAAACGGCTCGCCTTTGGGGCTGACAATCGGCCGATCATAGGAAAAATGCGCTGCGGCCAGGCGGGCGGTATAGAGGGCGGGAGCTCCGTAGACGGTCAGGCCCAACCGGGTATTTCTCTTCACCACCTCCTTGCTTGCGGCCTGCACCCCGGTCTTCTTATAGCCCTGAATGAGTTCACGCAGGGCCTCACGATCAGCTTCGATGGAGAGCTGCGCCGACTCGAAACCGGCCTGACCGGCCATGACCACCGCCTGATTATTGAGGAGATTGACGGTGTAATCGGCTGAGAGACGGACACGTTGACCGGCAAAGAGTTCGACCTGACTGATATGCCCGAGCTGGAAACACTTAAAGCCGGAACGGATCAGGAGGGAAAGCTGTTTGTGATATTTCGCCAGATCCTGTTCCAAAATTACCGGTGGCAGGGCCCAGATCACATCCCGCACGCGCGCGCCCAGCAGGCGCTTAATCTGGCCGGCCTGACCGACCAGCCCCTTGTCGAAGGCCAGCAGAAAGCGGTCCGGGGAAAACGGCAGTCTGTTCTGCAGCGTCTTGAGCGAATTAGTCCTGATCCACCACTCAAGCGGCATCTTGGCCGAGCTGCCGGCTTTTTTCTGACGGATACCACCCGCACTCCCCTGCTGCCGTTTTGGCCCCGCCTGCTCCTGAATATCCTTGCGAATCCCACTCTCCCAGGCATCCCAGGTGATCGACTGGATACGTTTCGCCAGCCTGAGACGGGTTTTCCCCAGGTCTTTTTTTACCGCAGCGATTTGCAGATCGCCCATTTCCACCTTGCCTGCTCTGCCCGAGTCAATCTTGTACAGATCAAGAGAATCCCTTTTCTCGTGGCGGTACGCGGCCGGCAGAATAATCCGGACCTGACTTGCGGCAACGGCCCGCGGAACGGACTCATTACCAAGCCGCATCTCTTTCAGAGTGAAGGCCACCCTTTCGCCGGAAGGCTCCAAATGCAGACGAAGACGATCCCCGACCTGCAGACTTTCCTTCAGGGACACTGTGCAGACAAAGGCCTCACCTGCGGGCTTGACACTCTCTGCCCGACCGAGATGCAGGCCGATATTGCCGGAATGGTAGGGTGTTATTGCCTCCGGAGGTTGCGGTGAGAAAAAATAACCGCTGCTGATCTTGCGGCTCATGGCTTTCTTAACGAGGCTTGCGGCCTGCGGCAGGACGTCCTGAAACTCTTCTGCTGTCGCATCCATGGCCAGACGATAGGCCTGGACGACGGTGCGGACGTAATGGGCCGAACGCAGACGCCCCTCGATCTTCAGAGAGGCTACCCCCGCCTCTCGGAGGGCAGGGATGGCCGCAAGACCAGTCAGATCGTTCATCGAGAAGAGGTAGGCGCCGGACTTCTCATGCCCGCCCTTTTTGCCTTTGCCGCTCGTGCTGTAGGCCCGACGGCAGGGCTGGACGCAACGTCCCCTGAGTCCGCTTTTGCCGCCGAGAAAAGAAGAAAACAGACAGAGACCGGAATAGGAAAAGCACATGGCCCCGTGGATAAAAATCTCGATTTCAATCTCGGTCCTGGCACAGATTGAGCCGATTTCTTTCAGGGTCAGTTCCCGGGCCAGGACGACGCGCTCGCATCCCAGGTGCGACAGGGCCTGGACCGCCTCCGTGTTGTGGGCGGTCATCAGGGTGGAGGCATGCATTTTCAGACGCGGAAAGTGTTTCTGGACGAGCTGGATGAGGCCCAGATCCTGCACGATCAGGGCATCAGGCTGGAAGGTTTCGAGAAGGGCCAGGGTTTCGATGACCCGTGGCAGCTCCCTTTCCAGAAGGAGACTGTTAGCGGCAATGTAGAGTTTTTTCGCACGGGCATGACTATAGCGGATCATCGCCCCGATCTCTTCGAGTTGGAGATCCTTGGCCAGATTGCGGGCATTAAAGCCGGGCGCGCCGACATAGACGGCATCGGCACCCGCCTCAAGGGCGGCAAAAAAGTTTTCAAAATTACCGACAGGCGCCAGGAGTTCCATGGAGTGACTCACCGTTCAATCACGACTTCATTACCGCCGCCGTGTTCATCGAGCAGAACCTGGATGCGTTCATCCGGCTGCACGGTAGTCGTCATGCCGGTAAAATCAGGCTGAATAGGAAACTCCCGGCCACCACGATCGACGAGCACGGCCAGTTGGATGGTATTCGGTCGGCCATAATCCATGATGGCATCCATCGCCGCCCGGATCGTCCGGCCGGTGAAGATAACATCATCAACGAGCACCAGATTGACGTTATCCACATCAAAGGGGATATATGTCGTCTTAACCACGGGATTCTGGGTCATCAGACTCCAGTCATCGCGGTAGAGATTAATATCGAGGCTGCCGGAGGGGACGGTCGTGCCCGTCTGCTCCAAGACGATTCTGCCGATGCGCTCGGCCAGATGCACACCACAGGTGTAGATACCAACGAGGGCCATTTTGGCTAGGACCGGGTTTTTCTCGAGGATCTGCAGGGCAATCCGTTTGACGGCCAGGTCCATCTCCTGGCAGTTCATGATGACACGCTTTTTCACCGTCACTTGACCACCCGTTTCCAGAAAAAGTCCACACCCTTGGCATCGACTAGATTGATTGCCTCGGGAAAGGTCTCACACTCTGCGGCAAAGACCTTGGCCGCGATGGTATCGATGCAGTCCTCATAGGCCAGCTCAACACCCTTCTGCAGGATGATGGGGCCTTCATCGTAGTTGCCGTCGGCAAAGTGCACGGTGCAGCCGCTGACCGTACAACCACGATCCTTGACCGCCCGGTGCACCCGGCTGCCGTAGTAGCCCGGGCCGCAGAACGAGGGAATGAGCGAGGGATGGATATTGAGCACAGACCGGGCGAGATGGGTCGGCGGCATATAGAGTTTCAGATAGCCGGCCAGGCAAACGATATCAATCTCATACTGCTGCAATATGGCATTCACCGCCGTGCTGTCGGCGGCATAAAAGGCCGGATAGCCATACTTTTGAGCCTTGCTGACACCAAGGGCGGTGGCGACATTAGAGACGACCACCTGTATTTCACCGGCCATGGTCCCTTGCGTGATCCGTTCATGAAAATTGTCGAGTGTTCTGCCGCTCCCCGAGAGCAGGACTGCCATCTTCAACATCGCTTATTCTCCGGAAAAGTAGGTGTTCGTCTCAACATCGATTCGCTCCAGCCACTCTGAAATGGCGGTATCGTAGCGGCAGGTCAGGGCAAAGACCTTGGCCGCCAGACGGAACCTGGTCTTCAGGGTCGTATTGCCGGCCTTCTCGATCTCGCGCAGGACTAAAGGATAATCGGTCGGATCGACGATGACGGTGACATCGTGGAAGTTCTTGGCCGAGGCCCGCAGCAGGGTGGGACCGCCGATATCGATATTTTCAATGGCGTCGGCGAGGCTGCAGTCCGGGTTGGCCACGGTCTTTGCAAAGGCGTAGAGATTGACGGCCACAAGATCGATATTTGCAAGACCATGTTCGGCGCACTGGCGCTGGTGCTCCGCATTGTCCCGCTGGTTGAGGATACCGCCATGGACCTTCGGATGCAGGGTCTTGACCCGACCGTCGAGCATTTCCGGAAAGCCGGTGAACTCGGAGACATCGGTCACCGCAATGCCGGCGGCCCGGAGCTTCTGGGCAGTGCCGCCGGTTGAAAGAATATCTATGCCGAGACGGGCCAGTTCCGAGGCAAAATGCTCGATTCCCGACTTATCGGTCAGGCTGATTAAGGCTCTCTGTATCTTTTTCACTGCCCACTCCTGTCAATCTTTACGGATAAATGATTTAATCTTCCGGCGGTCACGCTTGTCCGGACGCTTGGCCGGGGCCGCGATACCGGCATTCTGCAGGCGCCGCAGCTCCCGCTGTTCTTCTCGGGCCTTCTGGCTTTCCTCGGCTTCGTGGTAGAGCAGCCTGGCCTCCTGGGCCGGTCGTCTGTTTGCGGAAACAGCCTGGATAGTCACCCGGTAGTGTTCGTAACCTGCGACGATCTCCAGCTCGTCCCCGACCGAGGCGTTTTTTGCCGCCTTGATCCGGGCCCCGTTCAGACGGACCTTGCCGCCAGTAATGGCCTGGCTGGCCAGCGAGCGGGTCTTGAAGAAGCGCGCGGCCCAAAGCCACTTGTCAAGGCGGATGCCGGATGCAGGACTTTCCATAGTTGTTCCGTCAACGATAATTCCAGCCACACATTTCAACCACATCGGGTCTGTCAGACTACACCGATTCAGCGAGAAACGCATGAAAAAAGAGGATGACCCAAGGGATACCGAAATGGCTGTTGTCGAGAATCGGGAAAAAGGGTATTAAAAATCGTGCCTGACGACCGACCGTCATTGTATCTGAGCCGGAACCTCAGCCTCCGCCCCTGCGGATCATCGGGATTCGTATTTCAGTCGGACGGGCAATGAGCCACGCAACACAACCCGGTACCGCATCCGCATGCATATTCAAACTGTTGGTATAAAAGATATTCAGGTTCCCGTCCGGGTCCTGGAAAAAGGCGGTGGCCTGCAGGACACCGTCGCCACGATCAGCATCCAGGCCAGCATGCCGGGGAGCCAAAACGACAGTTGCGTCGAGGTCTTCACCTCGGCCCTCAACGATTCTCTGGGGGCAATCAGCGTTGCCAGCTTTGCCGGAATCCTGTCGGAGGTCCAGGAAAAACTCCAGAGCCGGGCCGCAAGACTGGAAATGTCTTTTCCGTTTTTCATTGAAAAAAAGGCCCCGGTAACCGGAACCCGCAGCCTCATGGCATATGACTGCACCTTTTCCGGCGGAATCGGCGAAGACGAGGACTTTATCCTCAGCGTCCGGGTGCCCGTCACCACCCTTTGCCCCTGCTCCAAAGAGATCAGTAAAGACGGGGCCCACAACCAACGGGCGGAAATAAGCCTGCATGTGAAATTCAGGGATTTCATCTGGATTGAAGACCTGATCGTGATGGTGGAGAAGTGCGCCTCCTGCGAACTGTACGCCCTGCTTAAACGGCCCGACGAAAAATACGTCACCGAGAAGGCCTTTAACAACCCGATGTTTGTCGAGGACGTGGTGCGCAAGGTGGCGATTTCGGCGCTGGCCCATCCCGACATCACCTGGTTTGCCGCAAGCGTCGAGAGCTTTGAGTCGATCCACAAGCACAGCGCCTACGCCTACGTCGACAGCGACGAGATCCGCTGATTCCGCCTCCCTCCTCATCGCCAACACAAGAGCAGGGGTGGTAGCTCCGGCTCTTGTGTCTATTTTCTCATTATCCAGTAGAGCAGGGTCAGGACAATATTGATCACGAGGCAGGTGGTGAGAGGGAAAAAGAACTGGAAGCCTTCGCGCTTGATGAAGATATCACCGGGTAGGCGCCCAAAAGGCAGTTTCTGCAACCATGGCCAGAAAACGCCGAGAAGGATGAGAATACCGCCAAGAAGGATGAAAAGCTTTTGCATCGTGCCTTACGCCGCCTGCATCTTTGCCAGGGCCCGGGCAAGACGCAGGACGCCCCTTTCGATCGTTTCGCCATCGGCGCAGGAAAAATTCAGGCGCAGGGTCGGCACCTGGGTCTTTGCGGTATAAAAGGGATCTCCCGGCACGAAGACCACCTTCTCCTGCACGGCATAGTCAAACAACTGCATCGAGCTCATATTCCCCGGCAATCTGCCCCAGAGAAACATACCCCCCTCAGGGCGGGTCCAGCTGATATTCCCCGGCAGGTGCCGGCCAATACTGGCAGCCATGGCCTGACACTGGCCGCCATAGGCCTCGATAATCCGGGCGATATGCCGATCAATATCATTGTCCTGCAGGTAGCGGCAGAGGATATGCTGGGCAAATCCCGAGGTGTGCAGATCGGCAGCCTGTTTGGCCACCAGGAGTTTCTCCCTGATTTTTCCGGAGGCGACAATCCAGCCGATCCTGAATCCCGGCGCCACAATCTTGGAAAACGAGCCCAGCAGGATCGTCTGCTTCGGCAGCATGCTGTAAAACGACTGCTGCTGCTCGCCGGCAAAGCGCAGCTCCCCGTACGGATCATCTTCCACCACCAGAAAACCCTCGCCGACGGCCACCTCGGCAATCTGCCACCGGTTACTGTTCGAATAGGTGATCCCCGAAGGATTTTGAAAGTTGGGAACTGCGTACATGAACTTGACACCCTGCCCGAGGCACATCTTCCTGAGAGAATCGATGTCTATCCCCTCTTCGGAGAGGGCAACCGGCAGAAAGGTCGGCCTGAAGATCGACAGCGACTGGATGGCCCCGAGATAGCCCGGCTCTTCAATCACCACCCTGTCACCCGTGTTGACCAGGACCTTGCCCAGCAGATCGAGGCCCTGCTGGGAGCCGTTGGTGATCAATATATCCTCGGGAGACACGGTCAAGCCTTTTTTCGCAAGATACCTCTCAGCTATATATTCCCGCAAGGCCAGCAGGCCTTCTGAATTACTGTACTGCAAAATGTCCCGGCCATTATCGCGAAACACCTCCTGCGTTGCCGCCTGGAGCTCCTCGACCGGGAAGAAATCCCGATTCGGCAGGCCACCGGCAAAGGAAATGATCGCCGGATCAAGAGAAACCTTGAGGATCTCACGGATAAACGAACGAGGGACATTGACGATCCGCTCGGCAAAAATTTCTTCCATCCTTTTTCCTGTTTTTAAAATGGTATCACACCAGATCGCAGGCATCCGCCGGCATCCAGTGGGCATCCTTGCCGTCCCATTTGACATTGCAGCCGATCGGATTGGTTAGGGACACCGTCACCGGCCTACAGGAGGTCACCTCAGCCAGGACTCTTTCCAGGTCGTTCACCGTCATCTTGCTGACGTCACGGGGGTTGTCGACGCCCCGACCGGAATAGACCAGCCGTCTCTCTTGATCAAAGACAAAGAAATGCGGGGTCCGCAACGCCCCGTAGGCCAGGGCCACCTCCTGCGACTCGTCCCGCAGGTATTTCCACGGAAATCTCTGCACGGCCATGCGGGTCACCATATGGGTATAATCGTCCTCGATGTAGGTATTCTTACTGTTCGAGTTGATCGCCACAAAGCTCACCCCGCGGTCGGCGAATTTTTCGGCAGTCGCCCGGGTAACCTCATCGGAGCCGATGACATACGGGCAATGGTTGCAGGTGAAGAAGATCACCAGGACCCGAGCACCGGCAAAGGTGTCGAGCGAACAGGTCTTGCCGTCGGTGGAAAGCAGTTGAAAATCAGGGGGAGCGCTCCCCAGGGGAAGTGTAAATGCCATGTTGTCCTCCTTGGTCTATGACAAACAGCAAAGGCTGCCGGAGATGAATATCCCCTGCCAGAAACAGGTCGTGCTCGATACATTGTTGTTCCTGCCCGGCGATTGTCAAGAGACATCAGCGTTTCCGGCCGAAAACAGCCGATCCGGCGCGAAGAACAGCGTTTTCCTTCTCACCGTCAAGTATCTTCCGCAGCATCTGCCACTCCGCCTTTGCCTCGCGCAACTCTTCCAGCAGGAGTGCTGGCTCGCGGGGCGATGCCGCGGCGATGGCCTTTTCCAACCGTTCGACGTTCTGCTGTGCCCGGTAGAGATCGAGGGCCAGGTGTTTAATGGACATTGATATTCCTCCCTTTATCTTTTTTGAGGGGCTCATGTTCAGAGAACGGCCGCAATGAGCACCGTCATCTTCCCGTAGAATAGAGGCCAGGCCCCCTCAAACCGGCAGATCCTGGCCTCCCACTCTATCCCACAGACCGATTTTTTGCAGCCTTTGTGATCTGAGGGCATTGAAATCAGAACATATCCATCACACAGCTCGCTGCACCCGATTGATACGGGCATTGTCACGCTGCACCGTCCGGTGATAGGTGACGGCCGGTCTGCCAAAAACCATCATATAGCCGACCCGATGCGACGCCGGCACCCCGAGTCCGGCTAAAATCTCCGGGGCAATTATTGTCAGAGCCCATTTCGCCAGACCGGACCAGAGGGTACCGAGTCCCATGCTGGCGGCCAGCAACTCGAAATAGGTGAGGGCGATATGGCAATCGGCCTCAGGCGAGGGGCTATCTTGGGGAGATGAGACGATGAGCAGATGCGGCGCTCCGCGGTAGATGGTATCCTTGCCGTTCTTTATGGCATCCACCACCATCGCCGCGAAAAATTCCATGCCCTTTGGCAGACCTCTGTTCTTGATGATCGCCTCCAGGGTGCTGTATGTCGTCCTGCGCAGACTGTCCATTATCTTGGGATTATCGATCACGGTAAACAAAACCTGTCTGTTATTGACGCCGGTGGGGGCATAGGCGACGGTTTCCAGCAGAAAGGCAATTTCCGCACCGGAGACGGGGGATTTTTTGTAGCGGCGAACGGAACGGCGGCTCTTCATAAGGCTTGCCAACTGTTTAGCCGAAGGGAGATTGTCCCCGAGAGGCAGAGAGTCAGCCGGCTTCTTGCCTAAGATACTCAAGGCCCCGGTGCTGCAGACGGCGAAACAGTGCTGGCAGCCTATGCACGCCCCTTCCCTTTCCTTGTTCACCGCTGGAAATTCACCTTTCATTTCAATGATTCCATAGGGGCAGTCAATGGCGCAGTCGCCGCAGTTGATACACAGATCTTTCTCCACACAAAATTGCAGATCCATTACATTCTCCTGATTTTTTTTAAAAATAAAAGAAACCCTCCAGCGTCCTCCACGGGAAAAGTGGAGAAACCCCTCAATGCTCTGGTTTCTTTACATCGTCGCTATGGTATAAAATGAAAGTAGGTACCTTTTTGTGCTGTAGTGTCCAATTTTACATCATCGATATCATTATGTCGGATGTGCCTTGAAGCAAGGTCGGGGAAGGAAGTATTTCTGTACAGTCAAACGTACCCTGCATGTCATCGGCGGGAAGTGGAAACCCATTATTCTCTATCATCTGGGGCAGCCAGGAGTTTTTTCACCATACCGCTCTTTTTTCAACAAACGTACAGTAGTATTTTCCCAGGATGCGTTTACAACTATATCTATACACTTAACCCTCTGAACAGCTCAGGTAAGGTTTGATCATGCTGCACAACACACGTTTTCACCCAGGTTCCCTGGTAATATCCGCACTGTTAGTCATGTCGGCCCTGTTGTTCGGTTGTTCAGCGACCAAAGAAGCGGCAACTAAGACTGCGGAAATGCTTCGTCAAAACACTGTATTACAGAAAAAAAACAGCCAGTTGGCGGCTAAACTGGCCGAGCAGAATGCAGTAACGGCCAGATTGCAGATGGAGCTGTTTGAGAAACAGGCGGAAATCAACAGAAGCAAATCCACCCAGGATGACCTTAGCCGGGAAGCGGTGCATAACAAGGTAAGGTTAAGGATACCTAGCCCAAACACCAAGGTTGAAGCAGTGACCTATCTGGCTGAAGTGGAGACGGATATCAATGCAGCCAAAGAGCTTGCCACTGACAAAGAGCAGCCGGTTTTTGTGCAGGTCGATCAATACATCGCAGAGAGCAAGACTGAACTTGAGCGAGGCAATTACGATAAGGTCTGTTCTCTGGCGTCTCAGGCTATGGAATTGACTCGGTCTATGCGGAGCAAAACAGCCCTGGCCACGATGGTGAAAAAAAGTGTCTATGCCGACTTCATTGCGCCCCTGCATCTGCAGGTAGCAAGACGCAGCAATCTCCGCAAAAAACCCGGCGTACGTGGAAAACTCATCGAGACCCTGGCCGCGAAATCGACGGTAACCGCCACCGGCTATCAAGGAAACTGGATTAAAGTAACCAGCAAAAACGGTCAGGTTGGCTGGATTCATTATTCCCTGCTGGCCGTTCCTGAAACAACTCTCCCCTTCCCCAAACCGGTCACATAGTCGGGAATCACTCGGGGCCTGCCTGACTGACCGGAGAAGAAACCGGTGCGTTGACGGAGTCCGGGGCAATCCGGTTTCGACCGGCGGCTTTTGCCTCATATAACGCCTTGTCGGCCCTGCCTATCAGGCTGACACCCTTGTCGTCCTCTGCTGTGATTCCCGCCACCCCGACACTGATGGTAACGTGCAGCGACACATCCTCATAGGTGAAACCATGCTGGTCAACCGCCTTCCGGATTCGCTCAGCGGTCTGCAGCGCCTTGTGAATGTCGGTCTTGCCCAGGACGACAAGAAATTCCTCTCCCCCGTAGCGCCCGGCCCGATCCAGGGTCCGCAAGGTCTCCCGAAAAACCTGGGCAAGCTGGACCAGAACAGCATCGCCGGTTAGGTGGCCATGGCTGTCGTTGATCGTTTTGAAGTGGTCAATATCGATCATCAGGATGGAAAATTCCGTGGAATATCTTCGATATTGTCCAATCTGGCCCGCCAACTCCGCCATTATCTGTTTCCGATTGGCCAGTCCGGTGAGTGAATCGGTCGTGGCCAGCTGTTCAAGTTTTGTCTGATCCTCCTTCAATCGGCACACCATTTCATTGAACATGCCGGTGACAATGCCGAGTTCATCATTTCTGTGAATATGTACCGAGACAGCCAAGTCGCCGCCGGCAACCCGTAACACACCATCAGTCAGGGCCTTGAGCGGGATGATGATCCGACTGGCCACGATGGTGGCGGCACCTCCGATGATTACGGTGAGAAGAATGGTAATCAGCACGATTTGATTCCGCGCCTGGAGCAGGCCGGCAAAGACATTGTCATAGTTTTCGGCAATGACGAGCGCCCAGGGAAGATCATCAAAAGAGATGGCAAGGCCAATATCCCGCACCTTTCGGTCATTGACGAATACCTGGAGCTGGCGCGGATTCTGGAACAGCTGCAGCACCTGAGCCGAGGCCCTGGCCGTCTCCTTGTGATTCTTGGGCGAGGCCGTGGACAGAATATAGCGACCGTCTTTTTTAAGCAGAATGATCGTGCCGGAACCCGCCCCCCTGTCCGTTTCGTGAAGGGAGGCCGTGAGCAGCGGCAGAAGCGCCTGCAGTCGGACCTCCATGGCAAAAAAACCAAGCTGAGTGGAATTCTGCTCGGAAATCAGAGGAATCCCGATCAAAATCAGGGGAGAGAGGTCATCTTCGATAAAACTGACGTCTCCCGTAAAAAACCGCGACCTGACAATCTGACTTTTCCAGTTGCCGGGCAAGACAACCGGGCGATCGTGATCAGGGGTATCCGAGGCGGCAATGACCTGTCCTTCGTTATCGAGCACCAGTAAGCGTCGGTACTCCGTAAACTGATCCCTGATAAGGGTCAGATAGGTGCTGATTTTGCGTAGATGCGCTGATGTTTGCTTTTCTTGTTTCGCTGTTTTGTTGCCGCTTGCTGCACGATATTGACTCAGATTATCAAGAACGACAAACGAGTTGGCAAAAACGCGCAAATCGTAATTTCGCTCCTTGAACCAGAGATTGATCTCACGTTCGGCGATACCGGCGGAATCGACCAGCTCCTGTTCGATTTTCTCGGTTGTGGCCTTGCGGGTCATGTCAAACCAGAACCAGCCCATCCCGAACGACGGGACTAAGGTAACCAGAATCGAAAAAAACAGAATCCGATTGCGAATAGACCGGAATCCCTGGGTTTTCTGTTGAGTATTCATAAGAGAAGGAAAAAAGTATGACAACGAGTTGCATTACCCAACCGACAATGATGCTTGATTGCGAACCGGCTTCAAGCATCCTGTTTTGATTGTAGCAAATTACCCGGACAAACTCAAGCGAGCCCCAGAGGGTAACTCTATAGCAATTCCCCCTGCTCACCTCTTCAGCCCCCTGCCCAACGGGTATAGGTGGGCAGCTTGTATGTCTTTTATATGGCCTTTTGTCAGATTCCCGACAGACATATCTTCAAAAGATAATTACCACCAAAGCAGACGCTGTTCTCATTTAAGAGGAAAGAAGCGCATGATTTTTCTCTGTATCTTTGATATGGATGTACCAATAATGAGAGATCTGCTGCTGAAATATGGCACATATAGTTCATAACCATAGAGACTTTTTGGTATATATTGAAGGAGCGTAGAACATGAAGACACGGTTTTCCGAGATCAATCTGATCAAAGAGCTTTCATCCCCGCGCTACCAGAATCTGCACCGGCACTTCATCCCGAAGACCTATGCCAATAAGGCCCTGATGTTCGGCCCGCGCCATGACGACAATCTGGTCTACCTGGTGGAAAAAGGCAATGTCCGGGTGTATCTGGCCATGGAAGACCGCGAGTTCACCCTGTCGATCCTCAATCCCGGCGATATCTATTCTACCCACACCTCGGCCTATAACTCGGCCATGGGCGAGGTCCGCATCCTGACGATGGACACCATGAAGTTTTATTCCTTCCTGGCCGAATATCCCGAATTGTCGAAGATTGTCATCGCGGTTCTCGGCGGCATCCTGAAACAGTCATTCGCCATCATCGACAGCCTGTCCTTCAAAGATATCCGCAAGCGGCTCGCCGAGTTCATCCTTTTTCAGTCGGA
>JANOIV010000161.1:0-35356 GCA_031407875.1 Desulfobulbaceae bacterium | reverse complement strand
CCAGCCCAATATCTATTCCCAGGTCGCCGGCAACGAGGCCATTATCGCCTTGGTGAGCATGGGCTGCGGGGTCGGCATCATCCCCCGTCTCGTTCTGGAAAAAAGCCCGCTCCAGGACCAGGTGAACATCCTCGAGGTCTCACCGCAACTTGCACCTTTTTCCGTTGGAGCCTGCGTTCTCGGCAAGAATACGCGCAATCCCGTCGTGCGGGCGTTCTGGCAGATCATTGAACATGAGACCAAACCTGCCGGAATCACAAGCTGAGCATATCCAGATATTCCACCGCTACACAGCTTCAGCTGAGAAAACAGCAATACTTTCACAAAAGGATAGAAGCTATGCCGATTATTATGGTTACCAATGACGACGGAATCAACAGCCCGGGTATAAAGGCCCTGCGAGAGGCCATGACCACCCTCGGCCAGACGGTGGTGGTGGCCCCCGAACGAGACAACTCGGCCGTCTCCCATGCCCTCACCATGAACCGTCCTTTACGAGTTCGTGAGCTCGGGAAAAATATGTTCACCCTCGACGGCACCCCCACGGACTGTGTCGCCGTGGGGATCGGCAAACTTCTCAGCCAGAAACCGGACCTGCTTGTCTCAGGTATCAATGCGGGACCGAATCTCGGTGATGACATCACCTACTCCGGCACAGTCTCAGCGGCCATTGAAGGGACGATGTACGGTATTCCATCTCTCGCCCTATCGCTTGCCGGTGATCCGCCATATGACTATTCCCTGGCCATGCAGGTCGCAACCTGTCTGGCCCGCAGGATCCTGGCAGATGGACTACCGGACAACACCCTGCTCAACGTCAACATCCCTGGCGATAGGGCATTCAAAGGATTCGCCGTTACCAGGCAGGGCCGGAGGCTCTGGGAAAACAGTATCCAGGAGACCTTCGATCCCCGGGGCCGCAAACATTACTGGATCGGTGGCGGCACCCCGCTCAGGGATTCAGCCGAAGATACCGATGTCTCGGCCGTCCATAACGGTTTTGTCTCCGTCACCCCGATCCATCTCGATCTGACCAACCATCAGGGTATCAAACATCTACAGACCGCCTGGCAACTGGAGACTACGGTCTTGTAGAAAAACCATTTCTCAGATAATGCTTGACCTCTAAAAAAAGTCACGCCCCACTACTTGATGGTGTGACAATGGCCGACAGCCAGCGAAAGGGGATCCTTGTCGCCTCCTTCCGGCATTTCGGCAAGATCGTCGTGCAATGAAGTCCGGTGAAACCAGCCATCGGGTCTGAACTTGAACTTTTCACAACTTATTCCCCGGATCAGCCATTTCCCACCTTCCTGCCCCAGAGACTCGGTGCATATCTGCTCCTGAGCGTCGCCGGGTTTCTGGCCATGGCGGCGGATGGTAAGCAGCCGGGCAAAGAGATCTCTTCTTTGCCAGAGATGGCACCTGCCTTGGCAGACATGCCCAGGCAACCTGCGTTTGGTTTTTCTGCTGCCCGGACGTCCCGCTTCTCAATGATAAAGCTGTCGACAATAAAATCGGTGGACTTCCATTTACCTCTGACCCAGTGAAAACCGATGGCCTGTTCGGTCTGGCAGACCATGGTCGTACCCGCCACAAGCCCCGATGGACGATCACTTGTAGCGGCCAGGGGCAAGCGTCGACGGACACAAGCAGGCAGAGGCAGACAAGGCCTTTTCACAACAGCATTTTTTTATCTTCCTCGATTTTGAATGAATTCCAATCCTGGCAGGCAATACTCCTCTGCCAAAAATATCTTGATCGTATCCCACATCAACGAGTGTACAGGTTTTTTTCTTTTCAAAATGTGCAAGACCAGCTACGATGTTATCGTAAGCAAATAATATCCATATTGTTTTCTTGAATTATGCAAGAGAACGGAAAACAACAAGCCTCCGTCCTCATACCACTCACCTCAAACATGAAGGAACCTTAGATGAAACGCCTCTATCACAGCACAGCTGCAGCCCTTGGACTTGGTATGTTGTTTCTGGCCGGTAGCATCACCCTGGCTGATGCCGCGACCTCTTCACCAATGATTACGAAAAACAGTGTGACCTACACACTTTCTGCCGGTACGGAACTCATGACCGGCGATACCACCTATCAGATCGGCTATCCGATAACAACACCATCAGGAGTCGTCTTTGATGGTTACTTTCCCTTCAGCAAACTGGAATGGCCCCTGGATATCTGGCTGGCCAGACTCGAAGGCAGCGCTCTCATCAACGATCAGTGGCGAATCAACGCCACCTTGAAAAAAGACGTCACAACTCCCGGCGATAACATGGCTGATTCCGACTGGATCACCGCATCCAACCCCGGCCGACTGGATATCTATTCCGAATCCGAGATCTCAAGTTTTGATGCCTTTATTCTGGATGTGGATATCGACTGGACCTTCATGAGACGTGATAGCATCTCTTTTTATGCAGGACTTGGCTATATCTATCAGAATATCGATTACGAGGCAAAACTCATCCATCAGTTCTCTCCCTCAGGCCTGTCGGGATTTGAGGCCTTTGGCAATGGTGAAGTAGCCATTACCTACGAGACAATTTACTCGATACCGTATCTCAAGCTGGGAACCGACATCCAGGTCGCGCCCAAGTTCACCCTTGCCGGCAGTGTTTCCTACTCGCCCATTGTCAATGCCGAGGACACAGATAACCATCTCTTACGGGAGTTTGGCGGTAAGATCAGCTCAGGAGACATGGATGGAAACGCATATATGTTTGATTTTTCCGGAAAATACATGTTCACCCCGGCCCTGTTCCTCGAGGCCGGTGTTGAGTATCTGAATATCGAAGTCGACGGCACCCAGAGTCAGGTCTTCGGCCTGGGCTTCCCGCTCGGAAAGGTTGCAGAAGAAGCGGAAAGCACCCAGACCTCGGGTTATGTCTCTATCGGCTACAAATTCTAGAGACCACAGTAAAGAATCTGGTCTCGCATGAGCCTGAGATGTATTTTCTCTCTCTTCTTGTTACATGGCTCTTCTGTAAAAGGTCATTCATCCTGCCAGGCAGCTTTATTCTCCTCT
This sequence comes from Desulfobulbaceae bacterium, assembly GCA_031407875.1. Classification (GTDB taxonomy): domain Bacteria; phylum Desulfobacterota; class Desulfobulbia; order Desulfobulbales; family Desulfocapsaceae; genus Desulfoprunum. Next base: position 32,316 of record JANOIV010000161.1, on the reverse strand, counting down.
GCCTGGCAGGAGTTGGCCCGTTGATGGCGCAACAGATCACCTGGAGCGTTTCGCAGGTGCACACCGCAAGTGGCTCCACGGCGCCCCCTGCCACGATAACCTATACGATATCGGAAGATACAACCCGGATTGATTCGCCGACAGAAACGGTGTTTATTGATTATCAGGCCCACCGTCTCTTCCTTCTGAGTAAATCGGATCATTCCTGTCTCGCTTTTCCCTTTGAAGGCCCGCATGAGACCCTGCCTATTGCCCAAGTTCAGGTCGCAGCATCAGAAGACAGGATACGGATAAACGACCGCCTATGCGTCAGGAAATATATACGATTTGGGGCCGATCTGGCCTTTTCACAGATGATGGTCCCGCCGGTAATTCAGCTTTACGGCCGGAATTTCACGATCACAACGATCAATTACTGCGTAGCCGCCAGCTTGACCGGTCTTGACTTCCTCTTGGATACAGCCCGTAAACACAGACAGATATTTCTTGACTCGCCCCTGCTGCGCCAGATCGATCCGATCGGTGTAATGGAACCCCTGCAGGGTTTTGCGTTGCAGAGCGAACAGATGCTGCCCGGCGGCAGGCTGCTGTCAACTCTGGAAGATGGCCCGCATGTCGTAGCGGGGGACCCCAAGACCTTGCACCCCCCGCAGTCCTGCAGGGTCATGCCCTGACCAGCTACCTCTCAACGGAGGATGCAATATCCTGCTGCATCATCTCAAGAACTCGGGCAGGGTCCCCGGCCCTGGTGATCGGCCGGCCGACAACCACATAGTTGGCCCCGTTTTTTATCGCCATACCCGCCGTGACGATACGCTTTTGGTCGTCGGAAAACTCGCTGACATTTGCCCCTGGCCGGATACCGGGGGTAACAATGAGCAATCTGTCACCCAGATCGGTCCGTAACCTGCCCGCCTCAAGACCTGAAGAAACAACCCCGTCACAACCCAGCTCCAAGGCCCTTCTGGCCCGAAAATACACTAGGTCTTCAACCGATTGGGTCATCCCCATGGCCCGCATATCCTCTTCGCCAAAACTGGTGAGGACGGTGATCGCCAAAAGTTTCATGTCGCCCCGGGCTGCCACCGCCGCCCGGATGATCGGATCATTGCCATGGACAGTGGCAAAGGTCACCCCCCTGCTGTTTACCTGCTCCACCGCCAGTTTGACAGTCTCAGGTATATCAAAGAACTTGAGATCAAGCATCACCTTGTGGCCACGGTCAACAATCCAGTCAACGGAATCAAACCAACCGGCCATGAAGAGCTGGAGTCCCACCTTGAAAAACCCGGCGTGTGACTCGCATTTTTTCACCATCTCTTTGGCCAGATCGGGATTTTCCACATCCAGGGCCACAATTATCCTGTCCCGCAAGGGAATTTTTTCATCGTTCATAGGTCGTGTCCAGTCAGAATTGGAAACAAAATGATGACAGAAACAAGAAACAAGAAACAAACCCTTTTTACCTGCTCTTGGCATCTTCTGCAAGGAAGGTTAGGGTGAAACAAATGACGCCCTAAAAATGAAAAGGAGCAGGCCCCCCATAGGTATCCTGCTCCAATAAGCCGTCGTCAAAAAATAACTGCCACAGGTGAAATGCTGTGATCAGCATAAGGGGTCGTAACGAAATAGTCGGAAATGTAATGGTTATTTCGTAACGGCCCCTAATCTTGTCACCTCCCGAAAATCTGCTTTCGGACCCTGAAGATCAGCCGCAGGTCCCGGAACTGCATGATCCTCCACATCCTCCTCCCCCTGAGGCCAGCGGTTTTTCGGAAGAAACGGAAAATCCCGCCCCCCCGCTGCCGCTGCAGCCGCAACCGGATGTTTCCTGGATATAATCCACCTTGATGGCCCCACAGGTGGCGGTCACGGCACCTTCAACCAGAAAATTCAGGCCGTCATACTCATAGACCTTGTCCTTCTCTTTTTTCTCATCAAGAGCCAGAGAAAGCACCGGCCCGGAGCAGCCACCGGCCATGATGGCCACCCTGACGGCCGAGGTAATATTGTTTTCCACCAGATATTCCTTGACCTTGGTTACTGCCAGATCACTCACTTCCAACATAATTCCTCCATATATAATATACTGTCGCCAGCAGTACCGGCCAAAGACAGGCACTACCCAGTCACTCGAACTCCCGGCATGAACGCCGGATCATGCAATCAATGTAAATATTTTTATCTATATGTCAATAAGGTTCAACCTATACAACACGTCTTTCCCGCCACTCAGCCCCGTCCGATCTATCGTCGAGCACACGAGTTTTCGCAGATTCATGGCTAAACAGAACGAAAACAGGTATAATCTTGACGCGCCTCTTTGCAGAAAAGAAGGCGTGTGGGGGGATCTCGCGATGAAATGATTTTTCCCACAACGGATTTTCATCCAGAGATACACCTTTTCACCTGTAACGAGGAAGCACACCATGACGCGGGATTTTTTTAACAAAGAGCACTGGACGGTTGAAAAAGCCACTGAGCTCTATGGTATCGATAAATGGGGAGCGGGATACTTTTCCGTAGGCGATGACGGCGACGTTGTGGTGACCCCCTTTGGCGCCGATCACGGCCCGAAGATCAGTCTACATAAAATCGCCAAAGAGGTGGAAGAACGGGGCCTGGCCATGCCCGTCCTCCTGCGCATCGAGAACATCCTCGGATCCCAGATCAAACTGCTGCACGAGACATTCAGAAAAGTTATCAAAGAAAACGGCTATAACGGCGAATACAAAGGCGTTTTTCCGATCAAGGTCAATCAGCAGGAAGAGGTCATTGAGGCCATCTCGCAGTTTGGTAAAAGCTTCAATCACGGCCTTGAGGCAGGCAGCAAACCGGAGCTGATCGCCGCCATTTCCATGATGAAAAGCCGCGAGGCCTGCCTGATCTGCAACGGCTATAAAGACGAGGAATTTATCGACCTCGGCCTGCACGCCACCAAGATGGGCTATCAGGTCTTTTTCGTCATTGAGGTTCCCGGCGAAGTAGATCTTATCATCGAGCGGGCGAAATATCACAAGATCACGCCGCATCTGGGCCTGCGCATCAAACTCTCGACCCAGGCGGAAGGTCTCTGGACCGAATCAGGGGGGGACACCAGTGTTTTCGGCCTGGGCATGAATCATATCGTCGACGTGATTGACCGCCTCAAGGATGAGGACATGCTCGACTGCCTGGAGCTGCTGCACTACCACATCGGCTCCCAGATCCCCAATATCCGCGACATCCGAGCCGGGGCCATGGAGGCCTGCCGGATCTACGAAGAACTGGTATACGAAGGGGCCAGGATGGGCTATCTCGACCTGGGCGGCGGTCTTGCGGTCGACTATGACGGCTCCAACACCAACTTCCACTCCAGTCGCAACTATTCCATGGAGGAGTACTGCTGCGACATTGTCGAGTCGATCATCACCGTACTGTCCCGTAACAATATACCGCATCCGACAATCATCACCGAATCGGGCCGGGCCATTGTCGCCTACTACTCCATCCTGCTCTTCAACATCCTCGACGTCTCCTCATTTCTACCGCCGCCGATTCCCGAAAAACTGCCCAAGTCGACCAACGACCTCCTGGAGAACCTGCTCATCGCCCACGATATGGTATCTCCAAAAAACATCCAGGAGTGTCTTAACGATGCCCTGTTCTACCGAACCCAAGCTCGCCAGCTCTTCAAGCACGGCCAGATCAACATCCGCGAGAGGGCCCTGGCCGAAAACCTGGCCCAGCACACTCTAATCAAAATATCGCAACTTTCCAAGAACATGGAGCATATACCCAAGGATATTCAGAGCATCAACAAGCTGGTCTACGATGTTTACTACGGCAACTTCAGCCTCTTCCAGTCGCTGCCCGATGTCTGGGCCATCAACCAGATTCTGCCGGTCATGCCCATCCACCGCCTAGCCGAGGCGCCATCGCGGGCCGCCATCATCTCCGACATCACCTGTGACTGTGACGGCAAGATCGATTCCTTCCCCGACTATTCCCATGAAAAAAACAGCCTCATGCTCCACGACCTCAAAGATGACGAAGAGTACTATGTCGGCGTCTTTCTGGTCGGGGCCTACCAGGAGACCCTCGGCGACCTGCACAATCTCTTTGGCGACACCAATGTGGTATCGATCCATGTGAATGAGGACGGCAGTTACAAATTCCTCAGGGAACTCGAGGGTGACTCGGTCGCTGATGTGCTCTCCTATGTGGAATACGATATGCGCTCTCTGAAGAAGCGACTCAAACATATCTCCGAGGACTCGATCCTCAAGGGTTTTATCACCGCCAAGGAACGCAAATCGATCCTCGCCGGTTTCGATGAGGGACTGCGCGGCTACACCTACTTCGAAAAAGAATAACGGCTAGTTACAAGACCAACAGAGCAACGAAAGAGGAGAACGACCATGTCACGAGTACTGATCATAGGGGCCGGCGGGGTCAGCAACGTCGTCACCAAGAAATGCGCCCAGCATCCCGATGTCTTTCAGGAGATCTTCCTGGCCAGCAGGGCCCGGGCAAAATGCGACGCAATCGCGCGTGAGATCCGGACACTCTACAATGTCGAGGTCAAGACGGCCCGGGTGGATGCCGACAGCGTTGCCGAACTCGTCCTCCTGCTGAACGACATCAAACCGCAGCTGGTGATCAACGTGGCCCTGCCCTACCAGGATCTGGCCATCATGGACGCCTGCCTGGAATGCGGAGTCAATTATCTTGACACCGCCAACTACGAGCCTCTCGACACCGCCCATTTTGAATACAGCTGGCAGTGGGCCTATCAGGACAGATTCCGGAAAAAGGGCCTGATGGCAGTGCTGGGCTGCGGCTTTGATCCCGGTGTCACTAATATCTTCTGCGCCTATGCCCAGAAACACCATTTTGACAGCATTGAGACCATCGATATCCTCGACTGCAACGCCGGAGACCATGGCCATCCCTTTGCCACCAACTTCAATCCGGAGATCAATATCCGTGAGGTGACCCAGGCCGTGCGCCACTGGCGGGACGGTCGATGGCTCGAGACTCCCGCCATCCTCAATGACGGCTGTGTGCACTTCTCCTTCGACTATCCCGAGGCCGGCCCCCGTGAGAGCTATCTCCTCTACCACGAAGAGATGGAATCACTGGTCAGGCATATCAAGGGCCTCAAACAGATCCGCTTCTGGATGACCTTCGGTCAATCCTATCTAACTCACTTGAAGGTCCTGGAAAACGTCGGGATGACCCGGATAGACGAGGTAGAATACGAGGGTAAAAAGATTATCCCGCTGCGTTTTCTCAAGGCCCTGCTCCCCGATCCCGGGAGCCTCGGCACCAACTACACCGGCAAGGCGGTGATCGGTTGTGTCTTTAAAGGGGTAAAAGACGGCAAGAAGGTACGCAAGTATATCTATAACGTCTGCGACCACGCCGAGGCCTTCAGAGAGGTCCAGGCCCAGGCGGTTTCCTACACCACCGGGGTGCCGGCAATGATCGGGGCAATGATGATGCTCAAGGGCATCTGGCAAGGAGCCGGGGTCTTCAATGTCGAGCAGCTCGATCCCGACCGGTTCATGGAGGCCCTGAGCCAGTACGGGCTGCCCTGGCAGATTGTTGATTTCAAAGGCAATCTGCCGAATTAGATGGAACCTACGATGACGGACAGGACCGATGAACTGCTGCTCCAGGATTTCCCTAAGAAATTCACCGACCGGGTCGAGACCCCCTGTTATCTGCTCAGCGAGGACGTGATCAGCCGCAACTGTGCCATCCTCGATATGGTACAGCAGCGGACCGGGGCCAGGATTCTCCTGGCCCTTAAGGCCTTCGCCCTGCCAAGTCTCTTCCCCCTTATCGCCAGGACCCTGCACGGCGTCTGCGCCAGCGGGCCGATTGAGGCCCAACTGGGCCGGGAGGATTTCGGTCGCGAAGTCCATACCTACTCACCGGCCTTCAGCCCTGGCCAGATCGAACGGGTCATCCGTTATTCAGATCACATCCTCTTCAATTCGATCTCCCAGTGGCACCGGCACCGGCAGGCCATCGCCCGCAGCGGCAGACGGATCGAAACCGGCCTGCGGGTTAATCCCGGTCACTCAGAGGTAGAGATCGAGCTCTACAACCCCTGTCTGCCCGGTTCACGCTTCGGTGTTTCGCCTGCTGATCTTGCGGGTAGTGATCTCTCAACGCTCGATGGCCTGCATTTCCACGCTATGTGCGAACAGAATGCCGATGTCCTGGTGCGAATCCTGGCAAGCTTTGAGAAACACTACGCTATGTATCTGCCGCAGCTCAAATGGGTGAATTTCGGCGGCGGTCACCATATAACCCGCAGTGACTACGACATCGATCTGCTCTGCGAAACCATCACCGCTTTCAGAGAACGGTACAATAACATCCAGGTTTACCTGGAACCCGGAGAGGCGGTGGTTCTGGACGGCGGGGTCTTTGTCTCCACGGTCCTCGATACCATCAAAAACGGCATGGATATCGCCATCCTCGATTGCTCGGCCGAGACCCATCTGCCCGATGTCCTGGCCATGCCCTACCGACCCCATATAATCGGAGCAGGCCGGCCGGAGGAGCGGCCTCACACCTGCAGACTCGGCGGCATCTCCTGTCTGGCCGGCGACATGATCGGCGACTATTCCTTTGCCGCGCCGCTTTTAGCTGGAGACCGGCTGGTCCTCACCGACATGGCCCTCTATTCCTTTGTCAAGAATACCACCTTCAACGGAGTCGAACTGCCGTCGATCTATTCATTCAGTCGGGAGCGGGAGACACTGACCCTTATCAGAAAGTTCGGCTACAGCGATTACAGGAGCAGGCTGGCATGAGTGCACCACAGACGACAGAGCGGCATTTCCACGGCGAGGATGTGCGCCCCTCCCCACCGGCTGAGGCGCTTTTTCATGTTATCCCCGTGCCCTATGAAGTATCCGTTTCCTACGGGACGGGTACCGAGGAAGGCCCCGGGGCCATCCTTGCGGCCTCAGCTCAACTCGAACTCTATGATGGCAGGAGGATTCCGGCAGAATACGGGATTTATACCGCTCCGCCTGTGCCCTGTACGGGAACCTGCATTGAGGTTCTGGCGCAGATTGAGACGGCCGTGACGAGATGTCTGGCTCTACAGGGGATTCCGGTGGTGCTGGGTGGCGAGCATACGGTGACGAACGGGGTGGTTGCAGCTTTGCGTCAGGCCTATGGCGAATTCGGGGTCATTCAATTTGACGCCCACGCTGACCTGCGGGACAGTTTTGAGGGCTCACGTTACAGTCACGCCTGCGTGATGCGACGCATCGCCGAACAGGGAATCCCCATCCTGCAGATCGGCACCCGCAGCTATTCCCTGGAAGAACAGCAATACCGGGAGCAACAGCGGATTCCCTACTTCGACGCCGAAGAGATCTGGAAAAGAGGTATTGAGGGAGTCAGTCTGCCGGCAGATTTTCCAGCCAAAATCTTCATCACCTTTGATGTCGACGGCCTGGACTCCTCAATCATGCCGGCCACCGGCACCCCGGTGCCGGGCGGCCTCAACTGGTATCAGACCATGTGGCTTATCGAAAAGATCATGAGCAGCCGGATCTGTATCGGTTTTGATGTGGTCGAATTCGCGCCGATAGCCGGCCTGCACGGGGTATCCTTTGCCGCCGCCCAGCTCACCTACAATCTCATGGGTTATCTGGTTGGCAGCCCGCTGAACAGACAATACTGGCGACTTGCAGAACGAGGCGGAAGTTTCGCCTGAAGAGCGGCACTGGAACTATCCGGCTTGTTCTGGGTAGCCGACCCACCCAACTATCGCACCCGGTTGATTATCGAAGGGTTCCTGACTGCTGTCCTGGCATAGCGTACGGCCTGAAGAGGATATCGATCTTCTGGGTCTGCCGGGTCTTGACGATATCGGCAAAAAACTCGATGCTCGGCGGAAACTTTTCCGCCGCCGCCAGAACGGCCATGACCTCCTCGCAGATACGGTCTAATTCCTTCCTGTCATCGACCACGCTAAACAGAAGGCGCCGGTCATTGCGTCCCCTCGGGGCATGCCAAGCCACCTCAAGCAGCCGGTCGATGAGGGTCGGGTCGAGGTTTTCATGGTGGTAATTGCCATGGGCCAGCCGGCGGCGCACAACCCGCAACCAATGCATTTCTCATGATCCACTTACACGTTCAGCAGAGTATGACCCTCTCGAGTATCAGCTGACAACGGCTTTTTGGACGATATCCCTGTCAAAATAATTAACCTCCATACCGGCATCGACGACAATCGTCTGGGTGTTTATGCCAGACGACCGGTTTGAAAGGAGAAAGACAGCGGTATTAGCCACTTCCTGGGTGGTCAGGGCCTGTTTGCGGAGGGTGGCCTTTTCCGCATAGAGATAGCTGTCGACATAGCCGGGGATGCCTGCCGAGGCCGAGGTCTTGAGCAGGCCCGGGGCTACGGCGTTGAAACGGATGCGCGAGAAGGCGGAAAAACTCTTGGCGAGAAAACAGAGCGAGGAGTTGAGGGCCGCCTTAATCGGCGCCATATAGCCATAGTTCTCGGCCGCCATGCGGGTGGAGGAAATCGAGATGGTCAGCACCGAGGCGTCAACCTCCAGAAGATTCTTGAAATGATGGGCTATGCTGATAAAAGAGAAGCAGGAGATATCAACCGCCTGCAGAAAATCCCTCTTGACCGTCTCGTGAAAGGGTTTGAAACCTCCAGAGTAGTTGGCAAAGGCAATGGAATGGACAATCCCGTCGACCTTGGCTCCTTCCGCAGCGCCAATGGCCTGGCCGATCTCGCCGCTGACCCTGACGATATTGGCCTCGTCTTCGACATCGCAGAGAAAGACCCGCGACGCCGGGAAGAGTTTGCGGGCCGACGTCCTTCTCTCTTCCGTTCTGACCACATGGATGACCTCGGCCCCCTCTGCCACGAGTGTACGGGCGATGACGCAAGCCACCGATTTCTTGTTGGCCAGTCCGAATATGACAAACCGTTTGTCTGAAAGATTGAGAAAACCCATGGTACCGTAAGTGTTGAATGAATTAATGAGTCGATTAGTATCGCGGCAGGATACACCACCTCAAAATGGGATACAAGCTGCAATCGCCCCCGTCGCAACCCCTTGCCCCTGCCAATTCCTCCATATCCGGGGGTGTTTTCCCCTGTCCTTTCAAACAAGTTTACGGTATATGATCAGCAGGAAAACCCCGTTGGAGAGATCGCCCGGACATGCACGGCGGAGGCCTAAAAATATAATCTAAGAAAGCAGAATTCATATATGCAGAACTATATTATTGGAATTGATACCGGCGGTACCTTCACCGACGCCGTAGTGATGGAGAAAACAAGCGGCCGGATCATCGCCACCGCCAAAAAACCCACTACCCACCACCGCCTTTCGGACAGTACCGGTGCCGCCCTGGCTGCCCTCCTGCACGGCTCGGGGATTGACCCGGCGGAGATCGAGGCGGTCGCCGTCTCTTCGACGCTTGCTACCAACAGTGTCGTGGAAAACAAGGGGGCCCGGGTTGCCCTTTTTGTCATCGGCTATGTCAAACATTTCACGTTGCCGGTCAAGGCCGTCATCTTTGTCAAAGGCGGACACACCATCCTGGGCAAGGAAGAGGAACCCCTGGACCTCGACTATCTGGTCAATCTCCTGCTTGGCCTGAAAGACGAGGTCGATGCCTATGGAGTCTGCGCCGCCATGTCGATGGTCAACCAGACCCATGAACTGGTGGCCGAAAAGGCCATCTCGATGATCGATCCCAAACCGGTTTTCTGCTCGCACCGCATCAGCCAGACCGCCGGGATGCGGGAAAGGGCAGCGACTGCCGGCCTCCACGCCAAACTCATGCCCATCATGCAGGACTATGTGAACGGCGTGGAGAAGGCCATGGCGGCCCTGGGGCTCACCTGTCCCATGCTGGTCATCGGCGGCAACGCCACGACCATCGACTCCCGCCAGGTTGTCGAACAGGCCGGCGTGACCGTGGCCAGCGGTCCTGCCTGCACCGCCCATTTCGGGGCCCGGCAGACCGACGGCAACGCCCTGGTCATCGATGTCGGCGGCACCACCACCGATATAGCCATGGTCGCCAACGGGCATCCCCTGATAGCCGCAGAAGGTTGTCAAATCGGCCAGTGGCGCACCCATGTCGAGGCGGTGGATATGTGCACCGGCGGCATCGGCGGTGACTCCCATGTAATGATCGACGAGAAGGGCACTATCAGTCTCGGACCGTCGCGGGTCGTACCGCTGTCAATGGCCGAAAATCTGCCTCCGATAGGTGAATGGCTGGGTACCGGCGACCGGGCAAAACTCATCAGCCTGCGCCCGGAGGTGGAACTGCAGGAGCCAGGTGATGAACTGACGGCATTTCTTGTCGCCCGGCGCCAGGCCACCCCGGAAATGATCCGCCAGGAAACCGGGCTCGGGGGTGTCAGCCTCGGCAGAGATCTTGAGCAGCTGGCCAAGATGCAGCAGATCTATGAGTGCGGCTTCACCCCCACCGATGCCTTGCATGTCCTGGGCCATATCTCCCTCGGCGACAGAGAGCAGGCCCTCGCCGGCGCCAGGGTACTTGGCCTGGCGGGCGGCATGAAACCTGAGGCCTTTGCCGAGATGGTGATCCGGCGCACCGAAGAACAGATCGAAAATCTGCTTATCGATTACATCATCCAACACTCCTGGGGCAAATCCCTGGCCACCTTTGTCGCCAGCCGCAACGACCATCCGGTCCTGGGCGTCGACTTTTCCCTGAAAATCCCGCTGATCGGCATTGGTGCCGCGGCCCGGCATTTTCTGCCCAATGTGGCGGCCAGACTTGCCACCACCGTCACCTTCCCGGAACACTGCGAGGTCGGCAACGCCATCGGCGCCGCTCTGATTTGCGCCCGAAACTTTATCTGAATAAAAAATATCCCGGTGGTTGTAACTTTCCAACTCCTCAAACGTTATAGGAGTATATCGATGCAATACGGCTCGATACCCTGCAAAGGGAAAACCAACAACCTTCATAGGAGAAATTCATGAACAAAACACTTGCAGTTGTACTGGCGATCTTCATGTTTGCCTGCTTCACCCCGGAATCAGGTTTTACAAAAAATGGCAATGGGCAAGGCAACGGAGGCCAGTCCGGCAGCCAGGACGGGACGGGACCAACGCGTGACACGCTCAAAGACGGCTCCTGCCTCAATACAATTGAGGGGAAAATCCTGTTGTCGGGGTATAAACGGGGAAAAAGGACCGGCGCTCAGGACGGATCGGGTCCAAAACGCGACGGCTCCGGTGGTGGCTCCTGCCTCAGGGGATAGATCTTAGATTTTCGTTGATTGCCCCCGAAGGGAAAAACCGTCTGACATTCCCTTCGGGGGCACCCTGAAACCCTCACCGAAAAACCCGCCTGATGCGAAAAAATACGAATAATGTCGTTTTGCACTGCCCTTTTCCAGCAAGAAGGTCTCAAACGTCATCGGGCAAAAGTCAGTGAACTCATTCAGGGAATTCTACAGGAACAACAAAGACAAACTCTTCGGATATCTCCTGCGCAGGACTGGGGACTATTATCTGGCCGCAGATACCATGCAGGAAAGCTTTACCCGATACCTTGAACGGTATGACAGAAATGAGCTCAGTGTCGCCCTGCTCTTTACCATCAGTCGCCATCTGCTGGCCGACAATGCCCGCAGACAACGCATGAACGTCCCCTTTGACGAAGAGCGGCATGACAGGGTTCAAGGTCAGGATCCTTCTTTAGTCCGAGAGGAGTCCCAAGTGCTTCTGCAAGCCTTTGCCCAACTGGCTCCTGAAGAGGCCGATATCCTTTCGCTTATAACCGGCAGCAATCTTTCCTACAAAGAAATATCGAAAATTAATGGCATGTCCGAAGCAAACATTAAGATAAAGGTCCACCGCTCGCGTCTGAAGCTGAAAAAAATCCTCAGGGCAGGTGAATTATGAAAGACTATCTGATCAGTCTGTATATTGACGACGAACTTGATTTGGATGAAAAAATTGAATTTGTCGAATCGGTGCACAACGACGCGTCAATAAAAGACGAGGCCATCGATTTACTCGCTCAGGAAAAACTCCTCCGGGCGAATATGGTTACTAAGATGCCTGCTGCAACACAGATGATTAGGCGATCCAGCTGGAAAAGCATTTTTCTGCCCACCTGGCGTCCACTGCTGGCCGGCTGCGCCTTGGCAACGCTGATAATGACTAGTCTTTTTCTTCTGCGTTCCGGACCAGATCCCGGACAGGGAATTGAGCAGCGCTTCGTCATCTACCGCCCCAATACCGACAACATGGCGATAATGGGAAATTTTACGGAGTGGAGCCCGCTTCCCATGGAAAAAATCGGGGCAAGCGGCTACTGGTCTATCACTCTTCGCCTCAAGCCAGGGGAACACCATTACAGCTATATGATGGAGGATGGTCAACAAATTGCCGATCCGACTGTCACTTTACGGGAGAGTGACGATTTTGGCGGCGAAAACTCGATCATTAACATCAGCACATCGATATGACACGCTTCGTCTACCTTATCCTGATCCTCCTCTTCGGTCTGAACGGTTGTGCTACACATTCATCCAGGCCGACCGGGGCAGAAACAGTAACACTCTCTTTGCACAGACCTCTTGCCCGAAATGTGCAGTTTCTGTCATCGCTGGACGGCTATCAGGCCCATGAAACACGTCGTACTGTCTTGGGATTCTGGGAAATCAGGCTCCCTGCAGGAAAGAATTTCGCATACTTTTACCAGGTTGACGGTTCGACCTCTCTTCCTGATTGCCAATTCAAGGAATTCGATGATTTTGGCGCGCAAAATTGTCTCTATCGCCCTTAAGGTGTAAATTTTTATGATAAGAATCCTACCCAAGCCACAGGCACAGTCTTTTCCGGTGGAGGAATATATGAGACATACTATTCTGATTTTCCTGACTCTCGTGATGATCGGCGGAATTCCGGGGACCAGCCTTTCAGCCACCCCCTCTGATCTATGGCCGCAGGCAGTGCAGGCCAATACAGACAAGATGATCGAGAGCGGCCTTGCCGGCAATGAGATCATACTCGTGACCCAAGCCATGGTCCAGGCCCGCTTCGCGGAACAAGACATTATCAGACTTCAGAACGCTGTCATGCAGGCATACGGCCAGGGACTACCAATTGCCCCCCTCAACGACAAGATTCTCGAAGGTATCGCCAAACATGCCGCCCCTCCATCGATTATCCTGGCTGTGGAGCGACTAACCACCCGCTATACCCATGCCTTACGCCTTGCCGCTCAACTGACCGGAGAAAAAAGCCGGATGAGCCAATGGGGGCTGCTCATTGCAACGGGAAACGCGGCCGGCCTACCCTTTGAGGATCTGGAAAAAATCCTTCAACAAGTACAAACACGATCAACCACAGAAAACGAAAAAAAGTCCAACCTCCTAATAACCGAAACCCTCACCACGGCACGGGATATGGCCCGCCGGACTGTCCCCCCGGAATCAGTGACCCAGATTATCAGCATTGCCATTGCTAAAGGGTTTAACGGCAATGAAATGCAGGAACTCAACAGAACATTCTCAACCCATGCCCGACAGAACTCCCTTGAAACCGTTACCAGAAACTGCCTCACGGATCTCCAGAGAGATAATTCTCCGACACAGGCCTTGCACAACTTCGGTTCCGGAAACAGGAATGGAGGTGCAGGCTCAAAAGGCCTTGGCAATGGAGGGAGTGGCGAGACAGGAGGGGCCTCAGGCGGCAATAATGAAAGCAACGGTCCCAGTGGAAACGGTGGGAATGGAAATGAAAACGGTGGGGGGGGAAGTGGAAATGGTGGGGGAGGTAGCGGAAACGGACAAGGGCGCTGATCTCCAATTTTTTGATTTTGTCTCTGGGAGATCTGCAGCAGTCATGCTCAAACTCGACGGCAGTCTCGCTTACCTGACAACTATCACAAAGCGCCAGGGAACATGGCAGAGGTTATCGGTATGGGAAATGTAAAGAATTTTACCAGAGTCCGCCATTTTGTCCGCCAGGACCTTGGCTGCGGCTGTCCGGAGGAGATTTTTGCTGATATGGACCTCACCTTGACCGAACTTCGACAGGACGGGCCGGTGTTCAAAAAACTGATAATCGGCCGACGCCTTCTTATCGGCATCCTGCCCTGTGACGATCCGGCCACCCTGCAGCACCTTCTGCCGCAGCTGGTTCAGGAATTGCGGCAGGAACGTGACAGCATGGGCTGCAACCGGGTACGCATAGTCATCGCCACTACGAAACCGGCATTTGTCCAGCTCTCGGCCGACCTCCTCTTTCAGGGTTTGAGCGACGCAGATGAACGCATGCACCTGCACATCCTGCAGGCCGATCACCTCCTCTATATCGAATGAAGAACCAGATCCCTCCCCCACACCAGACTCCCTGTGAGTTCTGTAACGGTACCGGCGAGATACCCTCTTTCAAGGGTGTGAGCCGTTTTCTTCTCTCCCGGGAGGAATGCCCTGCCTGCTGCGGTTCAGGTCTGGAATCCTCTGTGCTTGACGACCGTGACCAGAAACCGGCTCAGGAGGAGAAGGAGGAAAAGGACTGAGGTTCTCCCTCTCAGCTCAATCTGCAATGATGATGGAACTCCCCGATTTTTTTTCTGCCTCCCAGGGGCTGCCGGCCCTCTTTGTTCTCAGTTTCCTGGCGGCCACCGTTCTCCCCCTCGGTTCGGAATGGCTGCTGGTTCTGCTGATCATCGGCGGTCACCATGTCCCGACGGCCGTTACCATCGCCACCCTGGGCAACTACCTCGGGGCCTGCACCACCTACCTCATCGGGATCTGGGGCTCTGATTTTTTTATCAGCAAAGTCCTGCGCCTGGATGAAAACGCTTCGGCCCGGGCCACAGGCCTCTTCCGGCGGTACGGAGTCTGGTCCCTGCTTCTCTCCTGGCTACCGGTAGTTGGCGACCCGCTCTGTCTGCTGGCTGGAACCTTCCGCACCTCTTTTCCCCTCTTTTCCCTCTTTGTCCTGCTGGGCAAGGCCGGTCGCTATGCCACCATCGCCATTCTCACCGTCCAGGGATTGTCCTGAAGTGAAAAATTGTGGCTGACAGCCGCCGAAAAAGACTTATATTTCGATAGGCACCCTTTCTGAAACAGGATCTATTTAAAATATACTATGAAAGAAGCTATATATCAGACCATCATCGACCGGTTCGAACAGTGGGCCGGCAACTATAACCGGGCCTGTGCCAGGGGCTGCAGCCCCTGCTGTACACAGAATGTCACCATTACCGCCCTTGAGGGTGGGAGAATCCTCTCGTATATTCGCGATAAAGGTCAGGAGGCCTGGTTGGCCGAAAAGCTCGGACAACCCCTTTCGCACAGCCGCCCTCATATGACCACCAACGAATTCGCCCACGCCTGTCTGAATGGCCTGGAGGCTGATCCGGAGGAGAAAGACACTCTTTCGGCCTGCCCCTGTCTTGAAGAGGATATCTGCAGGATCTACCCGGCCCGACCCTTTTCTTGTCGCTGTTTCATCTCAACGGTGCGTTGCTCGGTCATGCAACCGGCCCAAATTCCTGAGCACTATCTCTCGGCTTCGACCGCCATGATGCAACTCATGGAGCATCTGGGCCAGAAGGAATACTGGGGGAACATGGTCGATGTTCTGCTGGCCCTCTGCGACATCTCGACAAACACCAAGATTGCCGAACATCTCGATGATTCCTCCCGCATCATGCAGGCCAGACTACAGACCCATTCAGCCAGACCACTGCCGGGATTTCTGTTCACCCGGGAGGATGAAATGAAGATACGGCCACTCTTGGAGGCCATTTTCACAACGGAAATCGACGGCAAGACTGTCGAAGATATTCTGAACGGAAAATAGAGCAATACCCGATACGAACCATGGCAAACCGCCGCATCTCAGCCAGAAAAGAGCATCACCCTATGAGCAGTTCCGAGGAAAAAGCGAGTGTGACCATTCTGTTACCCGCGGGCAGACTGCCCCTTGACATCATGCTGAAGGTCCATGACCTGGCAACCCGGTATGACCTTGAGATCTACTTTTCCACCCTGCAAAACCTGCGGCTCCTCAACGTCCCACAATCGGCGGTGGCTGAGGTCAAGGCAGCTCTGGCCGCCCTGGGTGCCGGCTTCAAGGCCCCCGGCAAATTCCCCATCCCCCGGATCTGTGTCGGTAAACCCCACTGCAATCTGGGTTTGATCGATACCCGGGGACTGAGCGAGAAAATCCTGGCAAGATTCGCCGGCCGCGACATGACCAAGGCCAAGCTCAAGATCGCCATCGCGGCCTGTATGCTCAGCTGTCCCGGGACGAAGATCAGCGATATCGGCATCATCGCCGGTCGCAACGGCTACGATGTCTTTGCCGGCGGCAAGGGCGGCTCCGCTCCCAGGATCGGTAGACGGATCAAGAAAGAGGTGGGCGAAGATGAGGTTCTCCAGACGATCGAAACTCTCATTGCCTTCCATGACAGCAAGACCGGCACCAAACAACGAATGATAAAACTGCTCGACGATCCCGACTTCCCCTTCCCCGAAGTTTGAACCCAGGCAATTGACAGGGTTTGACGAAAAAGGTAGATATTCAGAGGCTGTTCTTGATACCGATACGAACAACCTCCATCTTCAAACTTCGATGGCACCTCTATGACCATCTATTCCGCAGCCGGACTCGTTCTGGCAGTGACTCCCGGCCCCGGCCTCTTCGCCACCGTCGCCAGATCGCTGGCCTCCGGTTTCCGGCCGGCCATCCCGATGATCTGCGGCGGAACCTATCTGATCTACCTCGGCATCAGGATCTGGCGAACGGTGCCGCAGGCCGTGGAACCCCAGGCAGAAAGCAACGGCCGGGGCAGCGGCCTAAAGTATTTTTCCAGCGGGCTGATGATCACCCTTTCCAACCCCAAGGTCATGCTGCTCTACTGCGGCTTTCTGCCGACTTTTTGGACCTCTCGGTATTAAAGGCTACCGAACTGGGGTGGTTGTCGCTCTCGTAGCAACGGTTATCGCTGCAGTATTGTTATGTTATGCCTATTTGGCCAGCCGGGCCCGCCACCTCTTCACCAGCAGAACATCGATACGGGTCCTCAACCGCGCAGCGGGTTGGGGCATGGTTGCAACCGGGGTAACGATTGCAACCAGATAAGAGGGTCCCCGCCTGGAAAGCCATCTATGCAAACAGGCCGCGGAGAACAGTCTGGCCGACACGGAAATTTGTCAGAAATCGGCGAGGGGTGGTCGGGAAAATAATAACCTATGAGCCGGGTTTTTCTATTCCAAAAACCCGGCTCCATTGCTATAGTTGGCTGCATGAAAACATCACATACCAGCAAACGGACCAAGTTCATTTTCGTCACCGGCGGTGTCCTTTCCTCTCTCGGAAAGGGTCTTGCAGCAGCCAGTATAGGGGCGCTGCTCGAAAGCCGGGGGCTCACTGTCACATTCCAGAAACTCGACCCCTATATCAACGTCGATCCCGGTACCATGAACCCCTTTCAGCACGGTGAGGTCTACGTCACCGATGACGGGGCCGAAACCGATCTGGACATGGGCCACTACGAGCGATTCACCAGCGCCGTCATGGCCCAGAAGAACAACTACACCTCTGGTCGCATCTACTACTCGGTGATCACCAAGGAGCGGCGCGGCGAATATCTCGGTGGAACGGTTCAGGTCATCCCCCATATCACCGATGAAATCAAGGCCGCTATCCTCCAGCTTGACGGCTGCGCCGATGTGGCGATCATCGAGATCGGCGGCACGGTCGGCGACATTGAAGGCCTGCCCTTTATCGAGGCGATCCGCCAGCTCCGAACAGATCTCGGACGGGAATACTCGCTTTTCATCCACCTGACCCTGGTGCCGTATATCAAAACGGCCGGCGAGGTGAAGACCAAACCGACCCAGCACTCGGTACGTGAACTGCGGGCGGACGGCATCCAGCCCGACATCCTGATCTGCCGCACCGAGGTCCCCCTCGAGGACAGCCTGAAGGCCAAGATCTCCCTGTTCTGCAACGTCTCGAAGGATGCGGTCATCACCGGCATTGATGTCGAGACGATCTACGAGCTGCCTCTCTCTCTTTACAAGGAAGGTCTTGACGCTAAAATTCTCGAACTCCTCAACGTCTGGACCGGGCAGCCCAATATCAAACCTTGGGAAGATCTGGTGTACAATATCAAGAATCCAAAAAACAGGGTGACTGTCGCTATAACCGGCAAATACGTCGATCTCACCGAATCCTATAAGAGCCTGCACGAGGCCCTGATCCACGGGGGACTGGCCAACGGCACCAAGGTGGATTTGCGCTATATCAGCGCCGAGGATCTGGAGGAAAAAGATCCGCCCGAGCTGCTTGAAGGCTGCGACGGCATCCTGGTGCCCGGCGGTTTCGGCAAACGCGGGGCCGAAGGGAAGATCAAAGCCATAAGCCATGCCCGGACAAACAAGATCCCTTTCTTCGGCATTTGTTTCGGCATGCAGCTTGCCGTCGTGGAGTATTCCCGCAATGTCCTCGGTCTGACAAAGGCCAATTCGACAGAGCTTGATTTGACCACCCCTGACCCGGTCATCTACCTGATTAAAGAATGGTTCGATTACCGCACCAACAAGGTACAGGTCCGTGACGAGACCTCGGAGATGGGTGGAACCCTGCGGCTTGGTGCCTATCCCTGCGTACTGCGGGAGAATTCCCATGCCGCTCGGGCCTATCAGCAGTCCGAGATCTCTGAGAGGCATCGGCACCGCTTTGAATTCAACAACCTCTATCGGGAAAAACTTGAGGCCTGCGGTCTTGTTGTTTCCGGGGCCTCACCGGACAACAATCTGGTGGAAATAGTTGAAATAGAAGATCATCCCTGGTTCCTCGGCTGTCAGTTTCATCCGGAATTCAAGTCCAAACCGATGAAACCCCATCCCTTGTTCCGGGACTTCATCAGCGCCGCCTTGACCAAGAAACAAAATGGCTGATTTGACAATCTCGCCGGTCGCCATTGATCATCCTGTCGGTCCCCCGATTCTGGTTGGCAGCGGCCAGCCCCTGCTCCTCATCGGCGGTCCCTGTGCCCTCGAATCGGAAGAGATGGCCCGCCGAGTGGCCGGCACCTTGCAGGAGATCTGCGCCAGGCTCGGCATCAGCTATGTCTTCAAGGCCTCGTTTGACAAGGCCAACCGCACCTCCCTCGACGCCTACCGCGGTCCCGGACTGCAGGAGGGACTGGCCACCCTTGCCAGGATACGGGCCGATATTGGCGTACCGGTCATCTCTGATATCCATGACATCACTCAGGTCGGGGCCGCAGCTGAAGTTCTTGACGTCCTCCAGATCCCCGCCTTTCTCTGCCGCCAGACCGATCTGCTCACGGCAGCGGCCCGTACCGGCAAACCGGTCAATGTCAAAAAAGGTCAGTTTGTTTCCCCCTGGGACATGAAAAACGCCGTCAACAAACTGCGGGGTGCCGGTAGTACGAAGATCATGCTGGTCGAGCGTGGTGCGAGTTTTGGCTATAACAACCTCGTGGTCGATATGCGGTCCCTGCCGGTCATGCGGTCCTTCGGTTGCCCGGTCATCTATGACGCCACCCACTCCGTCCAACTGCCCGGTGGCGCCGGTGGATCTTCCGGCGGTCAGCGGGAATTCATTGCCCCACTGGCCCGTGCCGCCGTTGCAACCGGTATTGACGGTCTGTTCATGGAAATCCATCCCGAGCCGGAAAAGGCGCTTTGTGACGGTCCGAATTCCATCCGCCTTGACGAGATTGAAGGAATTCTGCTGCAACTCCTGCGGATCCGCAGGGCTGTTGCCTAACTCCACTGCAGCTCCAAACCATGCCCGATTCCTGCCTTCCCCAACAAGACGCTCTATATCCTTCCGATTGTGAAATACGGGAAGGCTACCGCAGTATGGCACGAGACAAATCAGAGGAAGGCAAACCGGTCCTGGAACGTCGGGTCATTTTTGAAAAATCCAAAGATATTAAAATCCTGCTCCTTGATGTCGACGGAGTGTTGACCGACGGAAACCTGCTGTACTCCTCCACTGGCGAAGAGGGCAAGTCCTTCCACACCCAGGATGGTTTTGGCCTGCGCCTCATCCAGGAGGCCGGTATCGAGGTCGGGCTGATCACCGCCCGCAGTTCAGAGGTAGTGACCAGACGCAGTCGGGAACTGAAGATGCGCTACGTGTACCAGGGAGCCGCCAACAAGCTTCAGGCATTCCAGGAAATCATCAAAGAATCCGGCTGCCGCCCTTTTGAAATCGCCTATATGGGTGACGACTGGCTTGACCTCGTCCTCCTCTCGCGGGCAGGTCTGGCCTTTGCACCGGCGAACGCAGTCAAGGCAGTCAAGGAAGCGGCACACTATGTCACCGCCCAATCCGGCGGGCAAGGCGCCGTCCGGGAGGTCTGCGACCTTCTTCTCGAAGGAAAAGGCCTTTTCGCCGAACTCCTGCAGAAATACACGAACAGATGATCAATCAACGCAGTATAATCTGGCTGGTGCCGCTCCTCTTTATCATTACTTTTCCGGCCTGGCGCCTTCCTCTGGCCGCCTTCCTGACACCACGGGGAGGTTATGACCCCGTCTATGCCGATTTTAAAAAGGATGTCCATAACTTCAGCATGGACAAAATCAGGATCCAGCAGATCCATAACGGCAGGAAATCAGCCGATATTCGAGCGGAAAATGCCAGGTCGGCCGAGAAACCCGACGAATACATCCTGACCAAGGTCAATACGGACGTCTTCGATAAAGAGGGAAATCTCACCAATATCATCGCCGACAAGGGGATCTACAACGCCATTTCCAGGCAGCTCACCCTCATGGAGAACGTCATCGTCCAAAAGACCAAGGATAAACAGACGCTCTACACCGAGCTTCTTTACTACGATGATGAGAAACGCACTGTCAAATGCCCCGGCAATACCAGACTGGTCGCAGAGGAAGCGGAGATTCGCGGCGGCAGCCTTGATTATGATATAGAAACCAACAAATACGAAATAGGCGGCCGTGTCCACTGCCTCCTCGAAGGATTCAGCGAGCCCTGACCCTGTCGCAACTCAGCACCAGAAAGACCTCTCCCCTTGCCTGCCAACGGATATTCATATCCCAGAGCAGCATGCCATATTCCCTCTCCCTGCCCCGCTGACTTGCCGGGCGCGGGTCATGCTGCAGGATCTCCCTGATCAGACCCCGAATATCGCGTCCTCTTTCCTGTTGATAGGCAGCGCAGGCGGCAACCGCCTCCTCGGCGAAGATGACTTCCGCCACAGCCTCCGGCTCGAGAGTATAGCCGCTCGTTGCTTCCGCTATCCTGTCAGAGTAGGGCACATAAGGTTTGATGTCGAAGACGGGAGTCTGGTCAAGGATATCTATCCCTGCCAGATCGAGGAAGAGTTTTTTCCCTACCACGCGTATCCCGACAAGACGAACGACGGAGAGACCCATGAAATTGGGCCGGTGCGGACTGCGACTGGCGAAGATCCCTACCCGCTTCTGCCTCCCGAGCCAGGGTGGCCTGATGGTCGATCTCCAACCTTCCGCCACTGTTTCATGAAAAAGGAAGTGGATCCAGATATGGGAAAATTTTTCCAGACCCCTGACCATCTCTCTGCGGTCAAAAGGTGGCAGCATCTCCATACTGGCGGTTGCGGACTCAACTAGGCCTGGCTGCCTGGGGATACCAAACTTCTCGGTAAAACAGGAGTGGATACGGGCGACGGGAGTGAGGTTCAGGCTGGTTATCGTCGATTCCGTCCTTCTTTCTTCCATCTCAGCCGACATCCTATTTGCCAGGATAACCGTAATCCGGTTTTTGCCGTACAGCAAAGGCCCGGAATTTTTTGGACATGGTTCGAGAGGTCCAGACAGCTTGTATCCCGACCAGGGTTATACCAACCATTCCAGTTTGGTATAACAATCGCAAATCACGCCATTGCAGTACGCCACATACAGCTCGTCCCGTTCGACAATCTCCGGCAGCCATAAAAGACTGATGTCATATACCCGGCGGGGATTTTTTTCCGCCTTATATCCATCTGTCTTCACCAGTTTCGGTTTCTGAGCCAGCAGTTCCATATGACCCCACAAAGAATATTTCTTATTCTTTACTCAGCCAGTATTAACCATTATATCGACTACCATCCTGAAATAAATTATTCTTTTTAAAAATACCATCATAAAAATGGCCGTTTACTTCACTGGAAAATATAACGGCAAGTACAGGTGCAGGAACTTATTATCTCCTAAATCCGCGGCAGACTCGCTGAAATTTGAGCCCACAGCCTAGAAGTACTCCTCCGACCATCCGAATGCAAGATCTGACTGCTGCGTGTAGCAAGATATCACCCACCAGCGGGTCTTGTTACCGCCTTCTCAATGACCTGCATAAGCTCCGTCAACTCAAAGGGTTTGGCCAGGGCCGCCACAGAGCCGAATTGTTCATACTCAAGCATCACCGGATCCGTGGGATCACCGCTGCTGATAATGGCCCGGATGTCGGGATCAATCCGTAACAATCTGGCCAATGTCTGCCTACCGTCGAGTCCCACCGGGATGATCAGATCAAAGATGACAAAGGCGTAAGGGGGCGCTGACCGGCATAGGCTATGCCCCCAGCCAGCATGCCCACCGCATCCAACCTTTTGGTCTCATGTATCTGTTATTCCTGATATTTTCTCTCGATGATATCCATATGGATGCCCGCCGCCAGATGCGGTTTGCCGGTATCATCCCACTGAAATGTCTTGCCGGGGCGTCGAGAATCCAGATATATTCCCCGGATTTTTTCCTCAGCCGATGTTTCGGTCCGCTAAAAAGGCGATCGATTTTCCAGGTGATTCTTTAAGGCCTGTCTGACCCTTTCCCGGTCATCCGGATGGATGCGGCTCGCGCGCCAGGTGGCCAGGGGCAGCACTCCCTCCAAAACGAACCCCAACGTCTCCGGCCACCGTCCATTGTGGCTCATCTTGCCGGTGTTGATGTTCCATACCAGGTGGCGGTTTGAGCTCCATCAAGGGCCAGGGAGAGACGCTCTTCACTCTGAAGCAGCGCCTGTTCAATCTCCCTGCGAGCGGTTATATCGACGAGATAAGTATGACAACGGATCACTTCACTCGCCGGTCCCCGAATGATAACCGTCTTATCATAGAAATATAGATACACCCCTCGGGCATCTTTGATCCGGTATTCCAGCTCGAAATCATCTACACTCGAAACGGTATACCGCTCGATTTCCCTGCGCACCCTGCCTGCATCTTCGAGATGGATCAGGGAAAAGTAGTTCACCTCACCGGCAAGGAACAGCTTGGTCTCCTGTTCCATCTGCTGTTGCAGATCCTTGAGTCTGGTGATATCCCTGTTGCTGATTCTCCAGCTCAACCACCCGCCATCACCAGACAGCACTGCCTGGCAGCGATACTCGATCCAGATAACCTTCCCGCTGCGGGTGACGAGACGGAACTCCATGCTGTCCAGACCCTTTTTCACTGCGAGATGTCGAGTGTTGTGCGACGGACACGTTGCTGGTCTTCTGCATGGATGATGGAGATATACAGGGAGGGTCCTCGATGAATTTCTCCGGTGGATACCCGGTAATTTCCTGGCAGGAAGGCGAGATATAGCGAAATCCGCCCTTCTCATCAAGCAAGCCCGAATAATCTGCAAGGGCTCGAAAATTACCCTCATTCGCCCTGAGTTCGGCCAGAACCCGAGAACGCCTTCGCCGTGCCTCCAGCAGTTGCCGACAGAACAGCCAGCCCCGACAGCTCCCCTTTTGACCTGAGAGCACTCCGACCCTTTGTTCTTCAAGGCAAAAGATAGGGCCATCCGGTATGGTGATTCCGTAGGTGGCCAGGCTACATTATTTGGGCAGGAGAGCAGGTGGTCCCTTGACAAGCATTTCAGCAATCGTCAGCTTCACCTTGGGATAGCGCTGCCGATCACCTTTTAGCAGGGCTTTTTCCAGCATGGCCAGCCGGTGCAGGAGCGGTGTCCTCTCCACCAGAGGAATTTCGACCCTTTGTGCACGCAGGTCGTCTACAATCTCTTGGCAACGAAAACAACCGGGGAAGGTCAGGTGTTGACCGTCCGGTCGTACCATGGAGGCAGGCACCCCGTGGGTGCGACAGACCAGCAGGCGATAGGAGTAGAGTGTGCACAAACCCTCATCATTTAAGGGGCATATGACCTGTGGTCTTTCCCCCTGTCGGAGCGCCTGTTCGTAGGCCAGGACGACAGCCGCCGATCGTGTGAGGATTTCCTGCTGCTTCACAGGTGCCAACTGCCTGAAACCCAACCACAGGTAGGCCCATTCCGCATAGGTATGGTGGAGAAAGTACGAATCACAGCAATTATCCGGGCAGCCGGAACAGCCAAAAGAGAGTTGCCTCGCCACCCTGTCATAATCTTTCTCCATGCCCTGATAAATCTCCTGCAGTTCCAGGATCAGCACGTTGGGGATCATCAGTTCAGTCATGCAGACTCCTCTGCAAAACACTGCACCTGATAGATCCTGATCTCCGGATGCATATCACGCCAGGCGGTTTCGTGCAGTCCCGCCTTCCGGCAGAGCTGACCGAGAAAATCCTCCGGCCGGGGAAGCTGCTGCCAGACCTGAGGCAGAAAGGTCGCCCTTGACGTGCCCTGATTGAGGATCACACCGTCATGCCCTGGACGGAGTTTTTCAAGAAGATCCCGGTCGTCCGCATAGACAAGGGGGACGGCCGGGGTAAGCAGGGAGATATCGATATGGATCTCGTCCAACTCTTCGAGCTGCAGAGGGGCAAAACGGTAATCATGGAAGGCGGCATTCAGGGCATTGGCCCGGATCCCCTTCCAGATCGTGCCAACCGGTTCAAGATTGCCTATACAGCCTCGCAGTTGTCCCTTTTTTTTCAAAGTGACAAAGGTGGCACCTTGTTGCTGGAAAACCGGATAGCGCGCTGCACTCGCAGGCGACTCTCCCCGACCCAGTTGCAAGGCGATGATTCTGCGGGCATGTTCGAGCAGGACCCGCCCTTGTTCAGCTGTGAATGCCAAGTTCATTCCCCCAATCCACTCCCAGCATCATACAATTGATACCACTGCCTATGCCAAGAAGAGCCGCTTTCTGTCCAGGCCCGAAGACCCCTTGCTCCATAGCCATCGCCATGGTTATCGGAGCCGAAACACTCCCCACATTGCCAAGAATTGCCAGTGTCTCGTAATTCTTCCTCGTCTCGAGCCCCAACCTCTCAAAAAGCAGCTTGGCGTGGGCCGCACCTACCTGGTGGCAGAAAAACCGGTCGATCTCCCCACCCCTCCAACCTGGCCGCCTGGAAAAAGCCTCCCAGGTCAGAAAGGCTGTCTCGACCCCCCTGTACAGGAGTTCTTCGGAGTTCGTTTCCATGAGAGTCATATTGCCGCCGCTTTGACTGCCATGACAGAGGTCTGAGTGGGTGGTATTGGCCCGCCAGCAGCCATGAACAAGCCGAGGTCGTTTTTCGCCTTCTCCGGCCCTCTCCATGATAAGTGCGATCGCCCCCGAGCCGATGGTAAGAGAAGCAAAGGCCGGTTTAATGCCCTTCCTGCTTAGAGTGGTATCCTGCAGCAAGTGGACAAGAGTCGATTCAAGCAGTTCTTCGGCGGTCTCACCTGAGACAACAAGACCATTTTTCACCTGACCCAATTCGATCATATTGGCAAGCATCACCATCCCGTCGAGAAATCCCAGGCAGGCATTAGAGATATCAAAAACAAGGCAGGTTGGAGGAAGCCCCAGATTCTTATGGACAAACGAAGCGGTAGCCGGTTCCATCATATCCCGGGAAACCGAGGTGAATATCAGGCACTCTATCTCTTTCGGATCCCGACTCCCGTTTTCCAGCGCCTTTCTGCCGGCAAGACTTGCAGCCTCACTCGGCCGAGTCCCCGCAGGCCAGAGACGTCTTTGCCGGATACCCGTCATCAGCTCAAGTCGCCCCTGAGGCAGACGTAATCGTTCATAGACCGGGGCAAGGCGATTTTCTATTTCCTGCGAGGTTAAAATCCGGGAAGGGAGTTCATAGCCGAAGGAATCCAGACAGACATGAGAGTAATCCAGCATAACAATTGGTTCTTCTATTTCACGGAAAAAGGGAATGATGATAGGTATACATAAAAATGATTTCCGCCGGTCCCGTCTTTTCAGGAACCCTGCAAATACCTGATCCATTGTTGTCCGATCTTCGCAGACAGTCTATCCGACCTTTTCACACAACCATATCAGTCATGAAGACGGGCAGGCATATTGAGTTGGAGGAGGTATCAGAGGACTGCCGGTACGGAATCCCCTGAGCTCAGACAAAGCCCCCGCTCCTTGCTGTGGAGAGCGATCTTCTCCTGCAACGCCGTCGCGGTGATTGGCCTTTGGATGTATCCATCCAGACCGTTTTCCAGAAATCTCCGATCTTCATCCGGATCAACACCGCCTATACCGAGAATACAGGAATGCTGACCAGAATATTCCTCCAGTTTCCTGATGATCCTCGCAATTTCAATTCCATCCATCTGGGTGTCGAGTAAAATGAGGTCAAAATGGGCGAGTGAGGCCTCGTAGGTAGCCGATCGACCGGTCTCAGCAAGAGTCACACTCCATCCCGACTCTATCAGCGAGCTGACGATGACATGCTGACTCTCCGAGTCTCCATCTACTACTAAAGCCGTGCTTGTCAAATACTTTAAAAGGATGTCGATGAGTTGTGATTTATCAATGGGTTTGGCCAAGTAATCGTCCATGCCCGCCTGAAGACATTTTTCCCGATCACCACGCATTGCAAGGGCGGTCAGGGCAATGATAGTCTGATGTCCCCCGTGCTGCTTTTCATGAGATCGAATCTTCCGGGTGGCCTCAAGACCATCGAGAAAAGGCATCTGAATATCCATGAGAATGATCTGGTAGTCGCCTTTTTTGGCCTCGCGGAGGGCCTGTTGACCGTTTTCCACGCTCGTCACCTCGCCCCCCACCTGTCTGAGAAGAGTCTCGGTCAGGACCCTGTTGATCGGCTCATCTTCGGCGAGAAGGATCTTTGCTCCCTTCAGGGCATACACCGCCTTCTCCTCCGGATTCACGAAAGTGCGCTCGGCGATATCTTCAATCGCTTCAAATTCAGCGACTTCCTTGACCGGGACAGTAAACCAGAAGGTCGAGCCCTTTGCACTACTCTCCAGGCCAATCTCCCCCCCAAGCAACCTGACCAGTTGCGAAGAAATAGTCAATCCGAGTCCAACCCCTCCCGTGGCCAGGGCACTCTGGGTTTCGGCTTGGCAAAAGGTGTTCAGGATCTGCATTTGTCTCTCCGGTTTAATACCGATACCGGTATCAACTACGGAAAAACGCAGTACGACCATGCCATTTTCATCATAACCGGTATGGGTGACCCGTATGGCCACACTACCTTCTTGGGTAAACTTGATGGCATTACCGACAAGACTGGTCAGGACCTGTACCAGTCGTACCGGATCAGTATTGATAAAAAGCGGCACATTCCGCTCGATCTCACACAGCAGGATAATATCCTTCTGGCGGGCGGAGAGATTGAGAAGGTACAGATCAAGGTCGAGGCTCTCTTTCAGATTGAAATCTTCAAATTCCAGGGTCAGTCGGCCCGCCTCAATCTTTGAGAAATCAAGAACATCAGTGACAACCTCGAGTAGGCGATCAACCGATTCGTCAACCATCTCAAGGTACTGCCGCTGTTCAGGGGCAAGTTCCGTCTCCAAGACAAGGCCCGTCATGCCCATTATCCCGTTCATGGAATTACGGATCTCGTGGCTCATGTTTTCCAGAAACTCCCCTTTGAGTCGATTGGCGCTCTCAGCCTGCTCCAGGGCCGCCTGCAACTCCCGGGTTCTTCGTTTGACCTCTTCTTCAATCAGTACATTTTCCACTGCCGAGCCAGGTTTTTCTCCGGTAAGGATCGATTTTTTGACCTGCTCTCTGAGGAAGGCATTAGCTTTTTTCTGCGCACTCATCTGCTCATGCAGAGCTTGAATCTGTTGCTGAAGTTTTTTTGTCTCTGACACGCGAACACCCTCCATCTCCAATTGTCTATCGGGTTCCCTTGTCCCGCCTGCAAATGGCGACACACCGACATGCTCTATGTGTAACAACTTACCAGAATATAAAAAAAGGTACAGAACAAACATTGACTTAGACGCTCAGTGTGCTCTTGTGTGGCCTTTTGACAGGCAGGTAGAGGCACACCTCTCGGAAATGCAAAAGTTTGCTTCTCTTTCACAACCCGGTGCTGCGTTTATCAGTCTCTATAAGAATAGAAACAAACGCGCTCTAAAGCCGTGGGCAAGCCGCCCGATCCGTTGCCCCATAGAATAAGCCCTCCTTTCTCAGGCCCCGGCAGCAGTTCAATCCTGCTTGCAGTCAGTAATCGCGGCAGAAACCCCTTGGCGAATTTTCTGCACCACAGCCGCATACTCGTGCTGCTGGTTAGCCTTTGCAGCCTGCTCCATGGCCCTGGCAAGGGAGGCCCATTCGCCTTCTCCCATATTGAGAAAAAGCCCTTTGAGGCCATGAGCTACCGTGGCCAAAGCGGCACAGCGATTATCGCTCGTGAGTGCCTGCTCGGCAGCGGCAAGGGCTGTCTGAAGTGACTGGGAAGCACTTCTGATCATAAACTCAACCTGTTCATCTTTCAGTTTATAGGCATCTCTGAAATGGTTGCGGAGGGTTTCAAGATCGAGCGGTGGTGGAGGCGGTTGCTCAAACATCACGCCCAACTTGTATCATTGTTTCGTTGGTATTCATGCTCGTGTGTATTCATCTCCAAAATGAAAGCTTTTTCCATCATCTCAACGATTGCTTTAAGCTTGTCGACCAAGACAGGGATTATACAAGTGCGTTATTATGCAACCAAACCAAGGTCTTTGATGTGTGCCATCAGTTTTTCCCGGTCCAAGGGTTTTGTCAGGTAGGCCTCACATTGCCCCTGACGGAAGGCCTTCATGATATTTTTCGAATCATCGGCAGCGGTGACCATGATGACCTTGGTTGTATCCAGTCCCATGATGCCGTGCCGCTCTTCCAGTTTACGTATTTCCTGCAGGGCCTGATGCCCATCCATGACAGGCATCATTATGTCGAGACAGATCAGATCATAGGGATCATTCTCCACAATTCCCCTTTCCACAGCATTCAGGGCTTCCTGGCCATTTACCGCAACATGGCAGATACCATATTCGGACAACAGTGTAGAAAGCAGAGAACGAGAGAGGAAATCATCTTCAACAATTAAGGTCTTCATAGTCACTCCTCAACACAGATTCCTGAAAAAAAACTCCATCCATAGTAAATTCCCGCCCTCGACAACAGTTAGGAACCTAGAGATTACGGCACTCCACCAAAACCTAACTCATATCTCATCTGTTCCATGATAGCATCATCTCTGGATATTGAAAAATTATCAAGAATAATTCTTGATAAACAGAACATGCCCCTGCAAATCTCTTTCTTGTCGAGTTTTCCAACGAATACCCAGCTGGGCTCTCATTTCCTTACTTCCCAGCATTGATGTATCCTGGGATTTCTTGAAAAATCAAAGGGAATGGTTTCCTGGGTAATCTCTTTTACGTGAAATAAATCAGCCACTTCATTATTAAGTAAGAATTTCTTGAAATTTGTTGAAAAAATGAGTGTCCCTTCAGGTTCAAGACACTCCATTGCCAACTTGAGGAGACGGGGATGATCACGCTGGATATCAAATACCCGATTCTCTTTCTTGGTGTTGGAAAATGTCGGGGGATCAACAAAGATGAGATCATATTTGGCCTGATTTTCCTCAAGCCACACCAGGCAGTCCGCCTTGACTGTACTGTGTATATTTTCGGCAAAACCATTAAGAGAGAGGTTCATCCTGGTCCAGTGCAGATAATTGGCAGACAGGTCCACAGTTGTCGTTGCCTGGGCTCCCCCCATGGCGGCTTGCACGGTAGCCGTTCCTGAATAACCGAAGAGATTAAGAAACTTCTTCCCCGATGCCTCCCTGGCTATCCGCAACCGGATGGGGCGGTGATCGAGAAACAGGCCGGTATCGAGATAATCCGTGAAATTGACGAGAAAATAGCACTCTCCTTCCCGGACCTCGTACATTTTTTTTCGGCTATCCTTCTGCTGATATTGCTCGCTTCCTTTCTGCCGCTGGCGAGTCTTGATAAATACCCTTTCCCGCCTCACTCCGAGCACTTCACGAATACTTTGCAAGGCATGGGAAAATCTGACCCTTGCCAGCTCGGGATCGATGGATTTCGGCGGGGCATACTCCTGGACATGGACCCATTTTCCATACAGGTCGATACTGATATTGAATTCAGGCAGGTCCCGGTCATAGACTCTGAAGCAGGTGATTCCCTCTTTTTCTGACCACTTCAGAAATTTCTTCATGTTCTTGTCAAGGCGATTGGCAAATTCATTCTCACCTGGAGTGCTCTTCAGTCGCCACTTGAAAGTTTCTTCGGTATTTTCCGGGACAGATCCGAGCAGCAGTCTACACGGCAGAGAGCCGTTATAAAGTCGGTATTTTTTGTCCCAGAAAAGAGCGAAACTGTCTATCAATTCCGGGTTCGAAATAAACACGCCTGTCTTCCAACCGCCAAACCTCTCCCGTACGATCCGGCCATAGGCCCGATACAGATAACCCACCTCTTCGGTTTCGGAAAGACGTTCACCATAGGGAAGGTTGGAGAGCAGCATGCCGGTATGGGATGGGGGCTGCAGACGGGCTAGTTCTGCCTGTTTTACCCTGATAAAGTCAGCCAGACCGGCTTTTTCTATATTCTTCCTGGCCGCTGCCACCACCTTCGGGTCGGCATCATATCCGAGAAAAATGGGCCATTTCCTGGAAAATCCCGCTTTTTCCCGGCCTACAGCCTCTTCCACCAGATTCTCCCAGAGCCCGGAATCGTGCTGGGTCCAACCCATGAAACCGAAATAACTCCGAGACAGGCCAGGTGCCGAATCAGCAACCATCAGAGCGGCCTCTATCAGCAAGGTCCCGGTACCACACATCGGATCAAGCAGCGTGGACGGGAGATCGGCATCAAGCCAACCACTCAGGGCGACAAGGGCGGCGGCAAGGGTCTCTTTGAGAGGAGCGAGACAACCGGTCACCCGATAACCTCTACGGTGCAGGCTCTCCCCGGAAAGATCGAGTGAAACGGTCGCCGTCGTCCCTTCGATATGCAGATTGATACGGACACCAGGAAGATCTACGTCAACCGAAGGGCGCTCCCCGACACGTTCCCTGAAGGAATCTACCAGGCCATCTTTCAAGCGCAGGGCGGCAAAGCGGCTATGACTGAGCGGCGATTCCCCCGAGAGAGTGCAGTCAACGGCAAAGGTTGTGGCCAACCCCAGATGCTCATCCCAGGCAATTGATTTGCAATTTGAATAGAGCGTTTCCTCATCGGCCACCTCGAATTGTGCCAACTGCAGAAAAATCCTCGAGGCAAATCGCGACCAAAGGCAGGCTCTGTAACCGCTCTCAAGTGTACCAAGCCAACCAACCACTCCCTTTGCCACGGTTATGTCACGAGCGGCAAATGATTCCACCTCACCTGCAACGAGGTCTTCAAGTCCGGCCGCACAGCTTGCCACCAGCCTGTACTGTTTTGTGTTCACCATGTCTGATGCCATTTCACTGTCGTATTCATCAAGCCCACCTAAAATTTTGAATATTATAGAAATTACTGACACTCAAGGAAATCTTACCCTTCAGGATTTTGGGATGCCATTCTCAAAAACAGGGAATAAGAACTTTTCCTTTCTCCTCCCTGACAAATTTTCTTGACCTCCCGCCGAATAGGGATAGAATATAAAATTTGTAAACTGTATAAATTTATGCAACGTCATATGAGTTGTTTACGCTTTAACCGTTGATCTATAATGGAATAGGAGAAATTATGAAGAAAACTATCTGCAAGACCGCCATGCTTATCACCCTCATGAGCTCACTTGCATTACTCGGTACTGGCTGCAGTAAAAAAGCTGTTATCCCGCCCGATGGCACGGCCGGTGGCAATGCCGGTAATGCATCTGGAGCCAGTGGTTATGACGAAAACACTATTGCATCCGAAGGCACCCTCGACGATGCGGCCTCCAATAGTCTTTCCAGTCCTGCTTCGGAATCTGACGAGTATAAGAGAATGCATGGTCGATGCTCTGAAAACCTGTTCCCGATCTATTTCGATTTCGATCAGTCTGGAGTGCGGTCAGATATGACCGAAGTACTGGTAAAAAATGGTGAGCAAATGCAGAAGACAGCTGGGGCAGCCATCGTCATCGAAGGCAACTC
>JANOIV010000174.1:0-3343 GCA_031407875.1 Desulfobulbaceae bacterium | reverse complement strand
GCAGCCGATCCATTAAATCACTTTGCATCTGCCGCGCCGGGGAGTAAAAAAGAGATTGGTGTATATATTAAGTAAGAGCAGAAGAACGTTTACCGATTTATTTTCTAACCGTATTATTCTGATCACGTCCCGCGGGTTTCTCTGGTGATTGCAGAATGGCCAGTGTTGCGAAGGTGTCGGGACTGACCTGAAGGAGGATCTTGTTTTGACAAAGATTAGCCCGGGACAGGAAAAAAAAGACAGAGTTGGTTCAGTGCTGGTTGTGGGTGCCGGAATCGGAGGTATGCAGGCCGCCCTTGATCTGGCCGGCAGTGGTCTCATGGTTCATCTGATCAATGATGAATCTTCCATCGGCGGGACAATGTCCAGACTGGACAAGACCTTCCCCACCGGCGATTGCGCCATGTGTATGATTTCTCCGCGCATGGTTGAGAGCAGTCGTCATCCCAATATCAAAATGCATACCCTGGCCAGTGTCACCAAGGTTACGGGCGAAGAGGGCAACTTCACCGCCACCATCCTTGAAAAGGCCAGATACGTCGATGCCGACCGCTGTACCGGTTGTGCCGCCTGCGAGGGGGAGTGCCCGGTCAAGGTCGCCAATATCTTCAATCTGGGGCTGGATAAGCGCAAGGCCATTTATGCCCTTTTTCCCCAGGCGGTGCCGAACACCAGGGCCATCGACAGCGCCAATTGTCTCTTCCTGACCAAGGGCGTCTGCCGCAAATGTGAAAAGATCTGCGACGCTAACGCCATCAACTTTGACGATACCGACAAGGAATACGAACTCAACGTCGGTTCGATCATCCTCACCCCCGGCGCCAAGACCTATGACCCTGACATCCGTCATGAATTGGGCTACGGGCGTCTGAAAAACGTCGTCACCTCGCTGCAGTTCGAACGACTCCTCTCGGCCTCTGGCCCTTGCAGCGGCACGGTGGAACGGCCATCCGACGGCGGGCATCCCAAACGCCTGGCCTGGATCCAGTGCGTTGGTTCCCGCAACGCTCATAACGCCAATCCCTGGTGCTCGTCGGTGTGCTGCATGTATGCCGCCAAACAGTCGATCATTGCCAAAGAACACGACCCGGAAGTGAATGCGACTGTCTATTATATGGAGCTTCGGGCCTTCGGCAAGGACTTCGACAAGTATATCGACAAGGCCAAGAATGACAGCGGCGTCAGGTACGTCCGGGCCATGATCTCAGAGATCGTTGAGGATCCGGAAACCAAGAACCTGCTCATTCACTCGGTCGATGAAGAAGGCCGGCTCATCCATGAAGAGTATGATATGGTCATCCTCTCGATTGGCTTTGAGCCTCGTACCGGTGCACAGGATTTTGCCCGAATCTTCGGCATAGAAACCGATCCCTACGGCTTTGCCTGGACCTCGAAGCTGGAGCCTGTCGCCACCAGTCGGCCGGGTGTCTATGTGGCCGGTATCTATCAGGGTCCCAAGGATATCCCGGAAACCGTCATCCAGGCCAGCGGTTCGGCGGCCAAGGCCATGGAACTGCTCGGCGAGAGCCGTGGCACCGAGATTGAAGAGGTTGTCCTGCCCGAAGAACGGAATATCACCGGCGAAGAATCGAGAATCGGGGTTTTCGTCTGCCATTGCGGCGTCAATATCGCCGGTACCGTCGATGTCAAGAGGGTGGCCGAGGCAGCGGCAAGCCAACCCGGTGTAACCCACACCGAGACCATCATTTATGCCTGCGCCCCGGATGGCCAGCAGAAGATCCGGGATCTGATCAAGGAAAAAGGCCTGAATCGGGTGGTGGTCGCCTCCTGTACCCCTCGGACCCATGCGCCTCTCTTTCAGGACACCATCCGGGAGGTAGGACTGAACAAATTTCTTTTTGAACTGGCCGACATCCGTGAGCAGTGCTCCTGGTGTCATATGTCAGATAAAGAGAGGGCGACGACCAAGGCCATTGAGATTGTCAATATGAATGTTGCCAAGACCCGCCTGCTCGATCCCGTTACCTCCAACTCCGTCGGTGTGACCCATGCCGCCCTGGTAATCGGTGGCGGTATCGCCGGCATGACGGCCGCCCTTTCTCTGGCCGAACAGGGTTATGGCGTGCATCTCGTGGAGAGAGCGGACAGTCTTGGCGGCCTCCTGAAAAACGTTCGCTGTACCCTTGACGGTGATGATGTTCAGGCCTTTCTCGAAGAAACCAGGACGAGGGTGGAACGGAGTGATAAGATCACGGTCCATCTGGGCACCACGATAGAAAAAACCGAGGGGTTTGTCGGCAATTTCCAGACAATGCTGACAGACGCGACAAGCTTCGAGCACGGGGCGGTACTCTTAGCCAGTGGCGGCACCGAATATGTGCCGGAGCAGTACGGCTATGGTCAGTCCGGCAACATCATGACCCAGCGTGAGTTGGAATCATGGCTGGCCGGGCATGAGCCCTCTGCCCGTGATCGATTCGTGATGATCCAGTGCGTCGGTTCGCGCGAGGAACCGGCCAATTACTGCTCCAGAATCTGCTGCCAGGACGCCCTGAAAAACAGCATCGCCATCAAGGAGAGGATGCCGGATGCCCAGGTGGTGGTCCTGTATCGCGATCTCCGGGCCTATGGCCTGAAAGAGGAATACTATAAAAAATCCCGTGATCTCGGGGTCTTGTTCTTTCTCTTTACCCCGGATCGCAAGCCGGAGATTATCCCGGAGGGTGACGGATTTAAGGTTCGGTTCGACGGCAAAATTCTTGGTCGGGAGATGGAGGTCGAAGCCGATTATCTCATCCTGTCCACCGGACTGCGGCCTCAGGATGATGCCCAGAAGTTGTCCCAGACCTATAAACTCACCCGCAATAGTGACGGCTATTTCATGGAAGCCCATGTGAAACTGCGGCCGGTTGATTTCGCCAGCGAGGGGATGTTTCTTGCCGGTCTGGCCCACGCCCCGAAAAATCTTGAGGAGACCATCAGTCAGTCTCTGGCGGCAGCCGGTCGGGTTGGAGCCCTTCTTTCCCGCGATAGCCTGACTGTCTCGGGCATTATAGCCAAACACAACCGGGATATCTGCATGTCCTGTCTGGCCTGCTTCAGGGCCTGTCCTTTCGGGTCACCTTTTATAGATGAGGATGGCCGGGTGAGTCATAACGAGGTGAAATGCGCTGGCTGTGGCATCTGCGCCGGTGTCTGCCCGGCCAAGGCCTTTCAGGTCAACTGTTTCAGGGATGATCAGATACTGGCGATGATTGATTCAGTGACAACTCCTTATCAAAGTCAAGAGTAAGGGAAAGAGAACAATGATACCTGATGGAGAAAAGATCCACGAACAGCAGAGTCCGGAAAAGCCGCAGGAGACTCCCGCCGGCTGGCAGGC
>JANOIV010000155.1:0-4991 GCA_031407875.1 Desulfobulbaceae bacterium | reverse complement strand
TAATCGGAACAGAGGAGCATTGATTTCAGCAGACCCGGTCCGATTTCCTCGGCCAGGGCCAGCAGATGCTGGGGCAGGCCGACCACACAGGTCAGCCGCTGCTGGCGAATGATCCCGGCTATATCCTTTGCGGACTCCGGCGGCCACATGCCGCGGGCCTCTAGCCCGCATTTCTCATTAAGCTTTTTGCCTAGCCTGTTTTACCGGCGGCAGTGTAAGATCTTCTTGCCCGCACTCTCAATCAAGCAGGCGTAAAGGAAATCCATACCTTGCGTACCGTTATCCGGATTTTCGCGCCAATCTTGAACAATTTCAGTCTGATTGTGTCACATTGCGCCTTTGCCATATCCGTACCGGCAAGGCCAAATTGACGTAAAGCCTGGACAAGAACGTAGGCCAGGGGGAAAAATAGAGCCTGATGTGATTGCTGAACATCTTCTGCGTACTGGTTCTGCCGGCAAAAAGCATTAGTTGCTGTTCCTTGATCCGGTTCTCCATTTCACCACGGGCGCAATACATCTTTTCATAGAGTTCACGGGCACCGTACTCCCCGGCCTTGAGCGAGGTCACGACAAACCGGGGATTTGCGCCTTTGCCAAGATGTTCAGCCTTACCGACAACCCGGCGGTGCCAACGCCAGGTCTTCTGGGTTTTGTAGCAGAAATCCTTAAAAACACAGGAAGCCTTGCCACTGCATTCATACAGTGCCTTGGCCAGTGCCGGCTCTTCTGCAAGTTCCTGTTCCAGACGGCTGTTTCCGGCAAGTCCAAGGAGAAAGTCGACATCGTTGTCTTCACACCAGATCATCAGTTCTTCACGGCAAAAACCGCTGTCGCCTCGAACGATTATACGGGTGTCAGGCCAGGAAGTGCGAATACGCCGGACAATACGCTCCACCTCTTCAACCGTATCGGCAGCGCCATCGTTGCTGGCTGTCCGCAGCCGGGCGCACAAACAGATATCCCCCGCAAAAAATGTACAACGGCAGATAACAGTAGGCCTTGTAATAGCCATGGAAAAATTTCCCTTCCTGATTGCCGTGCAGAGAATCGTCGGTGGCGTCGACATCATGGATAATCTGTTCAGGCGCTTCGGCATGCGCTTCGAGGAAGACATCGACAAAAAGATGCTCTACCGATTCCGGGGCCACAACTATTTTCTTGTAGGGGTTTTGGGCAGTGGCATCCACCGGCGTCAATTCCAGCCGATTCAACGTGCTTTTGCCCGCCAGCGGTTTTCCCTTGTCCTGCTCGGATTTCCGGTCCATACCTGTCGGATCGGTTTTTCCCACGGCTATCGCCAGCATTTGATCTTTGGCCAGATGATCATGGTCGTTGAGATCTTCGTACCCCAGGGCAAGACCGATAACTCTTTGGGATACCAGAGACAACACACTATGCTCTATACGCTTTTCATCTCGATGATCTGTGAAGCATGCGGCGAAACGCTGAAGAATGGCCGTGCGCTGCTCAACCTCCCGCAACAACAAGCCACCGTCATCGG
The DNA here is from genome assembly GCA_031407875.1 of Desulfobulbaceae bacterium. GTDB lineage: Bacteria > Desulfobacterota > Desulfobulbia > Desulfobulbales > Desulfocapsaceae > Desulfoprunum. The sequence goes on along the minus strand of JANOIV010000155.1, from coordinate 3,488 downwards.
AAGTAATGGTCCCTCCACAGAAATCAGCGACTATTTCTCTTTCCCCCAAAGCTGAAATGAATTGTAGTTTCTTGTACACTCTGTTTTCATAAGGTCACCCGTGTTGTGTTATTTATCATGCTGGAATCACAATAATTAAACACCACTCGTAGCCTTTTTGCTTTCTGTAAGTGAGAAATACGGGCTAAGCGTCTCTGACAATGTTGCTTGATTTGGAATATGGGCTCAGGCGATTGAAAGAAGGATGAGGGAGCTACCGGTCCCGGACACGAGGGGGGGGGTAACTTCAGGCTGACTGGCGCCCCCGCCAGGCACAGAACACTGTGCGGGGGCGCCGGGATTAAAAATTCCAGAAAGAGTCGATGATTTCTCCGTCAATATCCCACACCACGTTGTGGGGCGGGAGGGGTTCTTCACTGAAGAATTCTGGAAGCCGGTCATCCTTGTTGGTGAAACCGGCAGCAATGTTGAACGCCCTTTCGGTCTTCAGGATCTTCTTACCGAGGTTGGTGACATCGCCTGCGGTGAGGTTGATGGCGAACCTGGCATTGATCATGTCGACCAGAGCGGGCAGGCAGTTGGGGTCGTCCAGGGCGGCAAAGGCCACGAACAGGCACATACCGGTTGAATCAATGGCGGCGGTTGCGATCTGGAGGTTTCGCGACAATTCGACCTGACCTTCCTTACTCAGAGGATCGAGCGAGCCGCCCACCCCGAGGATGTTGGTGGCGATGGTGTAGCCCATGGTGTGATCCGCTCCCATGGTCGAAGTGGCATAGGTGACACCGATCCCCTTGATAGCGCGGGGATCGTAGGCCGGGATCGCCTGGTTCTTGACCACCGGCACCCGGGTTATGCCAAAGGCTCTGCCCACCGAACCGGCACCGTTGCCGATAATCCGACCCAAGGGTGTTCCCTTGCCTATTTCCTCTCGGAGGATGCGGCGCACGCCTGCACCGTCGCCGAACTCGAGGACACCCGCTTCCATGGCCACACCGAAGGCCACGGAGGTTTCGATGGTATCAAGCCCCAGATCATCCAGCAGATGATCGGCCTCGGCGATATCATCCAGATTGTCGACACAGCAGTCCGCCCCCAGGGCCCAGATGGATTCGTATTCAAAGCCCGAGGTTTTATACTGTTTGCCGGCATCGTTGTATATCTGCGAACACTTGATGACACAACCTGGATGGCAGTTATGCTGCGGTTTGCCGCCGCGCTCGACGATCATGTCATGCATGGTTTCGCCGGAGATCTTCTCGTGTCCCTCAAACTGGCCGCCGGTAAAATTACGGGTCGGCAGCGCCCCGGCCTCGTTGATGATGTTGACCAGGACATTGGTGCCATATTGGCCGAGTGCCTTGCTGATCGGGTTGTCGATCAAGGACTTGGCAAAGGCCCGGTTGGCCTCTTTGAACTTATCCGGCAAGGCGATGACCACTTTCGCCTCCGTAGGCTCCACCGCAATGTACTTGATCCCCTTGGATCCCATTACCGCGCCGAGGCCGCCCCGCCCGCATGAGCGGAGTTTACCGTCCGGATCCTTAACCGAGATATTGGCGGCAGACATCCTCATTTCACCGGCCGGACCGATGGTGATGACACCGACCCCGCCGCCCAGACGTTTTTCCACCGCCTCGACCACGGCAAAATTTCCCTTGCCGATCAGCTCATTTTCCTCGTAGATGGTCACGCCGAAGGCGGAAACCCGAAGGCCGTACCATGTATCACCAGACGGTTTCCCTTCGACGATCAAGGCTTTAATGCCGAGCTTGGCCAGCATCTGGCTTGAGGTGCCGCCGGAGTTTGCCTCCTTGATGGTGCCGGTGAGCGGGCTTTTGGCGCCGCAGGAGAGGCGTCCGGAATTCGCCGCAGGCGTTCCGGACAGCAGGCCGGGAGCGAAGATGAGTTTATTGTGCGTTCCCAGCGCATGGCAGGTGGGTTCTACCTCTGCCGCGACAATGGTCGAGGTGAGCCCGCGGCCGCCCAATCCCATCCATTCGGCGGGCACCTCTTCCACCCGACAACTCAGGTCGGACATATTGACACGAAATATTTTATCAGCCATTCCTCTTTTCCTCTATAAACCAAAAACGTCGGGGCACTGGATTTTCCTATGCCCCAACGGGGGGATGATCCTCTCGAAAGTTGATTACAGGGCAGCCCGGTAAATGGCCTTGACGTCCTCGTCTTTGGGCGTACGGGGATTGGTGAAGCCGCAGGCATCCTTCTGGGCATTGACAGTCATGGTATCGATGTCCTTGGCCTTGACATCCTTGCCGTATCGTTTGCCCAGTTCGACGAGCCCGGCTGGAATGCCGATGTCGACTGAGAGCTTACGGATGGCGATGATGGCCAGTTCTGCGGCATCCCTGGGGGCAAGCCCCTGGACATTTTCACCCATCAGCTCGGCAATCTTGACGAACCGTTTCATCTTGGCGATGAGATTGAACTGGCAGACATGCGGCAAGAGGATGGCGTTGCACTCGCCGTGCGGGAGATCGTAAAAGCCGCCAAGTTGATGAGCCATGGCATGAACATGGCCGAGGCTGGCGTTGTTGAAGGCCATGCCGGCAAGATACTGGGCAAAGCACATACCTTCCCGGGCGACGATATCCTGACCGTTGGCCACGGCAGGGCGCAGGTGCTCGGCGATCAGTTCAATGGCCTTCTCGGCGGCCGAGTCGGTCATCGGGGTGGCAATAGTCGAGACATAGGCCTCGACGGCATGGGTCAGGGCGTCCATGCCGGTGGCGGCGGTCAGGGCCGGGGGCATGCCGACCATCAACAACGGGTCGTCAAGGGCGATGCCGGGGGTCACCCGCCAGTCGACAATGGCCATTTTCACCTTCCTGCTGGTATCGGTGATGATGCAGAACCTGGTCATTTCCGAGGCCGTACCGGCGGTGGTGTTGACGGCGACATAGGGCGGCATCGGCTTGCTGGATTTATCAACCCCTTCAAAGTCATGGATCTTGCCACCGTTGGCGATCACCAGCCCCACACCCTTGCCGCAGTCATGGGCACTGCCGCCACCGAGGGTGATCAGACTGTCGCACTTGTTCTTCTTGTAGACCTCGACGCCGGCATGGACGTTGGTGTCGGTCGGGTTAGGGATTGTCTCATCATAAATCACGTAGCTCATCTTCGCGGCATCCAACAAGTCGGTGATCTGTTTGGTGATGCCGGCGCCGGTGATGCCTTTATCCGTAACGATCAGCGGTTTGGTGCCGCCAAGTGCTTTGATTTTGCCCGGGATCTCTTTACTGGCGCCGATACCGATCAGGGTAACACTGGGAATGAAATAACCGTAAACTTGTTCGCGAATTGCCATAACGTCACCATCCTTTTGTTGTGCTGGGTTGTTGAGGGCTGTTGCCTTTTCCGATTTGCTGCCAAATGCGCACATATTTATTAAAGCAAATAGTATGCCAGATAAATTTCGTCATAATATCAGCATATTACAGAAAACCATTTTTTAAGGATGG
>JANOIV010000139.1:0-47823 GCA_031407875.1 Desulfobulbaceae bacterium | reverse complement strand
TGGTGCCGGGACCAGGAATTGAACCAGGGACACACGGATTTTCAGTCCGTTGCTCTACCGACTGAGCTATCCCGGCACCTTGTATGGAGGGGTTTTTACACGAGTTCCGAGGGCATGTCAATAGATTTTCCTTCTTCGACAGGGCCTCTTTCTCCTGTCAATCCTTGTGAATTGACAGGCCGCCGAGATCGAGATCAAAATTCAACTCTTCGTCCATATTCATGGCATCTGATTCACTTTTTCTCGAGGTGCTGTCCGGTTTGACTGCAGCAGAGAGGTCTATTTCATCGAGGGAAAGGCTTGCAACCTTGCTGCCGGTTTTTTTCTCTTTGGGCGCAGCGAAAGGCTCTCTGTCAAGGCCAGTGAGGTCGAGGTCAAGATTGAGGTCAAAATCATCCACCTCCCCCGCTTTGCCTGCCGATTTTCGAACAAAGGGTGGGGCAATCTTCTGATGAGGTGGTGAAAGATCTGAAATATCAGCAAGTTCTTCAGGAAAATCGTGACTTATTTTCTCATCCTCCCTTTTTCCACCGAAGATACCATCAAAGCCAGCACTGCCGCCGTCGAGATCATTTTGGAACTGGCCAAGATCAATGGATATGCCTTCTTCCTCTTCTTCCTTGGCTGTATCAAGGGACAGTTCAAATGCATAGCTTGAGGAGATTTCGCGGTCGCCGCCTTCGCCCCTGACAAACAGCATGGAAGAGGCCATCACGGGGGGCCCTACTGCATCCTCTTCCTCGTCAAGAAGAATCTCAAGATCGGGATCTTGCAGATCAAACTCGCCACTCTCCATCTCACTGTCGATTTCAATATCACCAAAGGATTTTTTTTCGGGCTCTGTCTGTATTTTCAAAAAAGAAGGCGCCTGGACCTTGAAACTCGTGCCATGAACCACTCCGGATATCCCCTTGAATTCTTTATTACATTTCAAACAGTTATCCAGATGATCAAACGAGATGAATCCACATTTTGGACAGCGCATGCGAGTGTTCCTCTTTAAATTAAACACCATTCCATGGTTAAGCTCCTGAGTATCAGGAGACAGCAGCCGACACCGATGTTTTGCCTATTATCACATATTTTATCAGTAATAATCAAGAGTTTTTCACATCATACGGCACAGCAGATCGATCATTGGCGTTGGTTTTGCCCTGACCAGTCCATACCGATGTCGCAGGACGAGGCTGAGTGCGTCAGGGCACCAATGGAGATGATATCCACTCCGGTTCGGGCGATCTCGGCCACGGTATCGAGATTGACCCCGCCGGAGGCCTCGACCAGGGCTCGCCCGGCAATACAGGCGACCGCCTCTTTCATTTCGGTAATGGCCATGTTATCGAGCATAATGATGTCCACCCGGCAGGCCAGGCATTCCCGTACCTGTGCAAGGGTCTCGGCCTCCACCTCAATGCGGAGAGTATGGGGCACCGAGGCCCTGACCCTGGTCACCGCCTCGGTAATGGAACCGCAGGCGGCGATATGGTTATCCTTGATCAGCACGCCATCGCTGAGGTTGAAGCGGTGATTCGTGCCGCCGCCGACCTGCACCGCGTATTTTTCCAGAACCCGCAGGCCGGGCGTGGTCTTTCTGGTGTCGGTGATGCGCACCGGATAGCCTTTGACACAATCGACAAACCGGGCCGTCAGGGTGGCGATACCCGAGAGACGCTGCAACAGATTGAGGGCGACCCGCTCCGCTTTCAGGAGATCGACCACCGGGCCGCGCACTGTGAGCACGACATCCCCCGGATGTACCCTTTTACCGTCTTCAACCGGATCGATAAGAGTAATGTTGGGATTCTGCACTCTGAAGACCTCGGCCGCCACTACCCCTGCTCCGGCCACGACAAAGGCCTCGCGGGCCACCAGTCTGGCGCTGCCGATCTCGTTTTCGGCAAAGATCGATTCACTGGTCAGGTCTCCCCGGCCGATATCTTCAGCCAGAAAGGTTCTGATCAGTCCATGCAATAAATTTTTATCCATGATCTCAGACTCATTAAACCATTTTCCGCAGGCGCTCTTCCGCTTCAGCGATCGTGGCCAGCCGGGCGTCGAGGGCATTTTTTTTCTCCTGCTCCTTGGCAATCACATCATCAGGGGCATTGGCCAGGAATTTCTCGTTCCCCATTTTGCCATTCACCTGTTTGAGCTTGACCTCGGTCTTTTCCCGCTCGCGGCCCAGTTTTTCCAGTTCAGCCGCCACGTCCACCAGGCCTTTGAGGGGAACATAGATTTCGATATCGTTATAGATATAGGTCGCCGCATCGGCAGGTTTGTCGCCCTTTAACTGGACGGTAAGGCTGCCGATGCGAGTCATATCGGCAATGGGGGCTCGATAGGTATCAACAAACATCTTTTTCTCTTCGTCATTACAGATGATAAAGGCCTCGATACGGGCGGAAGGATGCACATCGGCTTCCGAGCGGATATTGCGGATACCGGTGATAACCCCCATCAAGAGAGCCATCTGCTCCTCAGCCTCGGGGTTCCGCCAACCCTCCTGTTCTTCGGGGAAGGAGGTCAGCATCAGGGTGGAACGCTGACCCGGCAGCACGCTCCAGATCTCCTCGGTGACAAAGGGGGTGATCGGGTGGATCAGTTTCAAAATGGTCTCAAGGACCACAAGAAGTACGCCTCTGGCCTGATTTTTGGCGGTTTCGTCCTTGCTGAAGAGATCGGCCTTGATCCATTCGAGATACCAGTCGCAGAACTCATGCCAGATGAACTGGTAATTGGCCGAGGCCACGTCGTTGAAATGATAGCCGTCAAGCCCTACCCGCACCGCACTGATGGTGGCCGCCGTGCGACTGAGGATCCAGCGGTGGACCAGCGACAGTTCCTGTGGTTGCCAGACAACCTCCCGCACCGCCTCATCGCAGTCGCTGACATGCATGAGGGCAAAACGGGCGGCGTTCCAGATCTTGTTGATGAAATAGCGGTAACCCTCGATACGCTCCTCGTCAAGCCTGATCTCGCGGCCCTGGGCGGCAAAGGCGGTCAAGGTGAAACGCATGGCGTCGGTACCGTATTTCCCCATGATTTCAAGCGGATCTATGACGTTACCGGTCGATTTCGACATCTTCTTGCCATGCTTGTCGCGCACCAGGGCATGGAGATAGACGTCCTTGAAGGGAACCTCCTCCATGAAATGCAGTCCCATCATCATCATCCTGGCGACCCAGAAGAAGAGGATATCAAAGCTGGTGATGAGGACGGAGGTAGGATAAAAAGTCTCAAGTTCTTTGGTCTTCTCCGGCCAGCCCATGGTCGAGAAGGGCCAGAGGGCCGAAGAGAACCAGGTATCAAGGACGTCTGTTTCCTGCTCAAGCCGGGATGAGGCGCATTTCGGGCAGATCTCGGGATCGGTGGATTCAACGATCAGTTCGCCACAGTCAAGACAGGTCCAGGCCGGGATCCGATGGCCCCACCAGATCTGCCTGGAGATGCACCAGTCGCGGATATTGTCCATCCAGCCGTAAAAGGTGTTGTACCAGGTCTTGGGATAAATCCTGATCCGCTCTTCCTGCACGGCAGCCACCGCCTTGTCGGCCAGTGGTCGGACCGAGACGAACCACTGCAGGGAGGTGGTGGGCTCGATGACGGTCTTGCAGCGGTAACAGAGACCTACAGCATGGTCGTAATCCTCGACTTTTTCGAGAAACCCGAGGCGTTCCAGATCAGCTACAATCTGTTTCCGGCAGGCAAAACGATCAAGGCCCCGATAGCTCCCGGCCGCCGCATTCATCACGCCCTTGTCGTCCATCACCTTCAGCAGTTCCAGGCCGTGCCGCTGGCCAATCTCGTAATCATCGCGGTCATGGGAAGGAGTCACCTTCAGGGCGCCGGTGCCGAAATCCATCTGGACGTGGTTGTCAAAGACAATCGGGATGACTCGGTCCGTCAGCGGCAGGCTGATACCGATCCCGGCCAGATGGCGGTAGCGCTCGTCATCGGGATGCACCGCAACGCCGGTATCGCCGAGCATGGTCTCTGGCCTGGTGGTGGCCACCACCACATGACCCGAACCGTCGGCATAAGGATAGCGGATGTGATAGAGTTTACCCTTTTTGTCCTCGTGCTCAACCTCGTCGTCGGCCAGGGCCGTATTACAGCGAGGGCACCAGTTGACGATATAATCCCCCTTGTAGATCAGGCCTTCTTTGTACAGGCGGACAAAGACCTCACGCACCGCCTTCGACAGGCCCTCATCCATGGTAAAGCGTTCGCGCTGCCAGTCGCAGGACGAGCCGAGTTTCTGTAGTTGGTCGATGATCGTGCCGCCTTTTTCCTGCCGCCACGCCCAGACCTTGTCAATAAAGGCCTCGCGCCCCAGGTCATGGCGGCTTTTGCCTTCGCTTGCCAGCTGCCGTTCAACGACATTCTGGGTGGCGATACCGGCATGATCCGTACCGGGAATCCACACGGTGTTATCACCACACATGCGGTGATAACGGGTGAGGATATCCTGCAGTGTGTTATTGAGGGCATGCCCGACATGCAGCACACCTGTCACATTGGGCGGCGGAATGACAATGGAGAACGAGGGCCTTCCCGGTTCCATGGTGGCCGCAAAGCAGTTGTGTTCCTGCCAGTGCTGCAGCCATTTTTCTTCGACGACGGAAAAATCATATCCCTTGCTCAACAGGTTTTCTTCTTTACTTGCCATGATCTAGCGCTGGTTACGTTGTGAGTTGATGAACTTTTGAAATACCCACTGACCTCGTTGCCGTGCTGAATCGGTGAACGGCGCCGACAAGAGGAAAGGTCGGTTTGAGAAATTCAGAGGGGATATGGACATGCCGACTGCCCAGAGACTAACTATGAAGCATCATTAATTCAACAGTTTTCCATGAATCAGGGCGAAAAAGCGGGAGAAGATCGGTGCGAAACCGATGCGGAGGAAGACTGAAAGCCGGGGGGGCACCGACCCAAATTCTGGACTGTCAGCCGACGCTCCAGGGTTTGGGCAGAAAGATGTGTTCATAAAGGTTCAAGGCATAGCGGTCGGTCATACCGGCGATATAGTCGCAGACCTGGCGATGGGCGGTCTTTTCATCCGACCACTCGGCTGGCCCTTCGCCCGGCTCCCAGTCATCACCCGGCCCCTTCACCAGACCGTATTCCATAAAATGGGCATAGAGATCCCGGATTATCCTCTGGGCCTTCGCGAATTCGTTGTGCACCTTATAGTAGCGGTAGACATTTTCGTACAGGAAGGAACGCAGATCGGTGATGGCCTCCAGCATGGCCTCGCTGACATGGAGCCTGCCGTCATCCGCCCCCAGAGTCTCGACAATGAGGTCCCGAACCATGGCACCAATCCGTTTTGAATGGCGTTGGCCGACCACATTCCGGATTTTCTGGGACGGTTCCTTGCCCTGCAGAATTCCCGAGCGCAGGGCATCATCCATGTCATGGTTGACGTAGGCGATGATGTCAGCAAGCCGGACTAGTTGGCCTTCCAGGGTTACGGCGATTTCCGAGTTGTCTTTCGGCAGGATATCATTGTTGCCTTTCGAGTGTTTGACGATGCCATTACGCACCTCAAAGGTCAGATTGAGCCCCTGCCCTCGATTTTCCAAGGTATCCACCACCCGCAGACTGTGCATATAGTGGCGGAAACCGCCGGGATGCAGCTCGTTAAGGGTCGCCTCGCCGGCATGACCAAAGGGTGTATGACCGAGATCATGCCCGAGGGCGATGGCCTCGGTCAGGGTTTCGTTGAGACAGAGGGCCGAAGCCATGCTGCGGGCGATCTGCGAGACCTCGAGGACATGAGTCAACCGGGTCCGGTAGTGGTCGCCCGTCGGCGCGAGAAACACCTGGGTCTTGTGCTTGAGACGGCGGAAGGTCTTAGAATGGGTGATACGGTCACGATCACGCTGGAAGGGCAGCCGGATATCACCGGCATCATCCTCTTCAGGCCGCATCCGTCCTAAAGATCGTTTATTCAGGGTGGCGTAGGGCGAGAGGATCTGCTCCTCCCGGTCTTCCAGCTGCTTTCTGATCGATATGCCGATAACGGGTGTAAATGCCATGTCTTTGCTCAATCGTTGAAAATTTCAAGTCAATGACTTCAGCTGTTTTCTTACACACCCCTGCCGGTCAGCGCAAGCATGAAAGGCTCGGCAGACCGGAAAGGGATCGATTGTCCTTTTCAGCTGCAGGCGACATGTCCGCGAAAACACGCCAATCGTCAAGCACCCTGCCATGTGCTGCCTTTCAGTTCAGTCTCGGAGGGCTCAGAACCAGATGCCGGTTCGTCGAAGGGACGTTCCTGGTCAAAATCAGGCAGGTAGTGCTCCTGACTGGCAAGTTCCTGGATAAAGGCATTCTCCAGACCAAGATCAAGCGCGTATTCCGTAATCTCAGCATATTCGTCTTCCGTCAGAGTCCGGTCGATACCGGGATAGTCGCAGCCCTTATATTGCGGTGAGTATTGCGACATGATACTGACAAAGGTATCCGGCGACAGACCAGCCAGAAAGCGCAGGCATTTCCGACTGTTATCCAGATGACCGGGCAGTACCAGATGTCGGACCAGCAGCCCCCGTGTCGCAATATCCGCCTCATCCAGCTGGAGATGGCCGACCTGGTCCAGCATCTCCCGGAGAACATCGGGGACGACATCGGCATAGTCATTCACCGCCGAAAAGCGCTGGCCCAGTTCGTTGTCCAGGTATTTCAGATCCGGTAGATAGATATCCACCAGCCCGCGGATTAACCTGAGCGCCTCCAGCGAATCATAGCCGTTGGAATTGTAGACCACGGGAATCGCCAGGCCCCTGCCCTTCGCAGCCCGGATGGCATCGGCCATCTGGAAGATCATATGAGAGGGGGAAACAACGTTGATATTATGGGCGCCTTCGTCCTGCAACTGCAGCATGACCGAGGCAAGTTCATCCTTCGTCAGCAGCCAGGTGGGAACCTGCTGGAACTCCTGGCTGATTTGGTAATTCTGGCAGAACACGCAGCGGAGATTGCATCCGGCAAAAAAGACGGTCCCCGACCCTTTTGTGCCCGAAAGAGGCGGTTCTTCGCCAAAATGCAGACCGGCGTGGGAGATCAGAATACCGGCGGGGATCCGGCAGAACCCAACCTGCCCTTCAAGGCGATTCACCCTGCATCTGCGCGGGCAGCATTCACATCGTGTCAGTCGGTCTGTTAATGGACTCATTTTTTATTGCGCCACTCAGACCTTCTCAAAGGCAATCTGCCCGTCGATCGCGTTATGCAGGAGCTTTTCCAGCAGCGATTCCGCGACGGCCCAGGAATATTGCGGGTAATTACGGGCGGCGCTCTCCATCTTCTTTTTGAAGATATCTTTCAGCCCCCTACAGACCTCCTGGGCGTGCAGGCCGATGCCCTCCTGCTCGATGAAGAGGATGGCGTCGATGAGATCGGCGAGTTTGACAATCACCAGGTGTTCGGGGTTTTCCCTCTGGATATCATTTTTCATCTCTGTCAGCCAGGGGGCTATCTGCTGCTCAATGATCAAAATGGGATTGTTGTCGCCGCTGATCGCCTCAATATGCCGCTTGAGGGGGCTGGGTAGATCGCCCATGAGCAGTTCAGGTGTGTCATGCAGCGAGGCATATTCCATGATCCGCAGCAGTCCGGAATCGTCCAGATCGGCACCCAGAATATCCTTGGCCAGCCGGTTGGAGATCGTCGTCACCATAAAGAGATGTTCGGCCAGGGTCTGGTCCCTGGTGGTCCGCACGCTGTGCCAGCGGGTCACATGCCCGGCCCTGGCCAGGTCGGCGAATTCGAGTTTGGGAAGTTTCATCTATGGGATTGTCCTTCATTGTTTCGGCGGGTTATTGGTCGACCTTGAGCGGAGATCAGCTCTGTCGGTTTACACGTTGGCAGGCAGAGATATGTATATAGCACAGACAGCAGGTAAGAGAAAAGTGTGAAGATGAGCAACTGGCCCGGCCGCTTTGCAGTCCAGCTTGGGACGCGGATACCTCTTTGTTTTTCTTGCCCCATCTGAACAGGGCCATTATGGTATGTGGGCTTCAATCGATGGACGTGCAGGATACAGTCGTCAGGGCAGGCATGCCACCTCCCGGCAGAAACATTTCCGTAGCGACGAAAAAAAACCATGACCACTCTCCAGCCGTTCCGGGCAAATATCCACCTCACCGAGATCAGCTTTCCCGACTATACAGTGCGGGGCGGGCTGCTCCTGGGCCGAGATCTGGCCGTGGTCTGGGACACCCTGAGCCACCCCGACGATATGCGGCCGCTGCTGCCCCTTCTGGCCGGCCGCAGGCTGAGTATCATCTACAGCCATGCCGACTGGGATCACATCTGGGGAACGGCAGCCTTCGCACCTGATACGTTCTCCGTCATCGGCCACAGACACTGCCTGCAACGCTTCAGCGAGGATGTCCCACATACCCTGCGCGCCAGACAGATTGAAGAGCCAGGAACTTGGGAGGCGGTACAACTCATCCCTCCGGATATCATCTTCGACAGGGACTATCACCTTGATCTGGGCGACCTGTCTCTGCAGCTCCACCTCCTGCCCGGCCATACTCCGGATTCTATTGTCGGTTTCGTGCCCGAACACGGTCTTTTATTTGCGGGCGACACCGTCGAAACTCCCCTACCCTGCGTGCCACCCTGTTGTCCGATTGACGAGTGGATTGCCAGCCTAGAGAGGTGGCTGAACGAGCCCCGGTTGAGTACCGTCATCCCGGCCCACGGAGAGATCGGCGGCAAAGAAATCATCGCCAGGACCATCGGCTATCTCCGGGATCTGGCCTGCGGCAAACAGCCGCTCGACCTGGAATCCCTCCCCTTTTTTTACAGGGAAACCCATCTTGAGAACTGCCGGAATATCAGGCAGTTCCCTTGAATAAAGCCGATTGTCTTCCGGTCCGTCTTGACGAGATCAAGCCCTTCCTGTTACCTTGTCTGCAACAACCACTCTTTTTCTCTGAGGAACCGCCATGAGCAGCATCTTTCCCGCATCGATCACCAGCCTTCCCCTTGCCGACATGCCCTTCAAAGGGGTCACCGCCTTTCTCTCTCAGGCCGCTTCCCACCAGGTTCTCTTCATGGAGTTCACGGCAGACATCGAGCTGCCCGAACATACCCATGCCGCCCAGACCGGCTTTGTCCTCGAAGGAAGGATCGACCTGGTCATTGACGACACGGCCCACACTTTCCACAAAGGTGACAGATATCATATCCCGGCAGGGGTCAGACACTCCGGCAGGATCTCCGCCGGTTATGCTGATATCACCTTCTTTGACGAACCCGGTCGTTACGCCGCGAAAAAATCCGAACCGCACCGCCCTCCTGCCAATCTATAGGCAAAGTAAATAAAGCCCATGCAACTTGACAGTCTTGATCATCTGGTGCTGACAGTCAGCGACATCCTCGCCACGGTCTTTTTCTACACCCGGGCCCTGGCCATGGAGGAGGTCATCTCCGCTGACGGACGGGTTGCCCTTCTTTTTGGCCGGCAGAAGATTAATCTGCACTTGGGAGGAGAGGAGTTGGCGCCTCATGCCGGTATACCGCAGCCGGGCAGCGCCGATCTCTGCTTTCTCACCACCACGCCTCTTGAAGAGGCAATCAGGCACCTGCGCAATGTCGGGGTCGAGATCATCGAAGGACCCGTGCACCGCACCGGGGCAGCCGGCCCCCTGCTTTCCATCTATTTCAGGGACCCGGATGGCAATCTCATTGAGCTGGCCAATCTGCTGGCGGACTGACACCACCTGCCCCTGTCTCTTGCGACTGTGCACTTGACAGAAGGCCATCGGATACGAATATTTCCTGTAGACCCGTTCTGTAAAAAAAGTGCTGCTCTCTCCCGCAAGGTACTCGCGCGGAGCACACTTTTTTTGACCAAGAACCTTTACCCAGGAGATTCTGATGGCAACAATCACACTGAAAGGAAATCCAATCGAGACCGCGGGCAGCCTGCCGGCCATCGGCAGTCAGGCCCCTGCCTTCAAGCTGACCAGAACCGATCTTTCTTCCTGTACCCAGGATGACTTTTCCGGCAAGACCCTTGTCCTCAATATCTTTCCCAGCATCGACACCGCTGTCTGCGCCGCCTCAGTGCGCCGCTTCAACGCCGAGGCCATTCTGCAGAAGGATACCGCCGTCCTCTGCATCTCCGCCGATTTGCCCTTCGCCCACAAACGCTTCTGCGAGGTCGACGGACTGGACAACGTCATCCCGCTGTCGGTCTTCCGTTCCCCGTCCTTCGGCGCTGATTACGGCCTGACCATCACCACCGGCCCACTCGCGGGACTCTTGGCCAGGGCCATTGTCATCCTCGACCAGGACGGCAAGGTGCTGTATACCGAACTGGTCCCCGAGATCGCCCAGGAACCCGACTACCACAAGGCCCTGAGCATCTTACCCTGAACTCACCGTTCTTCCGGGGAATCCGCCGGTGATGGCAAAATTCAGCAATATCCGGGTGGATTCCCTTCTCTCTTTGCGCTATCCTCTTCCATATATGCCAGATGGAGGGGGGTAGAAAAATGGATAGTCTTACTGGACAGTCGGAGAGTTACAGGCGTATTGAACGGGCAATCGGCTATATCGAACACAACTTCCGCGCACAGCCGGATCTCGACGAGATCGCCTGCAGCGTCAACCTGAGCCGATTCCATTTCGACCGGCTATTCAAGGATTGGGTCGGCATTACTCCTCTGCAATTCCTGCATTTTCTCACTCTTGACTACGCCAAAGAGCAGCTGCGCGAGACAAAAAGCGTCCTCGATGCGGCAATCGACGCCGGCCTTTCCGGGCCGAGTCGTCTGCATGATCTCTTTGTCACCTTTGAGGCCATGAGCCCCGGCGAATTCAAGGGTCTGGGGGCCGGACTCACCATCGACTACGGATTCCATCCCTCGCCCTTCGGCCCCTGCCTCCTGGCCCTCACCGAGCGGGGTATCTGTCATCTGGCCTTTCTGGATGACACGGATGGCGCGCAGGTCCTCGCCCTGCAGCACCTTTCCAAGGCCTGGCCCCACGCCCGTTTCAGAGAACAGCACAGGTGCACGGGCCCGGTGGTCGAGCAGATCTTCAACTCAGCATCCACCGGTGGCACACGTCCCTTTCATCTGCTCCTGAAGGGCACAAACTTTCAAATCAATGTCTGGAAGGCCCTCCTGGCCATCCCGGCAGGTCATCTCGTTTCGTATCAGTATCTGGCCACAACTTTGGACCGCCCCCAGGCCTTCAGGGCTGTGGCAAGTGCAGTCGCCGCCAACGCGCTGGCCTATCTCATCCCCTGCCACCGGGTCATCCTCGGGACCGGCAGGATCCAGCAATATCGCTGGGGATCGGCCAGAAAGAAGGCAATCATCGGCTGGGAAGCGGCGACCAGGCAGCGGCTGGCAGAAGTTGAACCTTGAGCAGGGCCGCAAAATGACGAAACCGGCAGTTTCCGGTCACGCCCTGCCTGTTTTTTCATGCCGTGGCCAGGGATCAACCGGAGGGACCTGCGACAATGCCCTTCGCGTTCCAGCAGCCCTTTTTTTCCAGCCGACTTATCACCTGAGCCACCGCAGTATGGCTCAGGTCCGTATCTGCTGCCACCTCTTCACCCTGGCCATCTTCACCCGTCTACCCGCAAGGCCGTCCCTCCCGTACCAGACCAGGAAAAGGCTTGACAGTAGCGGTTGTATTGGCTAAGAAAATGAGCCGGAGAGATCTTCTTATCCAGCCATACACGATATTTCACTGCGGCAAAGCCTGGAGCCAAACCCTCAGGACCGCACGCGACTGTCCCTGCCCTCAAATGATGCCCCAAACGGGCAACACGAACCCGGGGAAAAGGCCCATCTTTCATAACCGGACAGAACCCGTCATGCCCCGATCACCGACCTCCGGCAGCCATCTCCTCGCCCTTGACAGTCATATCCATCTGCACGATATATCGAATCTGCCTGGGCTTCTGGACTCGACCGTGCGGGAGTTCAGGAAGGCCATCGGACAACAGATGGCGGACAGGCCTTTCCTTGGTATGCTTGTTCTCACGGAGCCACGGACCCGCCCAACCTTTGCCAGCCTACGGCACGAGATCAAGCAGAGCACAGCGGCAGGCAAAGGCACCTGGACACTGACCGGCACTGAAGAAGCGATCTCTCTGCGGGCGACACATAGTGGAGGTGATACGCTTTTTCTCACTTCCGGGCAGCAGATCGTCACACGCGAGAACCTCGAGGTCCTCGCGCTTCTGGTGCTTCCGGAAGTCCCCGACGGCCTGAGCCTGGCTGAGACTGTCACAGAGATCGTCCGACTAGGCGGTTTGGCCGTGCTCCCCTGGGGGGTCGGTAAATGGCTCGGCACAAGAGGAAGGATCGTCAGCAATTTTCTCGACAAGAACACCAAGCTGCCGGTTTTTCTCGGAGATAACGGCGGCCGCCCCTCATTCTGGAAGTCCATTCCGCAGTTTCGTCAGGCAAAGAAGGCAGGAATTCCGATCCTGCGCGGTTCCGACCCGCTGCACTGCAGTCACAGAAGGCGAGGCGCAGGCAGTTACGGTAATCTCCTGACCTGCCAAATCGATATGCAACAACCCGGGAAATCTGTCAGGGCCGCCCTGACAAATATGCATTCTTCGCCGGCTGAGTTCGGTAAACTCGAACAACCCTGGCATTTCTGCAAAGATCAACTTACCCTCCGGATCAGCTGATCCATTACCATATTCACCAGTTACCCGATTATGAAAAGAGACATTTCTCTGCTTAAGAATTATCCTTTCGATGCCGTCGTCATAGGCGGGGGCATCCACGGTGCTACCATTTTCCATCAACTCGCGGCCAGCGGCCTGCGGGTCGCCCTCATCGAAAAAGCTGATTTCGGCAGCGGCACTTCGGCCAATAGCCTGAAAATCCTGCACGGCGGCCTGCGCTATCTGCAGCATCTCAACCTCAAGCGCATCAGGGAGTCCATCCGCTCCCGGAAATATTTCATGCAGATGGCCCCGCACCTCATCCGGCCGATGCCCTGCATCATGCCGACTTATGGTCTTGGCATCGAGGGCAAACCGGTGATGGCGATAGCCCTGGCGCTCTTCGACATTATCAGCTGTGACCGGAATCAGGGCGCCCCTGCCGAAAATCGGGTTGGCCGCGGCAGGATCCTTTCCCGCCAGGAGTGTCTCAATATCGGGCCGGGTATCAAGCCCGAGGGACTGACCGGGGCCGCCCTCTGGTACGATGACCTGATCATCAATACCGAACGCATGATCCTCACCTTCACCAAAGAGGCCATGCGCCACAATGCCGCCTGCGCCAACTATCTGCAGGCGGACAAGATCGTCATCACGGACAGGCAGGTCAAAGGAGTACAGGTCACCGATCAACTGACCGGCGAGACCTTTGTTGTTCAATCGCCTCTCGTCATCAACGCAGCCGGGCCGTGGCTGGAAGAAATCCAGAGGAAATCCCTGCAGTTTCCGACCACCGAAGATCTGGCCAAGGCCGTCAATATCGTGGTCGACAAGGCCCTCTTTCCCGGCTACGGGGTGGGTCTTGCCGGCACCAGCGATTATGTCGACCAGGACGCGGCCCTCAAACGCAGCAAGCGACTGTTCTTTTTCGCCCCCTGGCAGGACAAGACCATCATCGGCACTACCTACAAATACACGGCCAACCAGGACGCGGACCGGACGGTTACGGGCGATGATATCGACGAACTCCTGAGAGAGGTGAATGCTATCTATCCGCCGGCGGGACTCACGCGGAAGGATGTCATCTTCTGCCACTCCGGTCTGGTGCCGGCGCACCGGCCACAGACCCAGGAGCGCAGCAAGACTGCACCCCAGGTGGTCAAATATTCACAGGTCATCGATCATGAACGGCAGGACGGAGTGCGGGGTCTTATGACCATCGAGGGCGTCAAATACACCACTGCCCCGGCCATCGCCCGTGAAGTTGAACAACTGCTGGTCGCCAAGAACATCATCTCAAGAGAAAAGACTACCGGCAGCTACTGCCCGGCAGTCTGCCACCCCCACTCTTTTGCCGAGCAGGGCCTGATCGACACCTATGGCCAGCGCTTCCCGTATATCGTACAGGTCTATGGTCCCGACTGCATCGAGATCTTCAGGATCATGGCGGAGGATGAGACGGCGACGGGCTATCTGCGGGTCACGCCCCCTCTGCTCAGGGCCGAGGTCATCCATATTGTGCGCGAGGAAATGGCCATGAAGCTGGCCGATGTCGTGCTGCGCCGGACCGACTGCGGCACTACTGGCTGCCCCACACGCCAGGAGCTGCAGGAGATAGCCGGGATCATGGCCGACGAGCGAGGATGGGATGCCGAGACCATCGGCCAAGAGGTTGACGATGTACTCAGCCACTATCGCAACATTCTGGGTATTGGCGTATAGATCCTCGTGCCCCCGCCACGAAACGATGCTGATTTTACCTGATCGAGATAACCGGGCAATCGGCTTTCAGGATGACATACTGGGCGGTCGAGCTAAAGAGCAGTTTTCCGACCTTTGAGCGGCTTTTGACGGCGATGATGATCTCATCAATGTCATTTTCCTTGGCAAACAGGACAATATCCTCACCAGGACTGCGTCCTCTGACAAGGAGATGGATTTCATTCTTGACGCCCTGCGCATCAAGAAACTGTTTTGCATTTTCAAGGTTTTCTTCAGCCCCCTCGATTTTCTCCTTTTCCGTCTTTTCTCCCCCAATCATGGAGGTGACAACGTGAACCTCACCGTTGAAGGCCTTCGCCTGTTTAACTGCCTGTTTCAATAAATCCTGTCCGACGTTATTTCCCCGATAACCAACAAGTATCTTCATGAACCCAACCCAGCCTCCCTTGTGTTTTAATTGCCATGAACAACAAGACATCCTTTTTCAGGGAAAAACAATACCTGCATCTCTCTGCATCTGTCAAGAATTACAAGCTAAAAGGGGGGACACTCCCCATATTTATTTACAAATAAATATGGGGAGTGTCCCCCTTTTTGAGGCTTGACCTGGTGTCCTGGATGTATATTGTATTGGCAAGCTGATTCGTCAGGTTCTTTACAGCCACTTACGTAGAGAACCTTCAAATTCCGTATCGATAGGGAGGGACAGGTCATGACCGGCAAGATCACAGCAGTTCGAGCGATGGAAATACTCGATTCCCGAGGAAACCCCACAGTGCGCGTCTTTGTGGAACTGAGCGACGGATCGACCTCTTCGGCCTCTGTCCCCTCCGGTGCCAGCACAGGGGAAAACGAGGCCATCGAACTGCGCGACGGTGACAGCAGCCGGTATCTCGGCAAAGGGGTGCTCAAGGCGGTAGCCAATGTCAACGACATAATTGGCCCGCATTTGCTCGGTATGTCCGCCACCGATCAAGTCGCCATCGACCGATTCATGATCGATCTCGACGGCACCGCCAATAAATCCACCCTCGGCGCCAACGCCATCCTCGGCGTCTCCATGGCCGTGGCCAGGGCCGCCGCCGCCTCCCTGCACGTCCCCCTCTACCGCTATCTCGGGGGAACCGCCGCCCGCCGCATCCCGGTGCCGGCCATGAATATCATCAACGGTGGAGCACACGCCGACAACAGCGTTGATATCCAGGAATTCATGGCAGTCCCCCTCGGCGCCCCCACCTTTACCGAAGGATTACGCTTTGTGGCTGAGACCTTCCACACCCTGAAAAAAATCCTTAAAGCACGAGGACTATCAACAGGGGTCGGTGACGAAGGTGGTTTTGCCCCCAACCTGAAAAGCAATGAAGATGCCATTGAGACCATCATCCAGGCTATCGAGCAGGCCGGCTATCGACCGGGTATTGATATCGCCATCTCGCTCGACAGCGCCGCCAGTTCATTTTCAACCGACCTCACCAGCAGTTATGACATGAAACGCTCAGGTTCAGGCCCCATGAAATCCGCTGATCTCATCGCCCTCTGCGAAGAATGGGTACGGAAATACCCGATCGTCACCTGGGAAGATCCTCTGGCCGAAAATGACTGGGATGGCTTCAGGCTTTTCACCGAAAAACTGGGAGGCCGCATTGATGTCGTCGGAGATGACATCTTCGTCACCAACACCCGCTATATTGAACGTGGCATCAAGGAGAAAACCGCCAACTCCGTGCTCATCAAGCTGAACCAGATCGGCACCGTCACCGAGAGCATCGATGCAGTGCGGATGTGCCGCGATGCCGGTTGGCGCTATTTCATCTCACACCGCTCCGGCGAGACCGAGGATACCTTCCTCGCCGATTTCGCCGTGGCCATGGATGGCGGCCAGCTCAAGACAGGTTCGGCCAGCCGAAGCGAACGCATCGCCAAATACAACCGGCTGCTTGAGATCGAACAGGAACTCGGCAATTCGGCCCTGTATTACTGGCGATAACGCCCCATGCGCGCCAGGTTTCGGGAAGAAAAGGACATGGAGGCCATTGACATCGGCCTCAGCAGGAACAACCAGTAAAGGTATCGGGATGCAAGTACGCCGTCTAGTATAAATAATATCGATGCCGGAAGTATCCCCATGACATCGAGCCATAAGCACATGTTAGGAGATTGTCATGATTCCCACCGAAAATCACAAAGAAAAACCTGACCCGGAGCGGGTCGCCGTTCTGCGCTCCCTTCCGCTTGCCGTCAAAGAGAAGATCACCGGCGAGGAGGCCGCGGCCTTCATGTACTGCAAGCCGCTGCCCGATTCACTGCTTGAAAAGCTCAAAGACTATATTGCTCTCGACGACTTCGAATAGTAGGCCTTTCAGGCCGGGGTACCTCAGTCCCCCGACATTTCTATGTTTAACAAAAGGAGATATCCATGTCAGAAAAGACCAGCCGGCCCTGCCCTACCTGCCAGGGAAAAAAGATCATTGATGGTGTCTGCGAAGTGAGTTCGGAATGGCGAGGTAATGACAGCCAAGATTCCTTGGATGACAGCCAGTGCACCCCGGACCAGGATTGCCCGACCTGTAAGGGTAAAGGCTACGTGGAGGTCTGACCCGCCCCTCTTCACCTATCCCCCCTGCCGTTCCCTGCCGCAAAGGCCCTGAGGGAGGGAACGGCCAGAAGAACGTACCGCCATGACCCTGCCCACCCTCTTTGTCTCACACGGCGCACCTGATCTCATACTCCATCAAAACAGCGATTACCGCTTTTTTCAGGAACTGGGACGCTCCCTGTCGCGGCCAGGAAGCCATCCTCTGTGTTTCTGCTCACTGAGACACAAAATACCGGCGACCACCGGTCCCGATCTGCCGCAGACAATCCACGATTTCTCCGGATTTCAGGCCGAACTCTACGAAATGCGCTATCCCTGTCCGGGAGAACCTGCGCTTGCCGGAACCGTCGGAAAGCTTCTCGGGGATACGGGCATTGACTGCACGGTCTCAGCTCAGCGCGGACTCGACCATGGAACCTGGGTCCCCCTCAACCTGATGTTTCCGGAAGCCGATATTCCTGTCATTCAGCTCTCAGTGCAGACCGGCCGCGACACACGGCACCACTACCGGATCGGTCAGGCCCTCAGCCCCCTGCGCCAGGAAGGTGTTCTTATCATCGGTAGCGGCGGCGCCACCCACAACCTGAGTGAATTCGGGCGGTATGCAATCGATGCCCCGCCGGTGCCCTACGCGAGAGGATTTGACGACTGGCTGGCGACAACCATAGAGGCCGGAGCCGTCGAAGAACTCCTTGATTATCGAGGCAGAGCCCCGGAGGCACGGCGCAACCATCCCACTGAAGACCACTTTCTGCCAATTTTCGCCCCAATCGTGGCCGCTCAGGCAATCAAGGGCGCCAGGATCTACCGGAACATCAATTTCAGCATCCTGTCGATGGCGGCCTTTGCCTGGGGCCTTTAGGATAATCCCCCCACCCTCAGTCAAGGAGCAGCCGATGCCGGAAAACAAGGAACTTGAGATATTCTCCGACTATATCTGACCCTGGTGCTATTTCATTACCGGGCGTATTGAACAACTCCAGAAAAACTTCGCCGTCCAGATCACCTGGCGGGCGTTTCCGCTGCACCCCGAGATACCCGAAGAAGGAATCTCCCTCGACAAGCTCTTCTCAGCCAAACCTGAGACCATCAGCCAGATGATCAGCCATCTCAAGGAAACGGCTGCAGCCCTGAACCTGCCCTTTGGCGACAGACACCAGACCTGCAACAGCAGACTTGCCCAGGAACTGGCCTTCTGGGCCGCATCTCGGGGAAAAGGAGAGATCTTTCATCGACTGGCATTCAGCCGTTATTTTGCAGATGGCGCCAATCTGGCCAGGATCCCGGTGCTTCTCGAGATAGCCGGATCAGCAGGTCTTGACGAACAGGAGGCCCTGGCAGTTCTGACAGCACGGTCCTTCAGTCAGGCAGTCGACCGTGACTGGAACCTCTCACGTCTCAAGGGCATTACGGCCGTCCCGACCTTTATCATGGGTAAGAGCAGACTGGTAGGCGCCCAGAGTTATGAAAAACTGGAAGAGATGCTGCTGGACAACGGAGTTTCCCGCTTTCCCTTGTGAACCGTAGCGGATACCCGTCGGCTGCCAATGTTTATCGCGCCGCCGGGCCTGCCGGCAAATCAGATTTGCCAGGGACCATTTTTCTTCCCACAATCATATACATAACAACCGAACAGATAATAAGGAAGCCAAACATATGGACATTTTTGGTCTTGAGAATAAAGGCAATAGTGATGATTATCGCCGCACTCGCCAGAATAAATAGCGGCTTTGGCAGCTGCTTCAATATCACCCGGCCAAAATGGGCAAAGCGGAGATGGCTGACCATGAGTCCCACAGAAAGGGCTGCGACGGCCCACAGCATAATCGGAGGAAGGACGAGCGAGGCGCCAAGAACGATTAAGGCCCCGGCAGGGCTGGGAAGACCATTGAAGATCCCCTCCGGCAGATCGGTTCTCTTTTTATCGACAACAACAAAGCGGATGAGCCGATAGGCGACGCCGGCAAAGAAAAAAAAGCCAAAGAGCCAGGCATATTCTCCACCTTTATTCGCTATGATATAGGCGGGAGAAAGTCCAAAGCTGACAAAATCGGCTATGTCGTCCAAATAGGGGCCGTATTTTGTTCCGCCATGTTTTACCGCCATCCTGCCATCAAATAAGTCAAACAACTGCCCCACTATTATGGCGAGAATAGCCCAGGCAAAATGCCGGTTATAGGTCAGGATGAGGCTGGCAATACCGCAACAGAAATTCAGTGTGGAAAGAATGTCGGCATATAACCAGTTGGGAATGAACTTAAAGATGACGGATGCCGATGAGAGGATAATGCTGGCCGCCAGAACTTCATCTCCCATATTGACAAAGCCAGGGTTCTTATCCAGCAATGCGCAATAGATGACGAGTGCGAAACAGATAATGGCTTTGATTTTGCCAAAGTTGTTGGCTGCCACTGAAAAATCAAGGTACGAGAGAATTTTTCTGGCAAAAAATTGTCCGAACAGTTCAACCGCCACCAGAATCCAGACCAACTTTGTCGACATGATCCCCGCATAGGCAAAGCTGATCAAAGGAGGCAGATAGGTCAGCTTATCACACATCGGGTCAAGCGATTTACCCCACTCCGACACAAGATTACATTTACGCGCAACGATGCCGTCCACACCATCGAGTATCGCGGCAAACGTGAAAATTATTATCGCTATTCCTTGATAGGCAGAAAAAAAATAGAGGCAATACCCCACTAACGCCATTGCAGTCCGCCAATAGCAGATGGCATTGGGATGCAGCAGCCAGAGATGAGACAGCACATACTCCCGCATAGATTCCTTCTTGATCATCCAGGCAAACCAGTAATAAAAACTCATTCCGATGGCAGCCGCGACAATAATCACCAGTAGTCTTTCCATATTTTCTCTCGGCAGTAGTAGTGCAATTCGGGAACAATATTCTCTTGATCGGGGAATACGGCTTCCCCTCACGCGTATTTAGCATTTTACCAGCAAAATGTCCATTCCCGTACGACTCCTGGCATGAGATTATTTATCTGATATTCTTTACAAATTACCGATACTGTTTTTTCGGCCTGCCAATCGAGGACGGCACAGCGAAAACATACCGGCCTCCAACCTGGCTCCAGAAGTTGAAATCCCCGTCGCAACACATGCAAGAGAAATCACTCTCTTCAAGAGAAAATGTTTTCAAAAAGTGGGAATTTCTTCATGTGCGAGACGCAACACGCCCGACCAGCCACTCCAGGCTGCGACATATGCACTTGAAGAGGCATAAACAAGTTGACATGTGTTGCCGATTTTCTGAATGCCTTTGACCAAATTGTCCAGTCCTAACTGGCTGAGATCTTTTTCAAACTCGTCAAGAAGGAGAATCGGTAACCGACCATAGAGCGCCTGACAGAGCACAAGGACTGTGGCAATAGGCGCCAACCTGCCGACTGCGGAATCGGGGGATAGCTCTGGGTATTCGATCCTGATAGACATATCTGTTACAAGGAATCGAGGCGGCATGATACCGATATCGCCTACAAACAGGTTCAGTCTCGCCACAGTTTCAGCGAGATCGTGTTGCAGTAGTTGCTGGCGCTTGGCAGTTGCGCCGGCAAAGGCCGTTTTTTGCCAGAGACCTGCCAGCAAATGGGAAATGGACTCATCTCCTCTTCCACCGGTGCCGGGATGTTCGAGATCGTCAATATCATAGAAAGATTGGCATGTATCGCCGGGCCGCAGATAGACAAAGCGGGGCAGCCTGCCCTCCACCAGCCGTTTCGCCCCGGCAAACCGCTCACCCCGCTCCACCGCCTGACGGCAAAAAGCAATCCTGGAGACCTGCTCGCCAGCCACCAACTCCTCCACCTGAGCCAGCCACTGTTCCAAAGTATTGGCAATATCTCCTCTTATCCGGTCAGTAGCCCTCAGGTCCTCAAGAAGTGAACTCTCAAGATTCAAGGCCGGCGGTGGATGTTTTTCAGCCAGGACATGCCGCAATTCCATCATTGGTTCCGCGATTTGACTCCATCGAGTCGACGAGGCTATTTCAACAAAATTGAGCCATCTGCTATAATCCAACCTGCGTCCCACCTCGATCCTGTCTGTCTCAAACAGATCAGAATCAATAACAGCCAGGTCCTGAATAAGGTCCACGTCTGCCGCAAATACAGCAAGGGCTGCAGTCCTTTTTCCAGGGAGAATTTTTCTGTAATAGCCTCTCTGCCGGATATCCTTGAGAGAGCCGCAAAACCCTTGTAGCACGAGTGAATCACAGGGGGGACTGATATGTTGCAGGGCCCGCAGTGCGACACTTGCGCCGCTTGCCGAACGCTCATAGAGCAGCGTTGCGCCCGGCCCCATCGTCAGCCAGCCGCTGTCTGCCATTCCCTCAAGGCTTCGGATTCTCCACTTTATCAGCTTCATAGTTTCTTTGGGTCTCTCCATTTGTGCATGCACCTTTTGCTCCAGTCCTCCGTTCTTCCGGAATACACTGAGACTATAATCACAGCAAAGATTTCGGCATACTTACAGACATTTTTAGACATCAGCGGCAAAACTTCATTTTTTGACACAAGAGTTTCACCTTTGATTGAAATGTCATTTCCTCCACCATTTCCTTGCCTTGCTGCATCACGGACATTGGCAAGCCTCCTTTTGTCGCTCTCCAGATTTCACAAGGAATTTACACGATAACGAATGAACGCAAAAATCAGTTCTTGAACAGTCAGCCAATGGTCCTATAGTATTCTGAAAACACGCCACCAATCTATCAGTTGTAATGAAATGGAGCTTCTCCAAAAAATCAATCTTCCCGGTTTGCCATTCTTCCATGCACTTTTCAGAACTGATAAAAATCAGACAGAGCGTCAGGGCCTATCAGAACAAACCTGTCGAAGATGAAAAACTTGCGAAATTGATCGAGGCGGTGCGCCTGGCGCCATCTGCCAGCAATTCACAACCCTGGCGGCTGATACTCGTTACGGATCCCGATATAAAAGCGCAAGTAGCCGGCGCAACCTTCAGCAAACTTATCTCGTTTAATAAATTTGCTCCGCAGGCCCCGGTCCTGGCCGTGCTGACCATTGAGCGGCCAAAGATGGTCACACAAATAGGCGCCAAGTTGAAAAATCGAGAGTTTTCACTTATCGACATCGGCATAGCCGCCGAACATTTCTGTCTGCAGGCGGCTGACCTTGGCCTCGGGACCTGCATGCTCGGCTGGTTTGACGAAATCACCATACAAAAGATCCTGCACATTCCAGAGAAGATCAGGATAGGCCTGGTCATCACCCTCGGATATGCGGCAGATGAAGACCCCCTCCGGGCAAAAATCCGCAAGAGCGCCGAGAAAATGTGTCGATTCAACAGGTACTGACCCCTTTGAGACACGGCAGATGAGTACCCTCTCCCGGCAAAATGAAGGGAGAGCTATTCCTTCAGGCTACGGATCGCCACCCGGTTCAGAGCGTTTCACAAATTCTGTAAACATCAACGATCACACCGGCAACAGCATATTCAGCCAAAGAGGTGGTTCGATATTTTTTGCTGGAAGTATATGGACATATACGAGAGGAAGCTATATGCTTAGTAGCAGACGCTCACCCGGCAACGACGGCGGCTCCGGGTCCCGCAACCTGCTCCCCGTTCATTCTATTTCAGGAGGTTTCATGAAACGTTTGCACTTTTTCAGCACATGCATCATTACTCTGTTTCTCGTCAGCGGCTGCGGCTATAACTCCCTGCAGATGAAAGAAGAGGCGGTCTTCAAGGCCTGGTCCGATATCGAATCAACCTTGCAGCGGCGCGGCGACCTGATCCCCAATCTGGTCGAGGTGGTTAAGGGATATGCCAAGCACGAAAAGGAGACCCTCGAAGCGGTCATCGAGGCACGATCGAAGGCCTCTTCCGTGCAACTCACACCGGCTGCCCTCAGCGATCCTGCCGCCATGCAGCAGTTTCAGGCGGCCCAGGGCGGACTGACCTCAGCCCTGTCGCGGCTCATGGTGGTCGTCGAGCAGTACCCCGACCTGAAGGCCAACCAGAATTTTCTTGACCTGCAGACTCAGCTCGAAGGCACCGAAAACCGGATCAATGTGGCCCGGCAGCGCTATAACGAAACGGTTGAAGTCTTCAACGCCGCTATCCGCAAATTCCCCGAGAGTCTGACCAACAAGATCCTGCTGCATTTAGAGAGAAAAGAGTATTTCAAGGCGGATGAAACGGCAAAGGCTGTGCCGAAGGTCAAATTCTAACCTCTTTCACCCGAAGACATGACGACCCTGACCCGTTTTCTGTCAACCTGCCGGCAACTGCTGGCGGTGACCTGCATCCTGCTGTTGCCAGCCACCTCACTCATGGCCCTTGATGTCCCCCAACTCACGGGCCGGGTCAATGACTATGCGGCAATACTCGCACCGGCCACGGTCGAGCAGCTCGAGAACTCCCTCAATCTTTTCGAAAAGGAGCAGTCCACCCAGATTGTTGTCCTTGCCATCACCTCCCTTGAAGGCGACAGCCTGGAAAGATTTTCACTCAAGGTGGCCGAAAAATGGCAGATAGGGCAGAAAGGCAAAGACAACGGGGCACTGCTGGTCATCGCCAAGGATGAGCGGAAGATGCGGATCGAGATCGGCTACGGCCTTGAAGGCACCCTCACCGATCTGGTGGCGGGGCGCATCATCCGGGATGTCATCACACCGCAGTTTCGCAACGGCAATTTTGACCAAGGGGTAGTGAACGGTACGGCGGCGATGATGGCGGCGGTCAAGGGTGAATTCACCGCCGAGCAGGCCCAAGCCTCCCAGAGCAAATCGAAAGCCGATCCCGGCGGTCTGATCGTGCCACTTCTGATCGGACTGTTTTTCATCGGCAGGATCTTTGGCAGACACAAGTGGCTGACGGCAACCATAGGCGGCATTGCCGCGCCTTTATTCGGTTTTTTCGCCATGGGGCTCCAGTGGCTGATCATTCTCGCCCTGATCCCCATCGGTTTTGTCGCAGGACTTGTGCTTGCAGCCATCGCAGGCGCCGCCGGCACCGGCAGACCAGGCGGTCCCTGGCTCGGCAGCGGCAGTGGTTTTGGCGGTTCGTCAGGTGGTTTCAGTGGCGGCTTCAGCGGTGGTGGTGGTGGATTCGGTGGCGGCGGCGCCTCGGGAGGATGGTGAGATGCAGACATTGGCGCAACAGTTTCTGACAGAAGGAGAACGGCAGCAGATCAGCGAAGCGACACGACTGGCAGAAGGCCGGACCTCGGGCGAGATCGTGCCGATGGTTGTCTCCGAGAGCCATGAGTACCCATTGGCCCCGGTCGTCGGTGCGGCTGTTATCGCCCTGCCGCTCTCTCTGCTCCTCACCCCGTACATCGCCGCCCCGCTCTGGCTCGGGCATCAGGATATGTGGATCTTTCTGGCCCTCTTCTGCCTTCTCACCCTGCCGGTCCATGCCCTGGTCAAACGGTCAAACACCTGTAAACGGCTCTTTTTAAGCAAAAACCAGGTTGACGAAGAGGTACGGGAGGCAGCGGTGACCGCCTTTTTCAGCGAGAAGCTGTATAAGACCAAAGAAGAAAACGGCATCCTCATCTTCATTTCCGTGCTCGAACGCCGGGTATGGATTCTTGCCGACAGCGGCATCAACAGCAGGATCAGACAGGAAGAATGGCAGGAACTCGTCAGCCATATTACCCGCGGCATCCGCGAAAAGCGCCAGTGTGCCGCCATCTGCGAGGCCATCGGCCGGGTCGGCGATATCCTCTGTGAACATTTTCCGATCAACCCCACCGACCACAACGAACTGCACAACCTGATCATCCGCTGACCCAGCGTTGAGGTTCGTTTTTGCCAATTGATGAACAAACAGATCCAGAGAGGTCCGATGTTGCCGAAAATTCTGTCCGTACTGACCTGCCTGATCCTTCTTCTCCATCTTGACTCGACCGATGCCGCCGCCCGCAGCCTCTACTGGCAGGACCTCACCGTACAGGCCCGCCTCGACCAGGATGGGCAGCTGCATATCAGGGAGAGTCAGACCATGGTCTTCGATGGCGACTGGAACGGCGGAGAACGGCGCTTTTCCGTGCGAGCGGGTCAAACCTTCCATTTCGAACGGCTGCAGCGGCTCGATTCTGCTATCGGCGGCTACCGGAATCTGGCGGAAGGCCCCTTGTCTCTGGTCGACAATTACGGCTGGCAGGGGAAAAACACCCTGCTCTGGCGCAGCCGGCTGCCTGCCGATCCGCCGTTTCAGAATACGGCAATCACCTACATCCTGGAATACAGCCTTTCCGGCATTATCAGAAAAGATGGTGATTCGTATCTGCTCGACCATGACTTCGCCTTTCCTGACCGCGCCGGCATTATCAAACACGTTCACCTCAATCTCGAACTCGACCCCGTCTGGCAAAGTCCCGAGGCCTCACCGGTGCGCCGTGAGACAACCGATCTTGCCGTCGGCCAGGGGCTTGTTTTGACCCTCAGGCTGGAGCACGGTCCCGGTGTTCCGGAGGAGACAACAGAATCGGGTGCGGAGCCCGCCCTGTCACCTTACGAGGCAGAGCCTCCCCCCGCCCCTTCCTGGCTGCGCCTTGTCCTGACCGGCCTTATCTGGCTCGGTCTTTTCGCTCTGGCCGCAAGATTTCTCAAGCATGAGCAGAGCTCAGGCCGGTTCCGACCGCTGCCACCTCTCTCGACAATCTCACGGGACTGGCTCAAAGAGAATGTCTTCCATCTGCCGCCCGAGGTCATCGGCGCGACCTGGGACAAACGGACCAGTCAGTATGAGGTCGCCGCCGTTATCGCCCGACTGGTGCAGGAAGGACGGATCACCAGCCAGGTGCAGGAAGTCATCCTCCCTTTTTTCAAGATCAGGATAGCGCACCTGGCGGTGCTCCATATGACCTTGAACGTGCCGCGCGCATCCTTTACCGGCTATGAACGCCGGCTGATCGACGGTCTCTTTATCGCCGGCGACAGCACGGACAGCAAAACCATCAGGAAATACTACCGGGGCAAGGCAAAATTCTTCAACCCGGCAGCGGAACTGGCGGAACCGCTCGATAAACAGGTTGTCCAACTCACCCGCGACAAGAAGAATCCTCTCAGCCTCTTCTGGGCGCCGACTGCCCTTCTCGCCGCCATCGGCTTCTTCATCCTGCTGGCCAATGCCTTTCTCCATCAATACGAGATCTCAGTGGAGATTATCGGCTTGGTATTCCTGGTTGTTCTCTGGCCACTCGGGGCCATCTTCGCTCTCATGCTCAGGAACTCTTCCTCTGCACGGACCCTGAACCTCCTGCGCCTTTTCCTACCCCCGGTGATGATCTGCATCGGTTTTTACCTGCTGGTCGATCAGTCCGTCAGTACACTTATGACGACCGGATTTTTCTTCTTCGCAGCTGCTGCTCTCTACAATATTTTCAACCTGGCCAAGACCCGTGACACCCCGGAGGGAGTCCTGCTCTGCCAAAGGCTTACTGCCGCAAGGAAGTATTTCAGGAATGAGCTGCAGAAACCGCAGCCTGATCTCGACGATTGCTGGTTTCCGTACCTGATGGCCTTCGGCCTCGGTGCTCAGATGGACCGCTGGTTCAGCCAATACGGCAGATCGGCCGGAATCAGCGGCACGGGAGATTCGGCCGGTACAGGAATAACGGGCTTTTCCGGCGGCGGCGGTCGGTTCGGTGGAGGCGGGGCGAGCGGGGCCTGGATGGCCGCGGCCGGGGCGATGGCCGCCGGCTCCAGCTCCTCCTCAGGCGGTAGCGGAGGCGGCGGCGGGAGCTCGGGCGGCGGCGGTGGCTGGTAAGCCCCGGTTATTTGGTTTTCGGTTTCTTCTCGAGAACGTCCTTGGCCCAGGACATGGCGGCCATGGTCTGCGGGAAGCCTATCGTTGAGACCAGGAGCAGCAGGGTGTGGGATATTTCTTCGGGACTGGCACCCGCCTGCAAGGCCCTGCGGGTATGCGAGCAGACCGCTCCTTCCGACTGCCCGGCTGCCGCAGCCGCCAGCTGGATCAGATGAGAAGTCTTCTCATCGAGGGGTCCGGCCGTACGCAGGGTTGTGCCAAGGTTCTCAACGGCACTGATAACCTCAGGAAACTGCTTGGCGACTTTCTTATAAAACGATGGTTTGCTTTTTTCCGACATAGATTTCTCCTTGTAGTGTGTTGAATGCTTATGAAGCTGCCGGCGTATTCCTCTCCGGCAGCATTTCCCAGAGCAGCGCCAGGCGGACGTTGAAGACGTCGCTGCGCCGCGGTTTGACTGAAAAGATCTCAATCGCAAAGCTTTCCGGGGTGAAGGAATCGGCCAGGGCCACAACCTTTTGCTCGATCTCCGCCGCCAGGTTGTTCAACCCCTGCTGCAATTCCTGAACCTCGATCTCGGCCCGTTGCACATCGCCCTTCTCCTTGACCACCCGGCCGGCGCTGCGCATGCCGGTCGCGGCCCTGGTGACCGTTGAGGCGGAAAAGGCCTTTCTACCCAAAAATGCCCCGATAACCGCCGCACCAAAGGAAATAACCGTATCGGTGGTCTTCGAGGCCACATCGACCTTTTCCTTTGCAACCCTGTCCATGGCCGCCCCTATCTGGTCCTCAAGCCGTTTCTGCCTGACGCCGGAGGTCTGACGCAACTTCTCGACCTCGATATCCTTGCGTCCCCGCAGGACATCGGCGAGGCGGACCTTGAAATCACCGAGACTCTCACCCGGCTGCGATTCCAGCTTGAGGGCCGCGACCCTGAACAGCTCCAACTTCTGGTTCTGATAGAGATGATCGGTAAACGACTTGGTCAGCTCCCTGAAATCCTTGAGCTGGGCCACGGACGAGGGCAGGGCGTAGAAAGAGCTGTTGGACGGCGGTTGCGCGGTGCACTGGCTGAGCGGCCAGGGACACTCCTCGGCCGCCGCCCAATCCGCTCGGGCAAAGGCCTCATCAAGATAGATATGGACGGTTGACTCACGGACAATATCGATATTTCTCGTGCTGTTGGCGAAACGGACCGAGGCCGTCGCCGCCAGCCACGGCTCGAAGACCAGTCTCTCCGCCGTTGTATTGTGGAGAAAGTAGAGCTGCTCGATGCTTTGGGAGAGCAGCGGCGCATGGTCGGACAGCTCAGACGAGTGGGCAGATGCTGCGGTTGCACTGCCGGCGCCGGCCGGCGCCGCCGCCGTGGTCGGGGGCGCTGTTTCGAGAGTCCCTCTGGTGTTCGTCCGGCCTTGCATCAGCTTTTTGATATCGCTGGTGGACAGAGGACCTTTCAGATAGCACAGCACCCAGCGCGATTCAAAGAGCAGCGGGGCATCGAGATGGGCCGAGGTCAGGAGGAATTGCCTGCCTTTCATATCCGAGAGCAGCCCCTTGACCTTCTGCCGGTCGAGTTTGCCGTCGCTTGCCCCGACAATGCCGTCGAGGACCCGCTCCTGATCCTGGCTGGTCTGCAGCCGGCCGACAAACCAGGTGCCGATATTGGCCAGGCCCTTGTAGTCGAGATCGACCGGATTCTGGGTCGACAGCACCACCCCGATACCGTAGGCCCTGGCCTGTTTAAGCAGCATGAGCATCGGTTTTTTCGAGGGCGGATTGGCGGTCGGCGGAAAATAGCCGAAGATCTCGTCCATATAGAGCAGGGCCTTCAACGAAGCGGTGCCCTGCTGCCGCCGCATCCAGCCGATGATCTGGTTGAGCAGCATGGTGACGAAAAACATCCTCTCCGGCTCGCTCAGATGGGCGATGGAAAAGATCGCCGTCTTCGGCCGCCCAGCCTCGGTGTAGAGGATCTTCTGGATATCGAGCGGCTCACCCTGCATCCAGGCGGCAAAAGTCGGACTGGCCAGCAGACCGTTGAGGCTCATGGCCAGCGTCATGCGCTGGGCTTGAGGGTAGAAGGTGTCGAGGGGGAAGACTCCGACCTTATCAAAGGGCGGATTGACGATATTGCCGATCAGGCCCTCAAGCGCTAGGCTTTCCCCCTTGCGCCAGAAATGGATGAGGATCGAGCTGAGGAGGATGTGTTCACGGCTCTGCAGCGGATCGCCGTCGATACCGATCAAGCTCAGGAGGCTGACGGTGGTCGAATTCACCAGGCCGTTGAAGGTGTCGGTGTCGTTTGCCACCTCCGTGGGCGGGGCCTGGAAGCTGCCCAGCACCGAGACGGAGACCCCGCTGCTGCTGCCGGGGGTATAGATCGTCATGGTCGTGGCGGCCAGCAGGTTCTTGATCCGTTCCTGGTCCTGGCCCCAGCTCTGCAGGCCGTCCTGCCAATCCCTGGCGGTCGCTGCGGCATAGGCCTCGACAGTCATCTCCTTTCTCGCCGCGTCCGATGGGTCGACCCACGGCAGGAAATCCTCCGGCCGCAGTTCGGGAAAGGCCAGGAGGAGATTGCCCATATCCCCCTTGGGATCGATGATGATCGAGGGGATATTGTCGATGATCGCCTCTTCGATGAGGCCGATGCCGAGACCGGTCTTACCGCTGCCGGTCATGCCGATAATGGCGGCGTGGGTGGTCAGATCCTTACTTTTGAAGAGCAGCGGGGCCTGGGCAGGGGTATGGGTTGTGACATCGAGCTCCCGGCCAAGATAGAATAACCCGAGTTTTTCATAGGGAAATTGTGCATCCACGACCTTTCTCCTTCTCTGTTTTCAAGAAAATAAAGACACCCCGGCGGCAGGAATGCGGCAGGGGTTTGCTCCCCGCCGGCGATTACCTTAACAGGATTGCATTTGCCCTGAACAACAATTGGGTCTATACTATCATCAATTCCATGCAAAAACTATGATATGCACGTTTTTATCCTATTCTCAAGAAGATAGCCAAAAAACCTGCCACCCCGCCCGCTCTACCCAGGGATATCCGTAAAACCTCACAGGAATTCCCCCCTGACATGAAACATATTCAGATCAAAAAAGGACTGGGCATTCCGATCTTGGGAGCACCGGAACAGGTTGTCGATGAGGGAAGCCCAGTCAGTCAGGTCGCTCTGCTCGGGGATGATGTTATCGGCATGACACCAACTTTGGCGGTCCAGGCGGGCGATAAGGCCAAAACCGGCCAGCTGCTCTTTTCCGATATGAGCAATGCGGGAATAGCCTACATCTCACCCGGTTGCGGTACTGCCCTCTCCGTGAACTGTGGAGGAAAACGTGCGCCCCCCCCCAAAATGCTGCAGAGTACATTCCTAACCGTTTTCTCTTGTCAATTTTAGGGATTTTATCTACGGTGAGAGATACTTTGTAATTTCTCGTACATGGAAATGAAGCTCGGAAGGAGAAGGCGGGGAAAATCAGTAGAAAATGTTATTGCTGAACCTTTGACAGCAAGGGAGGAAAAGTCATGTAATCTCACTTTTCCCTAAAAAAGCCGCAGCAGCATATTAAACGTTAGAAGGGATTTTATGGAGGAGAAATTGTGAAAGAAGAATTAGAAGAATTACTTCATGAACTTAATCAAGCCTATTTGAAATCGGATAATATTAATAATGAGTTCTGTAAAAACAATAACCGAATGTGGGGCTATGAATTGATACAGACTGCATTGATAGAAAATCAACCTTTGATATTGGGATTCAACTGGGGCGTTGATAATGATTGGGAAGACTATATTGAGGGTGGAGAATATCAACATCAAAAAGAAATATTTGAGCAACATTTTATGGAAATTTATTCAGGATCGATTAAGCGAGCAATAAACATGGTGACCACGTATTTCCATGATATAGATTTAGAAAAAGGGAGCCATGGTAATTTCTGCTTTTTTAGATCGGAAAAAGAGAATCAAATTTCACAAAAAGATATAAGCCTATGCATTCCAATATTTATAAAATTGATCAATATTCTTGAACCTTCTGTCGTATTCTGTTTTTCAAGCAGAGCTAGGGATTATTTGATTCAATCAAATCTATTAAAAAATGTGTCAGAAAGCTTTTGTACTGTTACAACAGGTAAGGGGAATTCTTTCAAAGCGGTAAAAGCAAACCTTTTAGATGGTGCGCCCATATATTTTCTGCCACATCCAAATTATTATCTGAAAAGAGAAGCAAGAGAAAAGGCATGGAATTTTTGTTCTGAAAATAGATAACAGCCATTCTAACCACCGTCTCCAAAAGGACTCCGCAAACGACGCGGAATTTGTGAGCTGGAAGGTTATAATATTGAAATAACAATGTCACTACTTGAACCGGATAATGAAGAATTAGAAAGAAGAGCGAAATTGGTTGCTGATGAACTAAATGGTATGCAGCCACATACGTTAATTTTTTATCAATTCTCTATTCGATATTCTGCCGAAAGATGTATTGATTCATTTTGGCATTATGAAGAAGCACTTAAACAACATGCAGAGCCTGACTACTTAGTTAGCGTTATCCAAGAGGCAGTTGGACATGCTGCTGCTCTTTCAAGGTATTTCTGGCCTTCTCCTTTCGGAGCTAAGAACAAACAGATAACAAAACTTAAACAAAAAAGGGGCGAGTTTTTAAGAGAACATTTTAAACTGGACGACAATTCGCCTCTTTATAACAGAGATTTAAGAAATGCTTGGGAACACTTTGATGAAAGACTTGACGTGTATTTAATTGAGAAGATTTCAGGTATGTTTTATCCCGCCTCACAAATTGGGAGTCATTTGGAAGCTGATAATCCAATTAACAGAGTTTTTAAGTTGCTTGATCCTGAGGAAGAATGCCTTGTACTGATGGGCAATAAATACTTTTTTGCTCCAATACGTGATGAAGTCGTAAAAATATGCAACCACTTAGAGACAAAGGAAAAAATTAAATTATAACCACCGGCTTTACTCGGACCCCGCAAACGACGCGGGTCCGGTGAGCCGGAACGTTAGCGAGTAATAAAAAAAAAAGGAGACATCCGTTTTATAAGCAAAATAGACCCGTCTCCGTCCCCTTTTTCATCCTCGATCCATGGATCGTGCCCCCATCGCCCCTGCCCACTCCTCTCACCGCTGAACTCCAAACCGATTTTCTCTCTCTTTCCTGCGGTCGCCCGTACTCTTTGGACAATCTCAACGGATAAGTTTTTCAACTCTTTTATTTTCATAATTTTATGTTTTACTCAATTTCAATAAATTATTTTGACTTTTTCAGCAATCGACCCTATGATCAAAAAAACCACCTGGACACCATCACAAAGAGAACACAGAATCCATGCAACTCGACGCAGTCAATATCGAGATCATCCGTCATCTCAAAGATGGCCGGAAATCTTATAAACTCATAGCCCAGGATCTGTCCATCACCGAGAATACGGTCCGATCCAGGGTCAATAAAATGACCGAGGACGGTATCCTGGAGATATCCGGCAATGTCCGGGCCGATGTCCTCCGCGGTCATAGCCTGCTCTATCTCGGGGTCAAACTCAAGACCATGGATCTGCAGGAAAAGGCCAGGGAATTCAGCAACCTGAAAGGGGTGGTCTCAGCGGGGATCGTCACGGGCAGGTATGATCTGATCCTCCAGGTCCTCCTGAGCGAGGACTATAACCTGCTGGAATTCATCACCGGCCAGGTCGCGAAAATCAAGGATGTCCAGACCGTCGAGAGTTTTGTCGTCTATGAGGGTTATAACCTGAAGGTGCCGTATATACTGTGAAACTTTGGTTTTGCAGCATGTCCCGACCCGCGCACTCCTCCCCTGCTGGACATGATGGAAAATCATCCTCCAAAATCTCATCTTAAAAAGGAAACAGGGCTATGATTATTGGAATCCTCAAGGAAATTAAAGTTGCCGAAAACCGGGTATCCATGACACCCGCCGGGGTCGAGGTCATGATCCAGCACAACCACCAGGTGCTCGTGGAAAAGAACGCCGGTCTGGGCAGCGGCTTTGCCGACAACACCTACCAGGAGGCAGGGGCGACGATGATTGCGACCCCGGCGGAAATCTACAGCCGGGCGGATATGGTCATGCATGTCAAAGAGCCACAGCCCCAGGAATATCCCCTCATCAGAAAGGATCAGATTGTCTTCACCTACCTGCATCTGGCGGCCGACGAGAAGCAGACCCGCGCCCTGATTGCCGCCGGTTCAGTGAATATCGCCTACGAGACCATCCAGAAAAAGGATAAGAGCCTGCCGCTCCTGACCCCGATGAGTGAGGTCGCCGGGCGCATGGCCGCCCAGGAAGGGGCGAAATATCTGCAGATGAATACGGGTGGCCGGGGAATACTGCTCGGTGGGGTGCCGGGGGTTGAACCCGGCAATGTCGTGGTTATCGGTGGTGGTGTGGTCGGTATCAATGCCGCCCGTATCGCCTGCGGTCTCGGCGCCATGGTCTACCTGCTCGATACCAACCTTGACCGGCTCCGCTATCTCAGCGAGATCATGCCGTGCAACTGTTTCCCGGTGATGAGCACCCGGCCGAAACTCCGCGAACTCCTGAAAATCGCCGATCTGGTTATCGGGGCAGTCCTCATCCCCGGCGCCAAGGCCCCGAAGGTCATGACCCGGGAGATGCTGAAAGACATGAAGCCGGGCTCGGTTCTGGTCGATGTGGCCATCGATCAGGGCGGTTGCTTCGAGACATCCAGGGCGACGACCCATACCGATCCGACCTATATCATTGACGGGGTGGTCCATTACTGTGTCGCCAATATGCCGGGGGCGGTCGCCAAGACCTCGACCCTGGCCCTGACCAACGCCACCCTGCCCTACGCCCTGCAGCTTGCCAATAAGGGCTGGAAGAAGGCCTGCCAGGACAATGGCGAGATAAAATTGGGAGTCAACGTGGTTGCCGGCAAGGTGACCTTCAAGGGAGTGGCCGAGGCCTTCGGCCTTGAATACACCCCTATCGATTCATTCCTGAAATAAGCCGTTGTTAAAAACTGGGTCGGAGAAATACCCGGACCGGCATAAGGAGCCGTAACGAAAATAGGAAAAATGATCAAGTATTTCGTAACGGCTCCTAAGTCCCGACACAGACGGACCGTTCCCCGGGGAACGGTCCGTCCGGCTCAGGCCCTGCAATACCGCTGTCCCGCCACATTCTGCAGGATCTCTTTCAGCCTCCCGACCTTAATCGGCTTGGTGAGATAGTCATTCATCCCCGCCGCCAGGAATCGTTCGCGATCCCCTTGGATGGCATGGGCGGTGAGGGCAATGATCGGGATATCCCGACGGTTGCAGCCGGCGCGCAGGCGTATGGCCAGCGCCGTCTCGATACCATCCATCTCCGGCATCTGAATATCCATGAAGATACAGTCAAATCTTTCACTCTCCAGGGTTTCCAGGGCCAGCCTGCCATTACCGGCCACGATCACCCCGTGCCCGAAATTTCTCAGCATGGCGGAAACCACCTGGGCATTGATCGCCTCATCTTCAACCACCAAAACCCGCAGGGCAACATCTTTCACCCCCTGCACGGTCGGAGGAAGATCTTCGGGGACATCGCCGGAATCCGAGCGTTCTACCGGGATTTCAAAGTGCACGGCTGTTCCCTCTCCCTCGACACTGGAAAGATGCACCCGGCCTCCCATACGCTCGACCAGACGCTTGACGATACTCAGCCCCAGCCCGGTTCCCCGGTATTTCCTGCGAAAAGAGCCGTCGGCCTGGACAAAGGGCTCAAAGAGACGGTCGGTGACTGCGGCCGGGATCCCGATGCCCGTATCACGGATCTCAAAGACCAGACGAATCATTTTCTCTGATGTTCCGGGAAGAGCCTCAAGAAAAATCGAGATTCTGCCCTGCTCGGTGAATTTTACCGCATTGCCCAGAAGATTGAACAGGATCTGGCGCAACCGCGCGCCATCGGCCAGAATGTATGCCGGAACATTCTCCTGGCAGGCAAAACAGAACAGAATCCTTTTCCGGTCCACCAGACTGTCAAACGAGTGCAGTACCGATTCGACCAGGGGCTTCAGGGTGAAACGTTCCTCAATCAGCTCCACCTTGCCGGCCTCGATCTTGGAGAAATCCAGGATTTCGCTGATGAGATTCAGGAGGCCCTCGCCTGAGGTGAGAGCGGTATCCACATAGTCCATCTGCTCCCGGTTGAGCGGAGTTTCCCTGAGCAGCTGCAGCATACCAAGGACCGCGTTCATAGGCGTGCGGATCTCGTGGCTCATATTGGCAAGAAACTCGGATTTGGCACGATTGGCCGCCAGGGCCGCCTCTTTGGCCAGCTTAAGTTCCTTCAGCACCCGCATCCGACTGGTATTGTCGCGACTGACCCCGATTATGCCCTGAAAAGAACCGTCTTCAGCGCGCAGAATAGAGGTGAGTGTCTCCAGCCAGACGACGGAACCATCCTTGCATTTCCACTCAAACTTCCACAGCCGCGGCGACTCATCCCGCGCGCCCTGAGCCTCCCGCTCCAGGCCCCGCCGGACCGCAGTCTCATACATCGACTGGGATCTCGGGGTCATATGGACATTGGCAGGGATGGAGAGGAATTCTTCCGGAGTATAACCTGACAGGGTGGTGATGGAGGGGGTGACAAAGGTGAACCTGAGGTTCTTGTCCATGACCCAGATCACGTCCCGGACGTTTTCCAAGAGCAGCCGATACCGCGCCTCACTGAGTCGCAAGGCCTCCTGATTCTTCCTGTCCTGGGTGGCATCCCGACCGGCACCCACCGTGCCGATCAACTCCCCATTCTCGTCAAACAGGGGAGTTTTATAGACATCAAGAACAAGAGGCTGACCCCGGACCAGGCCTTCTTCCAAAAAACGACCGGGCTGACGGGTGGTTTTGACAACTTCGTCGGAATTTATGCAAATCTCCCCAAAGGTATGCTGATAGCCTCGCCGCCGCTCCCGCTCGGCAAAAAATAGGCCGCTTTTGCCGAGCGGCTCATCAGTCGTCTCACTCATCAGCAGCTTTTCACAGATCGCCTTGTTGGTGAAGAGATAGTTATCGTTGAGATCCTTGACCCAGATAAGGTCAGGGACCGTATCCGTCATCAGGCGCATGAGATTGTAAATCTCGAGGACCCTCGTCTCGCTCTCCACCAGGGCATCTTCGGCAATCTTGCGCTCAGTAATGTCGGCAAAGATGGTGAGGGTGGCCGTCTGCCCCTCAAACTGGATGGTATGGGCGGAGAGGATGGCGCATTTTATCCGGCCATCCCTGGTCCTGAAATGGGTTTCAAAATCCTTGATCCGTCCCTTGCGGGTAATTTCGGCCACGAACAAGGTTCTGTCCTCGGGATACAGCCAGTAATCCAGGAAATTCAGGCCTGCCACCTCTGTCATCGGCACATCAAAATAACGGGAGGCACAGTCGTTCATATAGAGGACCTGCCGGTCAGCCATGGCCGTGATGATGATCGGGGACATGAAGTTATTCATCAGATGCTGCAGATGATTGCCATGCCCTGATCGCTTCAACTCGTCTATCTGACTGGAGACTTCACGGAGCTCCCCCCGAACAGCAGACAGTTCGACAAGAAGCTCTTCCCTGGTTTTGAGGTGATCTGCAACCATGACGTCCTCCGAACAGATGAAAACAGCTAACTCCGCTCTCCTCTTGCAGACAGACGGAAAAAACACCGTCAGTCAATCTCCCTCAAGCCTTCACACGCCCCCTGCTGGGCTCTCCTTCAGCAAAGGTAATTATATACTTTTTGCGGTCTTAACTTGAAGAAAAATCTTGGCGGATGCTTTTCGACTCCGTCAATCAGCCAGGCGCAGGGGATCAACGCCTCTTAAGGCGAAACCGATATAGAGATGGGAGGCAGCCGAGAGAGTGGCCCGGGGAGTCCGGGCGGCATCATCCCACATGGGTTCGCCTGCCGCCACTCTGCCATCGGCGTAGACGGCATGAGCCGCCAGCTTTTCTCCGGCCTCTTCCTTGAGATAGCCGAGGAGGCGCTGCACCAGATCGGTATACTGCCGGTAAAAGCTCCCGGCTTTTGCCGTGTCGCCATCTCTCTGGTATTCCTCTGCGATCCGGAGGCAGAGCAGGGCGTATTGCGAGGACCATTCCAGCGAGATGACCCCCGCCTCTTTCGAGCGCCGGGAATAGCTGATGCCGGCGAGGCTGTCGCCCTTCATAACACCGGCCAGCTTCAGGGTCGCGGCCATCATTCTGCCGATTTCAGCCAGACGCTCCCGACGGTCTGCTCCGAAACGGACGTCCTGCAAGATGCGGTCGAGCGGGATCCAGCTGGTGGTATCGGCGGCAAAATCCCGGATCCCGTCTTTTCGCCATCGCCCGCCTTTCTCCACCTCGCCACGGCGGAACACATGGTTTTCCCGGTCATAGACCGTGACCAACCAGGCATATATTCGGTCAGCGGCCTTTTGGTAGCGCTTTTCCCGGGTGGTCCGAGAGAGGTCATCAAAAAAACTGAGGGCACTTTCATTATTTTCCGTTGATTTTCTCTGCCACCAGAAATCATCGGCCAGCCCACGGGGACCGATGCGGATCCCGCCGTCCTCATCCTGCAGGGCCAGGATGAAATCCGCCCTCTCTTTGGCCAGCTGCAGGGCCGGAGGATCACGAGATAGCCGGTAGAAGTGCAGGGCCCCCTTGCCGAGCCAGGCATTCTCCCCGGCTTTGACGGACCATTCCCAATTATTCCACCAGGCAGGCTGATCAAAACCTGCGATACGGATCCAGCTGAAGATCCCGTTTGCCGGAGTGAACTGGCCGGCCAGGGTCTGCGGCGCCGCAGGACTTGGTGGTACCGCTGCGTTGTTCCGGGCAAAGGTTTGGATGATCTGCGCCGAAAATTTACTGCCGGCCAGCAGGCGAAGGCCGGTGTCGTAAATCTGGGCCCCGTTGCGGCCGACGGCACTGTCGTCACCCTTATAGCTGAGAGTCAAGCCGGTTTGCGGATTGGCACGCTGATCGAGGGACGCGGCCAGACGCCTGGCCAGATCCTCATGTTCGGCAGAAGGTTTGGGGATGGCAAAAGAGGGTTCGGTAGCAGAGGCAGCCAAGGAGGATCCAAGGAGCAGCCAGACCACAAGCAAGAAAAAACAGCCTGAAGAAAACGTGTGTCTGGTGTTCAGCATAGCGCAGTTCCCCGTTTTTTCGTATTCGGCTTACAGCATTCGCAGAAATTCCGCCAGATGCAGGACCTGTACTCCGACGCCCGCGGCAGAAACAGCGGTTTTCCACTGCATGAGACAGCCCGAGCAGGTACTGGTGATGACATCGGGCTGCAGGGCAAAGACCTTGGTCGCCAGATCATCTCGGATAAGCGCCGATAATCGCGGCGCCCCGATATGAAAGAGCCCGCCCTGGCCGCAGCACTGGGGGCCGTCGGGCAGTTCCAGCAGTTCGACCCCGGGCAGACCGCGCAGGATCCGACGTGGCTCCTGGGTGATATCCAGATCATTTCGCAGATGACAGGGATCATGGTAGAAGACCCTGAATGTCCCGGTCGATTTTTGTAGCCCGGGTATCCCGCCCGCCGAGGTCAGGAGCCCATCGAGAAACTGGCTCATCTCCACCAGGCGTCCACAGACCTTCTCGGCCCGCCGGAGCCACTCCGGTTCACCGGCAAAAAGCTCTGTGTAGTGGCTGAGGTGGGCGTAGCAGGAACCGCAGGAGATCAGGATGGGATACTCATTTTTTTCCAGCGCCGCTATATTCTTGCAGGCCAACCGTCTGGCCCCGTCTCCGTCACCGGCAGCATGCACGGCAAGGCCGCAGCAGGCCAAACCTTCAGGGATCTCCAAGGCCCAGGAAAAATGTCCAAAGATCTCCCGACAGGCCTCGACGATCTCCGGATAAAGATATTGGGCCGAGCAGCCTGGGAAATAACAGAGCCTTTGCGCACCCTCCGGCAGGTTGACAGGTCGGGCAACCGGTTCTGCGATGTCCGGCTGGGCTGGCTCAAACATCGCCAGGCGCAGGCGCAGCCCGCTCTCTTTGGGCAACCGCCCGGCCAGCAGGCCGGCCGCCGCTCTGCCTGCTACCCTGGCCGCCACCAGAACCTCGGGATGATGCAGCATCTTGCGGGCCAGAAATTTTTCAAACCCATGTTCGCCGTAAAACCGGGAAAAACCGGAACGGGCCCGGATGACCTCCCGGGTAACATCGATGCCGCGCGGGCAGGCCTTGGTGCAGGCCCCGCAGAGTAGACATTTGGCAAAAATATCCTCGAATGCCGGGGTCGGCTGCTTATACTCCGTCAACCCCGCCAGGTGATTCTTGCCCCGGGCACTGTACGGTTCCTTGCCGCCGCTGGCCTTAAAGACCGGGCAGACCACCGTACAGGCCCCGCACTTCGCACATCGTATTTTTTTCTCTTTGATGACCGGTACCTATAAATAAGCTTCCACACCACAGGCGGAATCATGCCCTTGCAAACGCTGCACATCCCCCGGACCCAAACTGGGGAAATGTGCCCCATGCAGACCCACCCTCCGCCTTATTTCTGCCAGAGCAGGTAGGCCTTGATGAAGGGATCAAGATTGCCGTCGAGGACCGCATCGACATTACCCACCTCCTGGTCGGTACGGTGATCCTTGATCAGGCGGTAGGGCTGCAGGACATAGGACCGGATCTGGCTGCCCCAGGCGATTTCCTTTTTGACCCCACCGAGCCCTTCCTGTTCTGCGGCCTTCTTCTCCTTCTCCAGTTCATAGAGTCGGGAGATCAGCATCTTCATGGCCGTATCCTTGTTGCGGTGCTGGGAACGTTCGTTCTGACACTGAACGACGATACCCGATGCCATATGGGTGATGCGGATTGCCGAGTCGGTCTTGTTGACGTGCTGACCGCCGGCTCCACTGGCCCGGAAGGTATCAATGCGGATATCTTTTTCGTCGAGATCGATATCGACCGTATCGTCTAACTCCGGCATCACCATGACCGAGGCAAAGGAGGTATGCCGCCTGCCGCTGGTATCAAAGGGTGAAATCCGCACCAGCCGATGGATGCCCAGCTCGGAGCGCATATAGCCATAGGCATTGCGCCCCTGGATGAGTATCGTGACACTCTTGGTGCCGGCCTCGTCGCCGGCCAGGATATCGAGGATATCGGCCCGAAAACCCTTTTCTTCCGCCCAGCGCAGATACATGCGCAGGAGAATGCCGACCCAGTCCTGGGCCTCGGTTCCCCCGGCCCCGGCATGGATGGTGAGGATGGCGTTATTCGTGTCGTGCTCGCCACTGAACATGCACTCGACCTCCGCCACGGCTATGCTGCCATAGAGATCATCCAGCCGCTGCGCGACCTCGCTGAAGGTATCGTCGTCATTCTCCTCCATGCCCATATCGAGCAGGAGATCTATCTCTTCCAGGTCATGCCATTTCCCTTCCCATGTCTTGATGATATCCTGCAACTGCCCATGTTCCTTGTTGATTCTCTGGGCGAGAGGGGCATCATTCCAGAAGTTGGGAGCGAGGGTCTGGCGTTCCAGACGCTCTAGTTCTTCCTTTTTGTGGGCAACGTCAAAGATGCTCCTTCAGGGCCAGTAAGCGATCCTTGAGTTCAGTGATTTTTTGTTTTGAAACAGCT
The DNA here is from genome assembly GCA_031407875.1 of Desulfobulbaceae bacterium. Classification (GTDB taxonomy): domain Bacteria; phylum Desulfobacterota; class Desulfobulbia; order Desulfobulbales; family Desulfocapsaceae; genus Desulfoprunum. The sequence goes on along the minus strand of JANOIV010000139.1, from coordinate 7,462 downwards.
GCGCCGGTATCTAGAGACATAGAGATTCCCACTGAGAAAAGAATTAACGGATAAAATACAACGAATTGTTCTAATAATAAAACTCATCTTCCCCGAGAGAAAGATCAAACTCCCTTCCTTTTGCGCACCGCCACCACGATCACAACCCCCAGGGCCGTCACCAAACAAAGTGGTGCGAAAAGAAAGCCATAGCGCACCCAGAAGGTCACCTCCTCCCACAGGACCACCTCGGTCGAGGCGGCCCAGGGCTCAAAAAGCCCGGAACTCAGCTGCAGCCGGCCCAAGGGGTCGACAAAACCTGAGAACCCGGTATTGGCCGACCGCACCAGACTCCGCCGGGTCTCCACCGAGCGAAAGACGCTCATGGCCAGACTGTGATAAGGGGCACTGGATTTACCATACCAGGCGTCATTGGTCAAATTAACAAGCATATTCGCCCCCACCTCCACCCATTTTCGGGCAATATCGGCAAAAATGCTTTCAAAACAGATCAGCACCCCGATCCGGGCCTGCTGCCAGATCAGCGGCGACTCAACAGTGCCCGGGGAAAAATCGCCCACCGATTCGACCAGAGGGGCGAGAAAGGGCAGGAAAGGCTTTAAGGGCACGTATTCGCCGAATGGAACGAGGTGGCTCTTTTCGTAATGGCCGACAAACTCGCCGGACGGGACCAGCAGCAGGGCGCCGTTGAAAAACTTGAATTTGCGGTTTTTACGATCAACGACCTCATGCCAGGGGGCGCCGGTTAAGAGGGCCATATCATACTGGGCGCTCATGGTGCGCAGTTCTTCGACGAACGGATTACCGGTGGAGGGCAGGGCCGTCTCCGGCCAGACCACCAGGGTCGGCCTCGGACCGTTGTTTGCCGGTGTAAAGAGCGAGGCAGTCTGCTGCACATAGCCGGTAACGGTCTTTTCCTGCTGTTCCGGCGACCACTTGACACTCTGGTCGATATTGCCCTGAACTATCCCGATAGGCAGGCGGACGGCCCCGGCAAGATCCTTTTCCAACTGCCGCCAGCGTTGTACCGAATAGCCGCCAACGGCAAGAAGCAGCAGGAGAACGGAAGCAGTCGGTACGACCCACCCTCTTTTTCGTGCTCTCTTCTTTCCCGCCAGGACGGCCGCCAGACAATTGACCAACACGACAAGAAAGGTAATTCCGTGATGGCCGAACAGGTCGGCCGTCTGGATGAGCAGGGGCTGCTGCCAGAGGGCATAGCCGGGATCCATCCAGGGAAAACCGCTGAACAAAAATCCGCGCAGCCAGTCCAGTCCCACCCAGAGAGCCGGTAGGGTCCAAAGGACGGTCAGGGGGGAGGTGGCGGTCAGCAGCAGGCGGGCGCAGACCGCAAAGGCGGCAAAATAGCCGCCCATATAGAGGGCCAGGAGGAAAAGGGCCGGCAGAGAGACAAACCAGGGCAGATCGCCATAGCGCCCGAGGACAATGATAATCCAATAAAGCAGCAGGACAAAGTGCACAACCCCGGTCGCAAGGCCACACCAGAAGGCCTGTCTGCCGTTGCCCTGCTGCACAGCCAGGAGCAGAGGCACAAGAGCGACGAAGAGCAGGGGCCAGAGCGCCGGTCCCCCCGGAAACGACAGCCAGAGGAGCAGAGCCGATGCCAGTGAGAGCGGCAGCGCAGTCTTGAACTTCGAGGCCATTACAGCGAGCCCTCTTGCGGCAGGCGGCTGATCTCGATCATTTTGATATGGCGTTTGCTGGCACTCTTGATCGCAAAACGCAGGCCGCAGACCTCAACCAGATCGCCGACCTGGCCGAGACGCCCGAGGATATGGATGACCAGACCACCTATCGAGACATAGGGACCTTCCGGCAACTCCACGTTAAAATGATCTTCCATCTTCTCGAGATCAACCCGGGCATGAACCAGGATGGTATGGTCATCAACCACCTCCAGCTTATCCTGGTCATCGTCGTACTCATCATCTATCTCTCCGACGATCTCCTCGACGATATCCTCAAGGGTGATGAGACCGCGGACCGCCCCGAACTCATCAGTCACCATGGCCATATGGGCCTTGCGTTTCTGAAATTCCCGCAGCAGTTCTACTATCGGCTTGTTCTCCGGAATGGAATATACCGGACGCAGAAGGCTCTCAAGCGTTATCGGCCCCACCTGGGGCCTGGCGCAGATCCTCAGCAGATCTTTGGCATGGATAATGCCGATGACCCGGTCGGCATTGCCCCGGTAGACCGGGATGCGGGTGAATCCGTTCTCAATGACCAGATCGACGAGTTCGGAGAGCGATGCCGATTCATTAAAATCAACCACCTCGGCAGCCGGCGTCATGATCTCGGCGGCCACTGTGTCCCGAAAGTCGAAGATGGAATTGATCATCTTCTCTTCCGAGCTGGTAATCAGTCCCTGCGCCTCACCTTCTTCGAGCAGATCCTGAATCTCCTGTTCAAGCCCCTCCGTCGTTTCAGGGCGACCGAAGGAAACCAGGGCCAGCAGACGCTTCAATACACCTTTCCGCTCAGCCAGTTGCTGCTGTTCAGATATTTTTTCAGTTTCCATAAGTGCTTGTGGAGTGGATACTTCGTGATTGGAGGCCAAAGGCGTATCTCCTGCCCCGGCCATGATTTCACTCGGCGGGAGTGTCATGCTCTTCTCCCAATAAACCTCAGAATATTATCATCAGAGAGGGAAAAAGCAAGGCGGGCTGTCTGTTTGCACTGCATTTTCTCCCCTCCCGAGAAAGATGTAGCCCGTGCCAAACAGAAAAAGTGACTTTGCCTTCTGCAAGCCCCGCCCTCTCAGGCCGGAGCACGACAATGTATCTTTTTTCTTTTCTAATTGATCCGGCGAGACTATAGTAAGCGCGGTTTATCCGCTGTTCAACCCGATCATCTTCTGTTTTTCCCGGGTCAGGGCAGTAAAGTTCATGCAGAGAAAGCAGCAGCTCAGCCATCGTGCAAAAATAACCGGACCATTGAGGAGCGACACAAGGCCATCCATGGCAGTCGTAACGAAATGGTCAGAAATAATTGGTTATTTCGTAACGGCATAAGGAGCCGTAACGAAATGATAAGAAATAGTTGGTTATTTCGTAACGGCTCCTAAATTATACCATATGAGGAACAGTTTGGAAGGAAAGGTTCTCATCGCGAACCGGGGGGAGATCGCCATCCGGATCATGAACGCCTGCAAGGATCTCGGCCTCGACTATGTGGTCGTCTATACCGATGCCGATAAAGACTCCGAGCATGTACAGCGCAACATAACAAGCGGCCCGGGGCAGAATGCCTGGCGCATCACCAACTACACCGAGCCCAATGATATCTTTGCGGTGGCCGATCATACCAGCTGCACCGCTATCCACCCCGGCTACGGTTTTTTCTCGGAAGATTTCCGCTTCGCCAGGCGGGCGACCATCCGTGACCGGGCGCTGACCTTTATCGGCCCGAACTGGGAGGTCATCAAGAATCTCGGCGACAAGATCAACACCAAACGGATTGCCAATCAGCTCGGCATTCCGACCATCCCCGGCACCGACACCCCTATCTACAACGAGATGGAGGCTGAAGAGATCGCCCAGAGACTCCTGGAAACCCAGGCGGCGGACGGTGTTGCCAACCCGTCGATCCTGGTCAAGGCCGCAGCCGGCGGCGGCGGCATGGGCATTGAAGAGGTCACCGAAATCGAGCAGTTCCGCCGCATCTACCGGCAGCTGCAGAATTACGCCAAACGCCAGTTCGGCGACGGCGGGGTCCTCATCGAGCAGTGTCTCCGGGATTACAACCACCTCGAGGTCCAGCTGGTCTGCTCGAAACACGGGGAGCGGATCCACTTCGGCACCCGCAACTGCACCATCCAGTCTACCGGCCGCCAAAAACGGGTGGAGGCCGCCCCCGGCTTTCACAAGTCCTGCTTCGATTATGATTTCGACGAGAAACAGGTCCTCGACAAGATCGTCGAATACTCGCTGAAACTGGCGGCCCACGTTCACTACGATAATGTCGGTACCTGGGAATGGATCGTCACCCGCGCCGGCCAGCCCTATCTGCTCGAGGTCAACACCCGCATCCAGGTGGAAAACGATATTTCGGCCCGTATCAGCTATCTGCAGAACCGCCAGCCCAATCTCCTGCGGGAGCAGATCAGACTCGGTCTCGGTGAGAAGATCGGCTACCGCCAGACCGACGTCGATTTTCGCGGGGCCGCAATCGAGTTGCGTATCGTTGCCGAAGATACCCGGCGCGGATTCGCCCCCTGGATCGGCACCATCACCGAGTTCAGCTTTCCTGAGCATGACTGGTCAGCTGTCTATACCCACGTCCCCTTTGACCGCCCCTACACGATCCCCAGTGACTTCGACCCAAACCTGGCCCTCGCCCTCGTCTGGGGCGACTCCATGGATGATGCCAAGGCCAGGGCGGCCCAGTTTATTGATGAAGTGGCCATTCGCGGCAAAGACGCAGGCGACAACCCCATTATCACCAACCTGGCTTACCTCAAAAGCAATCTGGATCGTCTGCTCGCCTTTTAAGGCCAATGCAGTCGGACGGTACATACTTCTATGAAAGAACATTTAAAACAACTTCAGAAAATCGAAGAACGGATCAATTACTTGCTGCAGGTCAAGGATTATACGACCTGGGGGAATTTGGACGGCTTCAAAATCACCTGCGACCGGCTCAAACAGACGGTCTATGACCACACGGTCGAGGAACTCACGGGTGAAATCAAAAAACTCAACGAATCGATAAGTTTTCTTGAGGAACGCGCTGAAGAACAGCTTACCCCCATGGAACGGGTGCGCATCGTTCGCAGCGCCCAACGTTTCAGCCTCAAGGACATCCTGGAAAACGTCTACGAGGACTATACCGAACTCGGCGGCGAAGGGGACGCCAATATCGACCCGGCCATGATCTGTGCCAAGGCGACCATCGTCCGGCGCATCAAGAACAAGCCCTTCACCGCCTCAGTCATGGTCATCGGCCAGGAAACCGGTCACGGCGAAGAGTTCCGCAACGGCGGTTCCTGCAAACCCGAGGGCAACGCCAAGGCCCTGCGCTATATGAAGGTTGCCGAAACCGAAGGCATCCCCATCCACTTCTATATCTTCACGCCGGGTTCCTATCCGGTGGAGGAATATCCCGGCGCGGCCCAGCAGATCGCCCGCAATATCTACGCCATGACCAAGCTGCGGGTGCCGATGATCTCGATGATCTCGGAGGGTGGCTCCGGCGGGGCCGAGGCCATCGGTCTTTCCGATTATCGCCTGATGGTGACCCACGGTTACTACTCGGTCATCTCCCCTGAGGGGGCAGCGGCCATTGAAGGCAAGATCCGCGAGGGTGCCAAGGTGCCCAAAGAACTGATTGAGGTCTGCGCCGACCGTCTGCGCCTCACCGCCTCCGACAATCTGAAGAACGGCACCATCGACCGGATCATCCACGAACCGCAGCTCGGCGCCCGACGGGAAGATTTCACCTTCTTTGCCACCCTGCGCTCGGAAATGCTCAGGGCCACCGATCAGGTGGTCCTTGCCACCAAGAGTTTCAGGGCCTTCAGGACCTGGGAGATCGGCCGCAAAAAATCAAAATCCGAACTGCAGGAGTTGCAGGTTGAGGTCCCCTGGGACCTCAACCGGGACGAGATCAGGCGTCTTCTAAGCCAGCGTTCCAAAAAATATCTGGCGATGGCCAGAAACGGCTATACCGGCAGACCGAGTGTCAGCGCCGATCTCTGCAATCTCATGAAGGTCAACGCAGAAAAGGTCTACTACACCCTGCGCTATGATATCCTGAAAAACCACAAGAAGCAGGTGCGCAAGGTCCTCAAAGATGTCTCCGGCGAAGGTTCGGTCATGCTCAAACGCATCACCGAACCCCTCTCCGCAGCAATGAGTCTCTTGACCAACAAGCAGGCCAAAAAACCGGCACCCAAACTTGTCCCCTTTCCCGCGGGCGGATCGCTGGAAAACGGCCGGCTTGTCGATCCCCTGGAGCTGACCGACACCTATACCAGTCCGCTGGCCAACGAAGACCGAACCGTCACCTGCCCCAATGCCGACAAGTTTGGTTGCAAGGATCTCTGGATCCCCGATCTCTACGGTGAATTCGCCGGGGTCTGTGAGACCTGCGGCCACCACTTCCCGCTGGAGCATCAATGGTATCTCAAGAACATCTTTGACTCCAACTCGATCAGGGTCTTTAATACCGAGATCTGCTCCGGCAATCCCCTTGGCTATACCGGCTTTTCAGAACGTCTGGAGATCTCCAAGAAAAAAACCGGGAAACGTGCAGGCAACATGACCTTCCATGCTCGGGTTAACGGTATCCAGATCATTGTGACGATGCTCTACTCCGACTTCCGTAACGGCACGGTGGGCTCGGCCGAGGGTGAGAAGTTCGTTCAGGCCTGTCTCCTGGCAAAGCGCAAGAAGCGTCCGCTCCTGGCCTATATCCATACCACCGGCGGCATCCGCATCCAGGAAGGGACCTTCGGAGTGACCCAGATGCCCAAGTGTACCATGGCGGTCAGGGAATATATCGACGCGGGTGGCCTCTATATTGTCGTCTATGACAACAATTCCTATGCCGGCCCGGTCGCCTCCTTTCTCGGTTGTTCACCCTACCAGTTCGCCATCCGCTCAAGCCGGGTCGGCTTTGCCGGACCGCGGGTCATCAGAGAGACGACGGGCGTCGACATCCCGCCCGATTATCATTCGGCCCGCAACGCTCTCAAACGGGGGCATATCCAGGGGATCTGGGACAGAAGGGAGTTCCGGCGTAACCTGCATAAATCCCTCCTGACTATGGGCAGCCCGAGTCTTTATTATAGATAGACAAAGAGAAACAACATCCTGATGACTCACAGAGCGTTTTACACATCTTACGTCGCCGGGGCGCCTTTCAGCCTTGACGCAGGGCACCGCCTGTGATACATAGATGGCAACCAATGCCAAAGGCGAGGGCCGTTAGCTCAATTGGTAGAGCATCTGACTCTTAATCAGCAGGTCCCCGGTTCGACTCCGGGACGGCCCACCAGTAAAATAAAGCACTTACTTCTTTTTGAGGTAGGTGCTTTATTCGTTTCATGGCAATTTGTACAACCCCTGTACAACCTCTGCATGCTATTGGCATTAGAAAGCCGGTACTGATTTCTCCATATCGGTTTTCTATTTCAACCACCCCATCTTTACCAAGTTTATTAGCGTTGGTGATTTGGTATTTTCCAGACTTGTTAGGAACTCGGGCAGGTCGCTTGTTACCACTTCCTGCGAAAGGAAGGACTGTTGAAGTACGCCATTATAACGCAAGCGTGATAATATATGTCTAAGGAGACCGGTTGCCACCCTTTGACCACTTACCGTAATTTTCAGATACTTCTGTAATCGCCTTGCACCATCAACGATAAATGATGAATCTCCTTGATGTGGCATGATAAAAATGGACACTTTCTTAAGAGTGGATTAGATCCCCAGGAGGA
>JANOIV010000136.1:0-36601 GCA_031407875.1 Desulfobulbaceae bacterium | reverse complement strand
CGACTTGCCGCGGATCTCGCTCCTGAGCCGGGTGTTCTCGCGCACGAGGGAATAATGCTGGGCGGCTTTATGGATCGTAACGATCAGTTCATCATTGGAAAAGGGCTTGGCCAGATAGCTGAAGGCCCCGGCCTGCATGGCTGCCACCGCCTTCTCCACCTCGGCATAGGCCGTGATCATAAGCACCGGCAGCTCTTTATTGATCTCCTTGATGTGCTGGAGCAACTGCATACCGTCCATCCCCGGCATCTGCATGTCGGTTATGACGATATCAAGATCGACATCCTTTATTATCTGCAGCCCCTCTTTGCCGTTTGCCGCGGTGAAGACCTCAAAGCCCTCGTCACGTAACAGTTCCGAGAGAACGATGAGGTAATTGGGCTCATCGTCTACAACGAGAATCGAATACATTGTCATATCATGCCTCTGTTTCAGAAAAAGTGGAACGACCCACTACCGCATGGCGGTTTTTTGGCCGACGTCCCTCGTAACGTAGGAGCCGTTACGAAATAACCAGTACATTTCTGACCATATCGTTATGACGGCTCATTGAATAGTAAACAGTGAAGCTGTTCATAACAAGCATTTCTCCTCGAAATTGCCTGAAAGAGCAGGAACGGAAAAGCCATTTGGCCCTCAGGATGTTGCCTGATTCGCTCTGCCCTGAAGGACGAGTCCGACCACTATGCAGACTAGGCCTATCAAGGTTGCCGGCAGAATCTCTTCTCCGACGAGAAAATGAATAAAAAACATGGAGAGAAAGGGGGAAATGAAGATCAGGTTTGCTATCCTGGCAGTATTTGAGGATAATTTCATCGCCTTCAGCCACAGGACATAGGATATACCCATCTCAAAAAAGCCGATATACACTGCCCCCAACAGACCCATCGGTTCGATCTTCCGCAGCCCTACAGTTGCCAGCATGTAGATGGCAATAAAAGGCAAGGCACAGCCGAAGTTGAGTAAAAGACCGATGACGGGCTCCCGCTGATCCTTGGTGTTATATATCCAATACAGCGCCCAGAGTATCGTGGAAAAAAGCGCCAGGCCCACCCCGAGGGGACTGTCAAAATGCAGGGACAGAATATTTCCTCTGGTCGAAATGACCAGAATCCCCAGATAACTGATACAGATCGCCAGAATCTGCAGCCGACCGATGCGCTGTTTGAGCAGGGGGATGGACAGGAGAGTCAGGGTAATGGCCCAGGTGTAATTGAGAGGTTGGGCCTGCTGGGCCGGTAGCAGATCATAGGCCTTGAACAGTATCAGATAATAGAGGAACGGGTTGATAAAACCGAGTCTGACTGAAAACAGCAGGTCACTTCTGGAAAGCCGCAGGAGCAACCTGCCCTTTCCCTGCATAAGAATAACTGTGAAAAGAACGACACAGGAGACCAGTGTTGCATAAAACAGCAACTCCACCGGCGCCAGAAACCGCAACGACAGCTTACAGGCACTGGCCACCGTCGACCAGAGGCAGATTGTCGCCAGGGCATAGAGATAGGCCTGTCGTTGATTGGTCATTGCCCCTTGCCTGCAATATGACCTGATCTCGTAGGTAGAATCAGAAGAAGAAGTGCCGAAAGGATAAGAACAAGCCCGCAGATTGCTGTCATGTCCATTCTTTCGCCTAACACTAAAACACCAAGAACTGCTGCTGTCAGAGGCTCAGCAAGTGACAGCGTCACGGCAGTCGAGGCCGGAACAGTGGCAAGACCACTGGCAAAAAGCCAATAGGAAAGAGCTGTGGCTATCAAGCCAAGATGCAGCATCATGAACCAGCCATTGATCTGCCCCAACCACTGGAGATCGGCACTGAACAAAATCGGCGACAGCAAAAACGCCCCCAGGCAGAAGACGACCGCTGTCACATCTTCGGCTGAACGGCCCGGCAGAAGCATTTTGATTCCGAGGGCGTAGGAGGCGTAGGAAAATCCGGCCACTAGCGCCAGGAGAATGCCAAAACTGTCAATATGCACATCGCCGGACTGCAAAACCAGAAGCAGACAGCCGAAGATGGCTACTGCCGTGGAAAGATACCAGCGACGCCCCGGCTTTCTGTGCCTGACAAGATATTCCAGGATGCCTGCAAAAACCGGAGAAGAGCCGATTCCGACAATGGTTCCCACAGCAACCCCGGTTTTTGCAACGGCCCAGAAGAAACTGATCTGATAGAGGGCGATGAAACTCCCGGTGGCAAGTGTCAGTACAACTGGCCAGGAATGTCTGCGCAGTCCGCCGCGCAGATAGGCGGAAACGGCAAGTGCCGAACCACCCAAGAGCAGGCGCAGGGCACCGATTGCCGCCGGCGAACTCCCCTCCGGTGCCAGGGCCTGTGAGGTCCCGGTAGTCCCCCAGAGCACTGCGGCAGCAAGAATGAGCCAGACGCCTCGGTTGCTGAATACACCGGATGTATTGTGGGATTGTTTCATCTTTCAAAGAATCGGGCTTGTACAGGTAATCCTGCAGATCTTCAAAGGACTTCTTGCATCATGCCTGCTGAAATGGCGAAAATGAAAGAATTCAGGATAGTTCCAGAGATATCTAGCACAGCATACAGCAGTATTCAATAGAGTTTTTTAACTCTCATCCTCATCTTCTTTTTATCCCTCTCTGCTGAACCTCTGGAAAAGTTCGTCGGATTCAGATTGTTTGCTGATTGTTTCCATATACCCTGTCGTTTGGTGATTCGCTCAACCTCTGAAACCCGGAGGCAGGGGCTCAATCCTGTCCCGGATTTATGGAGAAATCACTAACTTCAGACGCTTCACGACCACATTTTCACAATTGACCTTGATTGCATCCAAGGAAAAGGGCAGTTCCGGGTACCGTCCACCTACACATTCTGAAGAAATTGCAGTGCACCCAAAAAAATATAACTGCATTTAGAATATCTTACGCTTAATGCCGCCGAATCGGCTTCACATCATTGCGTTCTCAAGTCTTCATCTTGTGGCAATTTTTTTCGGCCTGCCTCATTACCACCTCAGTGAAAAATGTAGCGGTATTGTGTACCGATGTCACTTCGTGATGATGTAATGTTCTTTGCCATCATCAATGACCAGGTCTTTAAAAAGTGTTACAGAGTCGGCCTTTGTCCAAAGTCCGATGTGACCTCGAATAGATCTTTCAGTCATATACTTAAAAATCGGCATTCCATTAACCAGACAAAATGCATGGTTGTCTGCCACGGTCAAGCGAAGAGCATGCCAGATTTCCTTGGCAATTGGTATTTTAACCTGAGCACGCTCGAAACGCTTATTGTCGACGAATTCAAAGAGGATGGCGTTATCTTCAAGTGCATTGATTCTTAAGACAAAATAATTGCCGATGTCTCGCAAGCCGAATACAAGCCCACCTGCCTGGTCTATGCTCCCCCGTAACGGCTTCACCATGAGTGCAATATCGGCATTACCTACTGCACCACACTTCGCAATAGCCAGGGGGAAATAGTAATACGCTCCTACAGTATCCAATAGCTCCTGATAAGAATGACCGAAGGTTTTTGAGATTAAACCGGATACGCTGGATGAGATTGAATTCATCCACGGAGAGCCATCCGAAAGACAGCAAGGTATCCCGTCTTCTTCAGTTAACTGCCAATTCCCGAGATGGGTATAGAAGGATTGAAGACCGGCCCGCCCTTTGTAATTGAGTAGATCATAATTACCGCTCATAAATTCGGCTGCCAGCGTATCAGCATCCTGCTGGTTGGTGATCGCCATATCGAGCAGTCGGCTACTAGCCAGCAATCGACCTATATAATCAAGTCGCTCAAGGGTCTCGGTGCGGGAAAAACGGTTGAGCGAGGCTTCTAATAAATCACTCTGAAGGGTGACAGAACAGCCAAGCTCGCTGAGGACTTTGCCCAGGAACTGAATACGCAGAGTCTTGCCATAGAAAGTGCCGGCACCTCCCGAGAATTGCAGTGAAAGATAGTTATGATCCGGCTCGTCACCGCAGAATGTATCGAGCGTTGCATAGTGGTATCCGAATTTTGCCGAGAAATTGAGATAGTCGGTTCCTATAAGGGCATAGCTGTCACCTCCGGGTTCAGGTCCGAATTCCGAGGTTGCCGCTGCCGCCATGCGTGCTAGAAAGCTGTTGCCGTCAAATTGAACGGTACCGCTCCAGTTGATACCGGGATGGGTAAATCCCCGCCAGAGTGCCTTAATCGGTTCGGAGGTAAACTGCTCCGCCGTGACCTTGTCACACGTACTGAGTCCTGGTTCCAGACCACCACCAAGATCGACGAGGTAGAGCATAAGGGGGATATGGGTTGAGAGTTTGACAGTGACGGATTGGTCTTGCGCCAGGGCTGAAAGATTGAACATTTCGCGTATCGCCTGTTCATGGGCAAAACGGATGATATCATGGAGCGAGGAACAGCTCTCGGGCCGAAATGTCGGGTCTTCGGGGTTCGTTAAATGCAGCGGTGAGAGGTAATCAAGCACTGAGCGCATTTTCAGGTGGACAGAGCTGTCCAGAATGCGCCTTTTTGTCGGCGTGCCCGATGGCTTGCCATTCTCAAAAACGCCTTGGTATATCGCGGTTTCTCCCTGCGCAAACAGCGTGATCAGATCTCCCGATGCGAGGATCCTGGTGGCATCGGTGACATTCACTGCCATTGGTACACCAAATTCCCTGGCAACCGAGGCAAGATGACACATGGCACTGCCGACTTCCGTGATAAGACCACTGATCCGGCCCATTACTTCTGCGTATCGAGGAGAAGCGGTCTTCGCTACCACCACTGCATGATCCGGGATGGAGGCAAGGGGTTCCTGTTCAGCAACGACATACACAGGCCCAGCGGCAATGCCATAGGAAGCACCGATACCCATTCTCATCAGGGGTAAAGCATCACCGGGCTCCTTGAGCGGTTCTGGAGCCTTGGGAATAACCTGTAGCGGGCGACTTTGCAGGATGAATATTCTGCGGGTGTTGTCAATTGCCCATTCAATATCCTGAGGACCAGCAAACAACCGTTCCAATAATCCGCCTGCCTGAGCGAGTTGTCCTATTTCCTGTTCGGTAAGAGCTGCCTTCCGTGCTTCTTGCCAAGGGACCTGATGTTCCGCAGTACCCTCTTTGACAGCGTCAAGACGGAACATTTTGGCCGCTATCTTGTGACTTCTGAGAGCCCCCGTCGATCTGTCGAGAATAAACGTATCTGCGGCAGAGATACCACTGACAAGTTGTTCTCCCAAGCCCAATACCGCGTTTATATGCATCGTTTCCGTGTCGTTTCCGGACGGATCGGCGGTGTAGAGTACGCCGCTGGCTGCGGCATCAATCATCGCCAGACCCAGGACACACATGGGCGTCTCGGTGATATCGATACCGGCCATCTGTCGATAGGCTATGGCCCGTGGGGAAAAGGAACTTGCCACCACTTCTTTGTAGGCTTCAACAAGGTGTTTTCTTGGCACATTCAATACTGAGCGATATTGACCGGCAAAGGAGGCATCGGAGTCTTCGCGCACCGCACTGCTTCGCATGGCGAGATGGATACCGGGCTGCGTCTGCTGTTCGAGAGCATCGTAGTGGGCATAGAGCAAAGCAACAAGCTCATCGGGGACATAGGCGGCGAGAATGAGCTTGGTTAGACGGGCACTGACCTCTTCGAGCCTGGAATCGCCGGGTGAGATGCCTGCCAATTCGTCCAAAACCATCTGATCGATCCTGTTCGCCTGCAAAAACAGATCGTACCCGGTAGCTGTCACCACAAATCCAGCGGGAATCGTCAAGTCGGTTTGCTGGCCGATAGTGGCAAGATGAGCGGCTTTGCCGCCAACACTGCCGGTAGCGGATGGAAATATCTCTTTCAAGGGGACCACGGGAGCTATGGCATCCCTGGTGATTACGGGTTTCAAAAACGAGGTGACAGAGGAATTGATCTCCTTGGCTTTCAAATAGAGTGCGGCAAACCGATCATCAGTCAGGGCATTGAGAGAACGTACGAGATCGCGTACATGGGCAAAGAGGATTTCATATTGATAGCTGATATCGGCAGAGGTAAACGACCTTCCACTATAATAGAGCACTTCCATTTCCGCCAACAGGCGAAGAGCATTCCGGTTACTGGTCAGAAATTCTCTGAAATGACGATATTTTTCCACATGTTTTCCTGTCGTTTCCGAAAGCGGCACGCAACTGTCTCCCTGGGAAAAAAATCTGAGCAACCCTTTCATAATTAATCACCTCATTTCATCTACCCGGAACTTACGTTACGTACTTTATGAACCTTAGATTCGTACAACCTTGGTCTGATGAAGTTTATCACTTACACAAGTAGCTTGACCGTGTGCAAAGGCATACTGTACCTGGTGGTTGGCGCTGTTTCTTTTGTCGATCAGTTGCACTGGGATGAGGGGGAAGGATTTGTCAGCGTTTCCTTGATCCGGGTTTTTGCAAAAATTTCCTGAATCTTGCGGATATTGAGCGGGATAGCGAAGGAGGTTTTTTCTCTCTGAGATGCTTGAAAATTTCATCAACACCATCTGAGAGATAAATCTGTCTTTTCTTCGTAATCATTGATATTGCCTGCCTTTTGGAAAGCCCCTTATATCGCATTAAATACGCCGCAACAATACAAACTGAACGACTTCGCCCTGCACGACAATGCACCAACACCTTGAAACCCCTCTCAACCTGCTTTGCAATAAAATCGATGGCAGCAAGGACATGTTCTCTTTTATTTCCTGATCCATCATGCAATGGGATGCAACAGCCATTAATGTCAGATCTTTCTTCGCAGCACTCCGATATTAAACATAATATTGTATCAACATCAGTTGCATGGTTGACTGCATCAAAAGAATCGCCGATGGCAATCTGTTTGGTTATCCAATCCATGGTTTTAACACATTTTAGGATTACCGAGATACAGCTCGGACTGACTCTCACCATTTTGCAACTGAGGTCTGCTTAATTTGTACCTCTCAGGAACAGTTCTGAGCCTTAAGCAAATACCAGATCCTTGAACAGGGTGACCGAGTCAGCCTTTGTCCACAGGCCGATAAAGCCGTCCATCTCCCTGTCCGCTTCGTATTCCAGAACCTGCCGGTCGTCAAGATAGGCTCGTACCGATCTGCCGCTTGTCTCGATACGAAGGTTGTACCAGCGTCCGGCCTCAATCGGCGCGTCTGCTACGGCCCGCTCAAGGCGTTTGTTATTCTTGAACTCGAAAAGGATGGTGTTGTTTTCCAGGGCGTTGATCCGGAAAACGTAATAATTTGACCAGTCACGAATGCCGAAGGCGAGACCGCCGGCCTGATCTATGATTCCCGACAGGGGTTTGACCATGACCTGCACCGTCCCTTCGGCCATCCTACTTTCCTTGGCGATGGCGAGGGGGAAGTAATAATAGGCCTCGATATTATCAAGGTACTCCATGTAACGCCTCTGGCCTACGAAACGACCGATGGTCTGGTTGATGCTGGTTGATATTTGCGAACTGAAATGCGAACCATCTTGCAGAATACTCGATTCCACGTCCACTGGATCCTTTTTCCAGTCGCCGACTATCAGGTAAAAATTCGCGGGAGCATCATTACGTTCCGGTTCAAGAAAATCATAGCTGCCCCGGAAAAACGATTCCGTCAGGCTCTCAACCTGGTCTGCGTCCCTGATGGCCATATCGAGAAGCCTGGTGCTGCCGAGAAGCCGGCCAAGCTGATCAAGGGTTTCTTCCATTGCTGGTCGGTCCAGCCGGGTGATTGAGGCCTCAATGAGATCGCCCTTGAGGACGGTTTCGAATCCCAGGCGGGCTAGGACGTTGGCTATGTATTGTATACGCAGGGACTTGCCGTAGTGGGCGCCTGCACCTCCGGCAAAATGCAATGCCCCATAGTTATGTTCAGCATCGTCGGTAACCAGGGCGTCAACCGTGGCAAAGTGGTAGCCGAAACGGATATTGAGGTTCATGTAATCATTGGAAATTACGGTGTAACTTGCCCCTCCTAATTGACCTTGCTGCGGGAGGCTGCCACCCGCCATCAGAGACATGAAGTTATGGGCACCCACCGCCACAGAGCTGGACCAGTTGATGCCGGGATGCGAGAGCCCTCGCCACAGGGCGTGGAATGGTACGCTTTCGATCTCGTGGGCGTTGATTTCGTTACAGGTGGTCAACCCTTCCCGCAGACCGCCGCCCAGATCCAGGGCAAAAAGCTTAATGGGAATGCCCACTTTGAGTTGCACGGTATTGCGCTCCCGATCCGTGGATTCGCCAAAGCGGAACATCTCCCGGACGGAATACTCATGACAAAAGCGGATGATATCATGGATCGTTCGGCACCTGCCCTGTCTGAAATCGGAAAAGGTTGAATCGGTAAGGTTAAGCGGAGAGATAAGATCCAACAGACGCTGCATACGCAGGTGGGCAGGACTGGCAAAAATAGGCCGCTTTGCAGGTCGTATTCCTGCTGTGAGTTCTTGGACATTGCCTTTGTAGACCTTTGAGTTGCTGGCCCAGAGGGTAATTGTATCGCCATTGCTGAGAATCGAGGTGGCGATTTGGGTGTCAAAGAGTGCGGGAACACCAAATTCCCTGGCCACTGATGCGAGATGACTGGCGGCGCTGCCTATGTCGGTTATGATGCCTTTCAACTTTCCGACCCAGGGGGTGATCGATGTCGAAGCTGTACGAGTTACCAGGATGGTGTCCGGTCCGAGCTGTCCGGTGATCTCTTCTGTGTTGCCGCTTTTCCATAGGAGAACCTGTCCTGTGGCGATGCCGGCGGCGGCACATTTGCCATTTTCGATAAGGAGAGGATGACCGGGATAGTCAACCGTGTTAACGGGTGTCTCTTCGACGCTCTCGGTGACGAGCAGGGGGCGGACCTGCAGCAGGAAAAGATGGTTTGATCCGTCGACCGCCCATTCCATGTCCAGAGGGCGCTGGAAATGCTCTTCCAGGCCAAGGGCGCAGTGCCAGAGTTCCTTGAGAAATGAAACGTCGGTCGCTGTAAGGTCGGAAGAGGTATCCCCCTTAGGGGTAGCCAGTATTTTGAAGGATTCTTTGCTGAGATGGTAGCTGTGCTGGGGTGAGATGTCACCTCCCACCAGATCTTCCCCAAGCCCTTCTAAGGCGCTGATTCGGATGGTGTGCAGATCACCATTGAGGGGATCTGCAGTATAGAGCACACCACTCAAGCGGGGTTCAACCATCTCGATGATCAGTACAGCCATGGGAGTGTCAAGATCATCGAGACCGTGATGCAGGCGGTAGGAGAGGGCTGAGGCCGAGTATTTGCTGGCCACAACCTGTTTATAGGCCTCCCCCAGGTCTGCCGGGGGCACATTCAGAACAGAGGTGTACTGGCCTGCAAAGGAGACTTCCCCGTCTTCACCGACGGCGCTGCTGCGGACAGCCAGGAGTAAATCCGCCGGGTTTTCTGCTCTCAGTTCGCTGATGGCTTTTTCCATTGCCGTATGGATGGTCGAGGGAAGCGACGTTTCCATGATCCGCCTGCGGATCAGACTGCCTGTGGCCTCGAGAGATGCCGGATCGTCGGCCGTCATGTTTGCCAGGTGCTCATCTATTTCGGCTATAAGACCTGTCTCTTTCATAAAATACCAATACGCCGAGGTCGTGACAGCAAAACCCTGGGGTGTTGGCATGCCCAGTTCGCAACGCATATGGGCCAGATTGGCCGCCTTGGCCCCCACGGTTTTAACCTGATCCTTCTTGATCCGGTCAAGGGGCAGGACGAGGACATTGGCGGAAGAGGATTCGTCACCTGCAAGTTCCTGTTGAATAGAGCGACGGATGCTGTTGAATGCCCCCGATAAATCTCTGTAGTCTTTTTTTGACATTCCCGACAAGGATGCTATCAGTCCGTCAATTTCGGTAAGTAGCATACCAATTTTCCGCTCCACGAACTGGAGGGTGAACGGCCGATTGTTGTAATAAATCTGCTCGAGATCGGCCATCGTGGTAAGCGCTGTGCGGTTATGGTTCAGCAGTTTTCTGAAATGCTCGTATCGCAATTTCTGTTCGGCGGCCATTGTCGGCAGGGGTTTACAGGCATTGCCGGATTGGAACATCTTCAAGAAAGGCATTGGTCGACTCCTCAAGGGTTGGTGCGTGCCAGGTTACATGATCGAAACTCATGAGGTATTCTATTCATGGATGGCGGGTGTTGCAAGCGCCGACTGAGGAAATGCCACGCGGATATTTCTTCCTGCGCACTGCTTTCCTGCAAAAATCAACGCAAAACAAATTCCTGGAGATTTCTGTCAGTTTTTGTCAAGCCAGAAGGAAAACGGCGCAGCAGTAAAGCATGTCCTCCTGAACCACTGCCCCTCACTAATGGCTGTGCCGATGATGGGCATCCGGGGAAGTGTTGAGGTGTATGCTCCAGCGGCTCATGAGGTGGCCTGATAAAAATGGACACTTTATTAAGAGTGGATCAGGCCTCCACGAGGAGGTGTTCAATGACAAAGAAGAGGAAGAAATACACAGAGGAATTCAGGAGTTCGGTGGTCAAACTGATCAGGGAACAAGGATATCAGATTACTGAGGCTGCTCGGAATCTCGGCATTAATGCTACCTACCGGCCCTGGTGTAGGTCACCGGCGGAGGGGGTAGTGGCCACCAAGCTGTCAAAAGTGTCATATGGAATCCCGCATTGAATCCCCGGTCGGTGGGTCTTCCTTCTGGGCCTCCCGTTCCTCCAGGAAATCAGCAAATTTGAGGGCAATATCTCTGAACTGTTCGTGGATTTCAAGAAACGCATCCACCAAGTCAGGATCAAAATGTGTTCCCCTGCCCTTTTTAATAATTTCCACAGACACGGCATGTGAAAATGGTGGTTTGTAAACCCTTTTGCTGATCAGGGCGTCATAGACATCCGCCAGGGCCATAAGTCTGCCACTGATGGGGATTGCATCCCCCTTGAGGCCCTGCGGATACCCTGAGCCATCCCACTTCTCCTGGTGCGATTGGGCTATTTCTGCGGCAATGGTGAGAAATGATTTTTTGCCGAGTTTGCGGATGGAACATTCAATCACATCATGGCCGATGGTCGTGTGGGTCTTCATGACTTCAAACTCTTCCTCTGTCAACCGGCCTGGCTTGAGCAAGATATTATCGGGGATACCGACCTTGCCAATATCATGCAGCGGGGTCGATTTATAGAGCATGTCAATGTTTACATCACTGAGGAAGTGTTTGTACTTGTCGTAATGTTTGATGTGCTGGGCCAGCAGTCTGACATACATTCTGGTGCGCTTTATATGGCCGCCGGTCTCCGAGTCCCGGTATTCGGCTAGGTTGGCCATGCTCTCGATAGTTATGTCCTGCGTGAGGAGCAGTTCCCGCATGCCGGAGAGCATTTTCTTTTCTTCCAACCGGTATTTGAGGACGGTCAGGAAAATGTAATTACAGACAACAGATGCAATCGGAAATGCCGTTCCTACAAACAACCCCATGCGAAAAAAAACCTGTTGCGTTGCCAGCCATAATCCAACAGTGAAGAACAGCATGACCATGAAGCCCGAGGCGGCACCGCTGAAGGCTACAAACAGACTTAATAATACTCCCAGAATGAGGACAAGCAGCAGGACCATGCCGTTGGACCAGCTTGGTACGGAAATAAAATCACCGGTTAGCAGATTATCTACAACCGTGGCCTGCACCTCTACCCCGGGAAATATCGTATCAAAGGGCGTAGTTCGAAACTCCTTTAGGCCGTCAGCCGAGGTGCCGACAAAAGCTATCCGTCCCTGTAGCCGTCCTGAGGAAACACTGCCATCCATGATTTCCGCTGCCGATATATAGTCATAGCTTCTATTTGGCCCCCGAAACTTGATCAGCAGTTGACCGTGCGGATCAACAGGTACTGAGGTTCCCTTGTAATTGATCGTTTGCAGGGTGTTCCCGTCTTTTTTCAGAAGGAGACTGTCGGTTTCTTGAAGTTTTTGAACCATGGCAAAAGCCAGGCTGGCGTAAAAGTCTCCGTTGTGCTGAATGAGCAGCGGCAGGCGCCTCAGCATACCGTCTTGGTCAGGACTGAAATTTAAAAAACCTGAGGCCCCAACCTTTTCTGAGAGTATTGTTAAATTGCACAGAACATCAGTGCTTTCCGGAACCCCTGTGTGTTCTTCATATGCCATCGTACTCTGTATAAACGAGACCTTGACGGGACGCAGTGTGCATTGTTCCGAACTTTTTTCAAGTTTGTTGAAGTGAAACTTATTACCCAGAACAAAGGGCCCCCTGGCCAGGGCTTCAGCAAGAATCAGATCGTTATCACTCAATTCACCGGGAAGCTGGTTAACTGTGAGATTAAGATGATAAGCGTCCCCAAGACCTTTCAGCAGCCGCCCCACAGAAGTCCTGTCTGGTTCGGCAAAAACCATGTCGAGGCCGATTACAGCCGGTTCCAGGGCCACTATTTTATCAAACAACTCAGCCACCTGATAGCGAGGCCAGGGCCACTGCCCATATCGTCTCAGGCTTTTTTCATCAAGGTCAACAATTACCAGCCTGTTGTTTCTGTAGTTGTTTGGAAAATTTCTGAGAAGCAGATCATAGTTCTTAAAATCAAGCAATTGCAGCAGGGTTGGCTTGAGGAAAAAGAGGGCGACAAACAAGAAGGTGGACAAGAGTCCCCAGGCAAAGATGCAGTGGCTTCCAGACCCGCCTTTTGTGATAAAATTGGCGGAGTATTGAATTGGAAGCCCGCTCGATTCAGTTTTCATCAATAACCATGTCATACAGATAGTGAAATTATCTTATCACTACCTCAACCCTTCGGTTTCTTGGTTCCGCAACATTATCAGCTGTTTTGATAAGCGGATTCCCTTTACCATGCGAGGTGACGGTGATATTGGCAGGGACTACGCTCTTGGCCACCAGGATCTCATACACCACTTTTGCCCGGTCAAAGGACAGTTTGTAGTTGTATCCAGTTGTACCGACCGTGTCGGTATGTCCCGAGATGACAATATCGGTGGAACTCCTCTTCTGGATGGTTTGAATGATTTGCGGGAGAGCGATCTTGGATTTACTGGTCAGTACACTTGAATTATGCCGAAAATAGAGGATGAATTTTGCCGGCGACAGTGGCTGTGCAGCCAACGCTTCGGAAAAGGTGGCCTTGATCTCATCAGCACTGAGTTTTTTCACCTTACTTGGCGGTGCCTTCCGACCTTTTGCCTGCACCGACTGACCAGCCTCGGTCAATACCTGTTGCCCGCCCTCGGTCACCATAACCACTTGCCCGACATTACCATCAGGGTCTTTGAGTAATACTAACGTGCTCTTGGTTCCACAACCCGCTAAAACCAAAATAAGACCAAAGCAGACAAGTTTGGGTATAATTCTTTTAATATTCATCTCATTCATCCGGGTTGTCTTATCAATTCATAAATTACTCAAAATCATCGGATTGCAGGCCGTAAGGCCATAGACGACCTGCCTTCCACCTTGACGAGAAATTCTGTTCCACGAATACCAATTGTTGCATCAGGAGTCTGGAATTTCACCGATTCCGGTGACTGATGCCCTATGATGCCTGACAGATAGGAGGCAGTACCTCCCAGTATTCTGATAATCATAGACAGCTTGTCTTTCTCAGGGGCAAAAACATATTCATCGATCACTATTTCGCTTTTCGACCCTAAAGACAAAATCGTATTGTCCTCTAAAATAATCCCCACCGAACTGTCCGCCTTCGTCCGTATGAGGTCATTCTGGTAGAGTCTATCACCGGTGTTAATGGCAATTTCTTCGCCGCTGCGGATAATAACAACACCACCTTTACATGTTTTTATTTTTCCGATTGGCGAATCTTCGCCTACCGCAAGGCATGGTAGCAGAACCGTCATCAAGAAACAGAGGATAAATAGCTTTTTCATAGTTTGCCTCTCTCTTTAAAGTTGCGGGGTGCCAGCATCCGGTCCTGCTTTGCACAACCACTGATTGTCAGGTTACTTTTCCCTGCTGTAATATCAAGGTTGGTTATAAAAAAGTGCGACTCATCTTCTAAAAGGCCAGACAAGCCGCCTTGGACACACAGCGAGACCTACGGAACCATCACTGACGGTTCCGGTAAGCATTAGCATTTTGACCCTGAACTTGTTTATGAACTGTCAAAGTTAAGCACTATTAGATGTATAAAACCGGAGTATTTCTTCTGTCAGCAGCGTTTATCGGTTAATAAATAGTAGCACACATCCCAGCCAATTCATATGGCAGTGGAAAAAATGTTTCCTGAGTAACTCTAGATAATGTGGAATTAAAACTTGGGATTTTTAGGGGGAGGGTTTGCTAATTATCAGATGACAACCATCTTTTGGATATGCTTAATAAATCTAAAGATGTTTCGTGACCATCTCCGATCCAAAATTGTCAGGAAAAATCTTTTGAGCGAAAGCATCTTACAGAAAAGAAAAGGCCTGAGAGGTTTGGTTTCCATTATTGACAACTGACCTTATACTGTTATTCTCCGATTGAGGAGGATTCCTGGTGTATGGCCAAAGCTCGTACTCGTGCGTCTTTAATGCTTGCGGAGTTTTTGGGTGGGCGTTGAAGAAGGTACATATTCAGCACTTCCTGGATCACCAAATCGGGAGTATTCTCAAGATAAGACTTTGGGGAAAAACTGTTAACCGCTCTGAAATTAATTGTCTTTTTTGCATGGGCGCTGAAATATCCGAAATATTTCTCAGAAAATGAATCCCCGATAACGTAGATGAGTGGTGTCTTTCCACGCTTATTGTCAAGTTGGCGGATGGTTTGCTGGTCGTAAGTTCGCCTTGTTTGTTCAGGTAAACTGTAGTCACTTATCCCTTTTTCAAAAAAATTGGCAATTGTTGCGTAGTTTGTTTCGGGCTTTGGGAAAAAAGTCAGATAGGTTTCATTTTTGTGCTGGACAGGGTTCAGGCCAAGCGCAGAAATGAAGGAGAAATGGACCCAGTCAGTTTTTTTGTCGATGTCAAAATCATCTAGTTGTGCAGCATGGAACTGATATTTTGGGTAGGCAGTATTAATCTCGTCGACGATGGCCTGGTACGCAATAAAAGCGCCATAATAGGTCCAGTGAAAATCAGTCCTGTAATAAAGAGGCATGATTTCCCGTGTGCCATCTTCCGAGGCATGTTGTTTTGCTGCCAATAAAGACGTACGCAAATCGACCACTGGAACAATGGAATTTTTCTTCAAATAGGCGATCAGTTGATCGTATCGTGTTGGTTTATTGAGTGCCGCTTTCACTTGGTGAATACGGGTAGGAAGGTTTTCAGGATAGATAAGGGCCTTGCCCGGGGCCAGCACAAACACATAATCGCTTCCCTGTTCTTTCAGCCAGTAATATCGCTCATCCAGACAAACTCGCCATGCCTCCAGTTCTTCCTCGCTGAAAGGTGTCAACCCCATATAGTCGGTTATATTGTCGAAAGATCCGACGATGTCCGCTTCCACCCGTTCCCTGCCGTAGCCCTCGAAAAACATGCCGTCTTTGCCAAGGATAGCTTTTGACGTCGGGGAAAAACCGAGGCCGAATATTTTGATGCTCGCGTTCAGATTGACGAGGTCGGCTTTGAAAGGAAAATGTCGAGTGAAGCTCTCTTCGAGAGTCTTGAAAACCTCTTTCAAGCGGAAATGCCATTCATCCGTATCGGTATCGTTCCAAGCTTTGCCCGCTGAAGAACGAACACCTTTGAGAAATTTTGCTTCAGAGTGATCGATGTTCAGTAAGGGTAAGAATATCAGCATCAGAAAGCAGCCCAGCGTCAAGGCCGCTTTAATTGGCAATAGATATACAGGTTTGTTCTCTCGCCCCGAGAAAGCAAGTGATATATGAATAATGGTATAGGAGATAAACAGACTGATGAACAGCGTTGCATAAAAATGCCACCAGAAGATCCATCCCAGAACCAAAAAGATACCTAAAGAGACCAGCAAATTGCCCCTGAAGGTAACAGGATGTTGATGTAATAACCGAAGGAATACCACCAAGGTAAACAGAAGACAGGTGAGTAACAATACGAAAATCTGGCGCCAGGAAGGAAACGGAGTCGGGATATTGCGCATATAAATCTGCGGGTCGACAGTTGTAAAAGATAACTGTGTGCCAGCAGTCGTCGTCTTTAGGGTTGTATCCTTACTTGAGACTATACTGCCCTTGATTTGTTCACCATTCAAATTCTCCGCAATACCGAAACGGGAAAAGGAGATGTTTTTGATTACGACTCTGTTTTTCTCTACTCCGGGATCCAGTCGTAAGGAATGGTCTTTCTTAAATGTAGATACGGTCAGCTGTGTCTCACTCTCTCCGACCGGGTATTTGACCTTGGCAACTTGACTTTCGGCGTAATTCCCGGAATCGTCAGGCCAATAAAGAGCGACAACACCACTGTTCTCGGCAAGCAGATGCAGCTGTATCGTGATTCGGTCAGAGTTTCTGTCAAAATAGAGAAAGTAGAAGACCAAGAATAAGAGGACGGACGGGAGAATATAGCATCCTGTCCTGACAAGCCGACTAGTATCCTGCAACATTTTATTCACTAAAAGCGAGAATAGAGAAAGGGGTTATGAGATCCACTGATAAGCACCGCTGAACTATAAATAACAATAAACGACATCCAAAGAATCGAAAACACGGCGGCAAGACTCCCTCGTACATGTTTTGTTTTACCGTTTGTACGGCTCTCAAGGCACGAATATTGGGAGAATATATTGGGAATGAAGGGATGCGAAAAAACAACACCTAAAAAGAGAGCAATGTAAAACTCTGTATTCATCCCGGCAAAAAGTTGGGCGTCAAGGTATGGTGGAGCCGAAAAATTTCCTAAAGAAGATAGGTAAGTTATGGCCTGTTCGAGTGTTTCTGCCCGAAAAAATACCCAGCCGACCATAACAACAAACACCACATAGAGATGTCTGATAACTCCGGGAAGGGAGTCAATAAATTTGCCGAGTGGGCCTCGTTCCAGGACAAGGAACAACCCGTGATACAATCCCCAAATAACAAATGTCCAGCTGGCACCGTGCCACAACCCGCAGAGAAAGAATATAATCAGCAAATTAAAATTGGTCCGACCCGTACCTTTCCGATTTCCGCCCAATGGAAAATAGAGATAATCCCTGAACCAACTGGACAGGGATATGTGCCATCGTCGCCAAAACTCCTTGATCGATTTTGCGGAATACGGAAAGTTGAAATTCTCAAGGAAGTGAAAACCAAACATCCTGCCCAGGCCGATGGCCATATCGGAGTAGGCTGAAAAGTCATAATAAATCTGCAAGGAATAGGTAAGCATACCCAGCCACAACAGACCCGCCGGGAGGTTTTCTGCTGGAAGTGAAAAAATGTGATCGGCTACTGCACCGACATTATTGGCAATCAGCACCTTTTTGCCTAAGCCGAGCACAAAACGCTGAATACCGTATTGAAAATCGTCCAACGAGACGGAACGGTTGACGATCTGTCGCGCAACATCATGGTAGCGTACTATCGGGCCGAGAATCAATTTGGGGAAAAGCGAAATATAAAGGGCAAGATTGACAAACCGACGCTGCACTGCGGCTGTGTTTCGGTAAACATCAACAATGTATGAAATTGCCTGAAAGGTGAAAAATGAAATGCCGATTGGCAGATGGATCTGTCCGGTTTCTATTGTGCCCAGCGAAAGTTTTGCGGTAAGATAGTTCAGGCTGTCGACAACGAAATTACCGTACTTGAAAAAGGCAAGTGGAAGAAGGTTTATGATAATGCCCATCGTGAGCAGAACCTTGCATGACCTCGGAGTCGCTTTTGAGTTTTCTATTAGAAGACCAAACATCCAGTTGATCGTTATGGAAAACAACATCAGAAAAACGTAACCGACTTCACCCCAGGCATAAAAAATCAGACTGGCAAGGAGCAGGATAAGGTTCCGTAATTTCGTACCGGCAAGGTAATAAACAGTTAGTGTTACTGGCAGAAACAGATAGAGGAAAAAAATAGAACTGAAGATCATTTGCGGTGGTGGTCTTTGGTTGATATTAAACAGCTATCAGGAGATAAAAGCCGCTTTTGGGGGGAGCCCTAAAAAAGGCCTTTCCAGCCGAGAGCCATTTGATTCAACGCTGATAAGCTACCCTTTAACTCCGAATTTTGCAATTTTTTTGTACTAATGCTTATCTCCAGCATTGGACCGGACTCCGCATGACGTTTCCCTCCAAAACCAGAGCCTTTTTTCCCGATTTTTGACAACAGTACCGTACTGCAGATGGCCATACAATCTGTACATCGATGAAAGGTTTTCGTACTCTAGAACATTTCAATGTAGTCTACGATGTCCTTTCCGGCTTCATCTCGACTCTTATAGTTTGTGAAAAATACCCGCTCAATTTTCGAGTGGCCAAAAAACTCTCAGCCACAGAATTATCCCAACAATTACCTTTCCGGCTCATGCTACTGATCTTTCCAAAGATTTATTTTAGCAATAATCTGTTGGTTGAAATAATTTTAACGGCCTCTCTTCTCCAGGCTCTTTCCCCAGAATGGCCCATACCTGCCGCTCATTAAGACGGACGTCGCGGCAGTTCGTGAGGCACCCGCTCACCGGTATCATATCGTTCGATAATCAGCCGGTTACGCGCCATACGCAACAGGGCATCGGGGATATTTGCCAGCTCAGTCGTCAACATTCCATTTTCACGCTTGAACAGGTCCTTTGCCAACCACTGGCTCAATCTCGCCATCACCAGAGAGGTCGTTCTTCTCCTCCTGGTGATCTATTGGCCGTTTCTGCACGTGCCTTTCGCTACGTTCAGTTTATCAACCCCGGCTTGGTTCATGGTTACCCTTTTGGCAATGACGGTCTCACCGGTACTCAAACTGACGAAATGGCTGATGCGGCGCTGTTGGTTCGGCGAGACAATCTAATGCAACAATACGATAGAATTTTTTGCACAAGCCGTCATGCTCGTGAATAGGGAAAAGCGCGGCGCTCCCTCATATGGATTCCAGCTCACACACTTTTGGTAATACGATTTCAGCAGAAGAATCTCCAGCAACTTCCCTCATCACAGCCTGGGCGGCGATGACTCTTTCTCCGTTGAATGTCAGGGCGGGACTACCATGCAGCTCCCAGCCTTCATTGAGATGCCTGGTGATCCTGGTGCAGAATTCGGCATCATCCGGGCCTGTAAGCAATCTGTATTGGATCATTATATTCACCTCCATTATGTCTGATATATTGGTCTTCTCTTGGCGAATAGGGTGATTGTGTGCCAATCAGGCAGCGAGACCGGCATTCAATCACCCTATTCTTATGATTTTTCATATTGTTATTGTGTCGTTTTCACTATCTGTAAGACTAACATCCGAGTTTTTCGGAGGTGCAATTTTATTTTTGAGAAATCAGAACGAGGCGCACTCCTAAGCCGATGAAAAGACCGCCGACGGCCGTCTTGAATATCCTACCGAGAATGGCAAACCGCTTGAATCTGGCTGCTATTCTTGAAGAAAATACGGCAAAGATGACGTTGACGATAGTGCCATTGAAATCAAAGAGGCAGCCAAGAAAGAGAAAGGAGATTGCCGGATGCACGGCCTGCGGAGCAACAAATTGCGGTAGGAGCGCCATGAAAAACAAGGCCACTTTTGGATTAAGGATATTAATGAGAATAGCCTGCCTGAAAATCTGACCAGGAGACAACGGCACGACCACGCTGGTTGCCGCTACTGCCGAAGACCTCAGTGAAATGAGGGTTGTGATCCCCAAATAGATCAGATAGGCGGCACCGGCAAATTTGACAATGGTGAAGGCCAGCGCCGACGTCGAGAGAACGATCGATAAGCCAAAGGCTGCAAAGAGGATATGCACCAGACATCCCGCCCCGATGCCCAAAGCAGCAATAACGCCGGCCTTCGTCCCCTGAGCCGTGCTCCTGCTGGCTATATAGAGCATATCGACCCCCGGCGTAATATTCAAAATCAATCCGGCCATCACAAATACGCCAAGATCCACTGTCCCCAGCATAGACATTCTCCGTCACTCCCCTCCGTTACGATACAATTTCTTTCACCCTGCCAACTTCACCGCTTTCCAACCGCACCTTGATACCATGGGGATGTGTTGGCGACTTGGTCAGAATATCCTTTACCTTGCCATGCGTCAGAATTCCAGCCCTCTGGTCTGCTTTGAGGACAATGGCAACCTCACAACCAGGTTTGATATTAGCGCGCTTTTTCCCATCCATAATTCCTTCCTTTTATTGTATTCCAAGCACGGCTCAACAACATTGCAAAATTCTCTCTTTTTCGAACGTAGCCCCCGGCTTCACACGCCCCTTCGACTTCCATTCATCCACCCCACCGCTTCACCTGCCAGCCGCGTTTCTGCAATTCTTCGATCAACAGGTCGCGATGATCGCCCTGGATCTCGATAGTACCTTCTTTCACCGCGCCTCCGGAGCCGCATCTTTTTTTCAAATCCTTCCCCAGTTCGATCAGCCCGGACTGATCCAGAGGGACGCCGGAAATCACGGTCACGCCTTTTCCCTTGCGCCCCTTTGTCTCCCGCCCAACCCTGACAGTCCCGTCTCCGATACAAGCCGATTTTTGTTTCTTGCACATACAGTCCGCCACAGGCATGCTGCAGTCCGGGCAGACCCGGCCGTGCTCAGTGGAATAGACCGTTGGGGTTGATCTGCTTTTCAATATTGTCATTTCTTTCCGGGATATTTTTAATACTATTTAAAATTTCGTAAGAAAACTGCTTTTCTGTCAATCGGTGGCGCCGTATACAACGACTTGCCGGCAGAATGGCGCAAAACGGCCATTTTTACCAACCTTTTTTCTTGCGCAAGAGAAACGGTTACCGTAAAGGATGAGTGTCTCTGCTCAATGTTTTCCACCATGGTTTACGTATTTTTAGCGCATCGCCTCCCGCTGAGAGCCCCTTCCACCCGGCAATCACCGCCTGAAGACATGAATATTTTCAAGAAAATCTATATCGAGGTGACCAACTGCTGTAACCTCTCCTGCAGTTTCTGCCATAAGAGCAATCGGCCCAAGACCTGCATGAAGGCCGATGAGTTTGCAGAAGTTCTTTTGAAAATCAAAGGGTATACTCGATTCATCTACCTGCATGTCCTGGGTGAGGCCATGCTCCATCCGGAGTTTGATCTCCTTCTTCAAACCAGTCATCGCCACGGTTTCCAAGTCAATCTGAGCACCAACGGCACCCTGTTGCAGAACAAAGGGGATCTTCTTATTGCCAGCCCGGCCGTCAGACAAATCAATATCTCCCTGCACAGTTTTACCCAAGCAGAAGGACCGGAGCTTGATGAGTATCTTGCCGGAATACTGGCATTTACCAGGAAAGCAACAGAGCGGCAAACAGCGATATGGCTCAATCTGCGCTTATGGGTTATGCAAGAAACCAAAGAGGATGCTGCCGGCAACCGGAATGAAATAATCCTCAGAAGACTGCAGAGTTTTTTTTCCCTGCCCGTGCGGTTTGCTGAAAATCTTCCACCTGGCCGAAGCCTCTCATTGGCTCCAGGGATCTTTCTCAGTCAGGACCGCCAATTCAACTGGCCTCATAGCCAACCCGAGGTTTTAAACAGAAATGGAACCTGCCGTGGCCTGCGTGATCATATCGCCATTCTGGTGGATGGCACTGTGGTGCCCTGTTGCCTGGACGCCGAGGCCGATATACCCCTTGGTAACATCCATCAACAAGGGCTCGATCAGATCCTAGCCGGCCCAAGGGCCTGTCAGATGCGAACCGGGTTTTCGCATCAGCAACTGATCGAATCCCTCTGCCGGCGCTGCAACTACCGTCTGCGCTTCCTCTGATTTCCAGGATGTAAAGATTCAGCCCCTCTCCCGCCTTATATTTTTCATTACACTCCTCAAAAAAAGAACGCGGATTGTGGATCACCATGAAGGTCGTTCCCGGCCAGGATAGCACCACCATAACATCCTGGTGTTCCTAGCACATGCTTATCCGGCGCGCCAATTTTTTCTGATATGAATTTGCTTTTATTGAAGTTGTTTGGCATTATCTCCTTATGATAAAATACTCTGGATCTGCTTTTTAATAGGCAGCTTATACCTTTACGTTGAGCGCGTTTTTGTTTACCGCCCTAACCACTTTGAGGAACGACATGTTAAACCGGCTCACAGTACGAGGAAAGATGTACCTGATCATTGCCATGACCCTGTTCATGTTCATGGTCAATGCCCAGTTCGCCTGGATGAATATCAACAAGATCAAGGAAATCGGCCTGGAGAAAACCGAAGAAGCCATCAGTATTTCTCACAGAACCCAGATCAAGGTTGCAACCGACACCCTGGCAGCAACCCTTGCCACGGCTCTCAAATCGGTGAGCTCTGCCGCCGAGCAAGAGCGGATGCTGCAGGATATGCTCAAAGATATCCGTTTTGAAGAGGACAAGTCCGGCTACTTTTTTGTCTTTAAGGATACAGTCAATATTGTAATGGGCCTCAAACCGGAACTGCAGGGAAAAGATCTCGGTCAGATGAAAGACGCCAACGGGAT
This sequence comes from Desulfobulbaceae bacterium, assembly GCA_031407875.1. Classification (GTDB taxonomy): domain Bacteria; phylum Desulfobacterota; class Desulfobulbia; order Desulfobulbales; family Desulfocapsaceae; genus Desulfoprunum. The sequence goes on along the minus strand of JANOIV010000136.1, from coordinate 14,089 downwards.
TTTTATGGTCAAAGGACTCTTTGAACTGGCCCAAAAAGGCGGGGGTTTTCTCGAATATCTCTGGCCCAAATCAGGAAAAGGAGATACTTCGAAAATAAGTTACGCAACCATGATCCCCGGTACGGCTTACTGGATCGGCACTGGTGTCTATACCGATACCTCGGAGGTCTATCTTATCAACCTGCGTCAAGAGCTGAAAAGTATTACCGAATCCAGATCCTATTTCATGCTCTTTACCGTGGGAATCATCTTTATCGGCCTGACCCTGCTCAGTATGTATATCATTTCAGGGATCGTCAAGGCCCTCAGATCATTGATCGGCAGCTTCCAGGATATCGCCCATGGGGAGGGTCAAGCGGCGCTGACCAAACGCATCGCCATAACCTCAGTTGACGAAATCGGTACGCTGTCCACTGAATTTAACTGTCTAATGGAGTCTATCAACAACCTTTCGGTCTTCAAAAGGGTTATCGAGGAGGATGACAGCCTGGAGGAAGTTTACCAGCGGATTGGCGAGGTGTTCACGCAGCAGCTCGGCATCAGTCGATGTTTTATCTACCGGATCGTCAATACAAAAAATATGATGCATCTGACCTACCCGAGCAGCTTCGATCAGGCGGAGATGTTGTGCAATCTCGCTGTCCTCGATGATAATGATCTGTGTAAGGCAAAGCGGACCGGCCATACTATGACCTCTACCATTTTCCCCGCCATCTGCAGGCAATTTACAGGTCAAGAGGAATCGGTGCACTACTGCCTGCCGATCGTGGTCGGCGGCGCTACCGTTGCCGTTGTGCAGTTCGTCTTCGCTGCGTCGGACAGCCCATCCGCCAGAAAGGCTATGGAGGCCAAGGTCTTTAAGGCAGAACAGTATATCAACGAATCCCTGGCTGTCATCGAAACGAAACGACTGATGAGCTCGCTGCAGGATTCGGCACTGATCGACCCTCTGACAGGATTGAATAACCGGCGTTACCTGCAGGAATATACGGAAAAGATCGTTGCCGGTGTCCTTCGCAGGGGCAAGTCGATAGGACTCATTATGTGCGATATCGATTACTTCAAGCAGGTGAACGATACCTATGGGCACAACGCCGGCGATATCGTACTTCAGGAAACATCAAAAGTCATTCGGCAGAGTATTCGTGAATCGGATATCGTGATCCGTTTCGGCGGCGAGGAATTTTTGGCGGTGCTGCTCGATATCAGCGAGGGGGAAAGCATGAACGTTGCGGAGAAAATCCGCTTGAATATCCAGCAGCTCAAGATAAAGATTCCGGATGGGGTGATTCAGAAAACGATCAGCCTGGGGACAAGCGAATTTCCTGCTGATACCGGAACCCTCTGGAGTTGTATCAAGTTTGCCGATGTGGCGCTCTATCGCGCAAAAGCGGAGGGCCGTAACAGATGTGTCAGATTTACCAAGGATATGTGGAAAGAAGAACAGGTTTGATGGTGCAATCTCCATCGGGTAAACCGCTCAGGCAGCAATTACAGGTCATCAGCAGGATTACCGCCATCGGCAGCAGCATTTACATTGCGTACTATCAGGGCGTATAGTTGATTCTCCGGCAGTAACTTGGTTCGTGAATGTCGACAATCTGCACGGTTATGCTGGTATGGAGCTGTTTGAGGGTAAGCGGGAAATGGCCTGCCAAAACCTTGAGGCAACTTTCCGAGACACTTTTTTTCAGACTATCGCTCCGTCCTGCCAATATCTGGATGCAGAGAGTGACAAAAGCCTGGTGGGGATTGCCATTGCCGATATAGTAGTTGTGCAGTTCGATGGCCCGACTCTTAATATCTGCGCCGTGCCATTCGCCAGTTGCTATCAAAATAGCATGAATATCCTTGAAGATATCTGCCCAGGTCGGCTCATCTGCGATATTATTGGTGTATTCCAGAATACTGTGAGGCATGATAATCACCGAAAGTACAGGGTTAAACATGTGCCGAACGTTTCGTCTTCTCTTCCCTTGTTTTATCATCGCACAAAATGGTGCTTTCGGCAATCTCCGTCGCTGAATTTTTTTTTAAGCGACGTATTGATGTTCAATCTATTTATATGAATTATCGATAATAATTCGAGTTTTCCCCCAGATCGGCAATGACTTTATTCTGGCTGACAGCCATCTTCCATGGTATAGAAAAAAGCAATTGCAGGACATACCTGAAGATACTGGGAATCCCCTGGTCATCGGACCAAAATAACCAACAGAAAATATGGATTTCTCCCGGCTCAAGCTTTCACTCACCCTCTTATTCACTATCATCGCCTCAGGCACCTTGTGTTATACCTTCCTGGAAGATATGACACCCTTCGAAGCCTTTTACATGACGATGATCACTATCAGCACCGTAGGTTTTTCCGAGATCAAGCCCCTTTCCATCCTTGGGCGCTCAATCACTATCTTAATTATTGTTTCAGGTATCTGCGTACTTACCTACACCCTCGGTCAGGTCGCCCAGATGTTTATTGAGGGCGAACTACGGGCATTGCTGGGGAGGAGAAAATTGGAGAAAAAAATTTCAACGCTCAAGGATCATTATATTATCTGCGGTTATGGGCGAATAGGCAGCACCATCGCCCACGAACTCATAAGAGAGAAGACTCCTCTTGTAGTTATTGAACAGAATCCGGTACAGATAGAGCTGCTTGAGCTAGAGCGGATCCTCTATCTCAATATGGATGCCACGGAGGAAGAGGTCCTACTCAAGGCCGGTCTGGAGAGGGCCAAGGGTCTGGTCACCACCGTCACCTCCGATGCGGACAACGTCTTCATCTCGCTCACCGCGAAAGGACTGCGGCACGATCTGTTCATTCTGGCCAGGGCCTCCGACCCGAAAAACGAGACGAAGCTCCTGCGGGCCGGGGCATCTCGGGTGGTCTGCCCCTATCTGATGGGTGGCAGGCGGATGGCCGAGATCCTGAGAAAACCAACGGTTGTGGATTTCATCGATCAGACCATGATGAACGACGAACTCGGCCTGATGATGGGGGAGGCGGCCATCAACGCCACCTCCCAGCTGATCGGCAAGACCCTGATCAGCAGCAAACTCCGGCAGGATTTCGGGGTCATTGTCGTGGCCATCAAGAAGATCACCAACGAGATGATCTTCAACCCTCTGCCGACAGAAAGGCTTGATGCAGGAGATGTTATTGTCGTCATCGGCAAAAAAGACAGCCTGTCCAGGATGCAAGAGGTGTTGAACTGACTTGGGCCGTAGCACTACTCTTTCCCTCTCCCGTCTCGGAAAATGAGACGTTTTGTAGTTATTCTTCCTCCTTCCAGACAGTGGCACCCAGCCCGGTCAGTTTTTCCACCAGATTCTCATAGCCCCTTTCCAGATGATAGATGCGCGAGATCTCGGTTCGGCCCGAGGCGGCAAGGCCTGCGATCACCAGAGACGAACTGGCCCTGAGATCGGTGGCCATCACCGGAGCGCCGCTCAGGCCCTGCAGGCCTCGACCACTGACCACGCAACTGTGGCCGTCGATCCTGATATTCCCGCCCATGCGCTGCAATTCGGCGACATGCATGAAGCGGTTTTCGAAAATGGTCTCGGTTATGACGCAGATATCGGAGCTCAGGCTCATAAGGGCCATAAACTGGGCCTGCAGGTCCGTCGGGTAACCGGGAAAGGGCATTGTTTTGATATCGACACTCTTGAGTGATTTCTTATCGGCTGCATCCTTTGGCCAGTGCACCGAGATAGTTGTATCGGTCTCTTCAACAATAATCCCTGCGGCCCGGAGCTTTTCCAGCAGCGAGGGCAGGTGGGCCGGATTGCAATGGGTGACGGTCCCTTCACCACCGGTCGCCACGATGGCAATGAGATAGGTCCCTGCCTCGATACGATCAGGTATTATATCACAGTTTGCCGTACCAAGTTTCGCCACGCCATGAATCGTCAATCTATCGGTACTACGGCCTTCGATAATTGCCCCCATCCCCGTGAGCATATCGATAAGATTGGCAATTTCCGGCTCGCGAGCGGCATTTTTCATGATTGTCGTGCCCTCAGCCATGACTGCGGCCATAAGCAGATTCTCGGTACCGGTGACGGATGGGATATCAAAATAGATGGTCCCACCCCGCATCCGGCCCGAGATCTCCGCATCGACATAGCCATGTTCAAGACGACAGGTGACCCCGAGTTTTTCCAGACCCTGGATATGGAAGTTGATGGGCCTGGCGCCGATCGCGCAACCGCCCGGCAATGACACCTTTGCCCTGCCCAGACGGGCCAGCAAGGGTCCCAGGACCAGGATAGAGGCCCGCATGGTCTTCACTAGATCATAGGGTGCCTCTGAGCCGTTGAGATCGGTACTGTCGATAATAAGGACATTCTCCTGCCGTTCATGGCGAACACCCAGCGTCTCCATGAGCTTGAGAAATGTCCGGGTATCGCGGAGGTCGGGGACATTACCGAGCCGGTGCTTCCCTGGCGCCAGGAGCGTTGCTGCGATAAGAGGGAGGGCCGCGTTTTTCGCGCCGCTGATCCGCACCGTGCCATGCAGTGGTCTGCCGCCTTCTACTATCAGTTTTTCCATGGATTTCTTCTCGTGCTCCTTTCATATCGTCGTGGCATGCAGGACACGGTCTCGGCCCGCATAATCTTTGAGTATTTCAACATTTTTAAAACAGGAAATCGGGCCCGAAGGTTCTGCAAAGAGTTTTTGCACCTCTGCGCCCTGATCAGCCCCTATCTCCATAAAAAGTTCTCCCCCAGAGAGCATACGGGCAGGAAGCCCGTCTCTGATTCGTTGTATCACATCCAGGCCTCGTTCACCACCGTCTAGGGCCAGATGTGGCTCGAATTTCACGACTTCCGGCTCCAGGCCCTGCTGTATATCCCGCCTGCTTACATAGGGAGGATTTGATATCACCAATGAGAACATCCGCCTGAGAGGAAAGGCGGCAAAGAGATCAGCCTGAATCAGTTCAACCCTCTGACTGACTCCATGGCGTATGCAGTTTTCCCTTGCCACCTCCAGAGCCGCAGAGGAAATATCGACGGCTGCGATCCGTCTGCCAAGTTCCAAGGCCAGGACAACGGCGATCACCCCACTGCCACAGCACAGATCGAGAATCATACCTGCAGGGCAGGCTCCTCTGCGGACTGAGGCCAGGGCACGTTCAAGTAAGAATTCTGTTTCAGGACGAGGGATCAGGACGGCGGGATTGACCACAAAAGGCAGAGACCAGAATTCTCTTTCGCCAAGGATATAGGCCAGGGGTTCCCGCTTTTTTCGACGGGCGAGGAGCGCCAGAAAGACCAGCAGCTCTTTTTCCGGCACCTCTTCAGCTGCTGCGAGAAACAACTCCGTCCGACTCTTGCCAAGACTATGACCGAGGAGTAGATGGGCATCCGTATTGCTCTCTTCAATACCTGCCCCGCCCAGCTCGCTGCGCGCAAACTGTATAAGATCAATGACACGCATGAACACGAAGCGGCCAATGGAGACACAAGACAACGACAGAAATGGCGGCTCTGGTGGACATTTTTTATTGAATAGCCTTGAGTCGTTCCGCCTGATCATGGGCGATCAGCGGATAGATAACGTCTTCGAGTTTGCCGCTGATGATGGCATCGAGTTTATAGAGGGTGAGATTGATGCGATGATCCGTCATCCTGCCCTGCGGAAAATTATAGGTCCGGATTCTCTCACTCCGATCACCCGTACCCACCTGGCTCTTGCGATCCTGGGAAATCTTGTCATGATGCTCCTGCTGCAACTTGTCGAGCAGACGGGCCCGCAGAACGATCAGGGCCTGGGCCTTGTTTTTATGCTGGGATTTCTCGTCCTGACACTGTACTACCAGTCCCGTCGGCAGATGGGTGACCCGTACCGCCGAATCGGTGGTGTTGACACTCTGGCCGCCCGGCCCCGAGGAGCGAAAGACATCGAATTTGAGCTCGGTCGGATCGATATGGAGCTCAACCTCATCGGCCTCCGGCAGGATGGCGACCGTCACGGCCGAGGTATGGATCCGCCCCTGCGTCTCGGTCTCCGGCACCCGCTGGACCCGGTGCACTCCGCTTTCATATTTCAATTTTGAATAGACATGGTCACCACTTATCAAGGCGATAATCTCCTTGAATCCGCCAATTCCCAGAGGGCTGGAACTCATGATCTCAACACGCCAGCCCATGGATTCAGCGAAACGGGAATACATCCGGAAGAGTTCCCCGACAAACAATGCCGCCTCATCACCGCCTGTACCGGCCCGAATCTCGAGAAAGGTGTTCCGCTCATCGTTGGGGTCTTTCGGCAAGAGGACCAGCTTGATTTCCCGGTCAAGATTCTGCTCCTTTTCTTCGAGCTCCACGATATCCTGGCGGGCCAGCTCTTTGAGTTCCTGATCCTCGTTTTCATCATGCAATATCGTTTTATTATCAGCAATATCCCGACGTACCTGCTTGAATTCCAAGTAGAGTACATTGAGCTTTGAAAGGTGGGCGTGTTCACGCGCCACCTTCTGAAACTCTTTCTGATCATTGACCAAGGCAGGATCCGACAGTCTTCCTTCGAGATGGGCCAGTTTTTCTTCGAGGTTTTCAAACGAATCAAACATAGGATTTCAGTGAAAAGGTGGAGTGAAAAAAAGAGAAAAAAAAGTCCACAGTCATGACAACCATCACTGTGGACTTCAAAAAACTAAAAATTTCCGGGCAGCAACCAATCCAACTGCAACAGACAGAGATTTATGCCTTACTCTTATTCTCGAAATGTTTTGCATACCGCTGTTTGAATTTTTCAATACGACCTGCGGTATCATTGAGTTTCTGTTTACCTGTGAAAAATGGATGACAGGCAGAGCAGATCTCCATCTTGACATCCGGATTGACAGAACCCACCTCAACTTTATTGCCACAGGCACATACGGCCTTTATGTGGTGATAGTTCGGATGTATATCTTTCTTCATATTTTTATTCCTCCGGTACACCTGCGTGTTGGTGTGCAGTTTAATGTTGACATTCATGTCGAGGCGCATTGCCTGGTTCAATCAAGACAAAAGCCCTTTATTATAACCAGGCAGGCAGATTTTTCAACCAAAAACAATGCTCGAATCCCTGAGCATTTCTTCCTGCTACCACATCAAGAACGGACCTGTCCCGGTACTGACCAGGATTTGGAGCCGTACGACGGCCTAGCCGTTCATCGAATCGAGAAAATCCTTGTTTGATTTCTGATTTTTCAGCTTATCGATGAGAAAATCCATGCAATCGGAAGGATTCATGGAATTGAGCAGTTTCCGGAGGATCCAGATCCGATTGAGCACCTCCGGTTTGAGGAGCAAATCTTCTTTTCTGGTGCCGGAACGTTTGATATCGATCGCCGGGTAAATTCTCTTATCCGCCATCTTTCTGTCAAGGACGAGTTCCATGTTGCCTGTTCCCTTGAACTCCTCAAAGATGACCTCATCCATACGACTGCCGGTTTCGATCAAAGCCGTGGCCAGGATGGTAAGACTGCCGCCCTCCTCGATATTTCGTGCCGCCCCGAAAAAACGTTTTGGGCGATGCAGGGCGTTGGCCTCAACACCACCGGAGAGGATCTTGCCGCTGGCCGGTGTCACGGTGTTGTAGGCCCTGGCCAGACGGGTGATACTGTCGAGAAGGATCACTACATCCTTTTTATGCTCAACCAGCCGTTTGGCCTTTTCGATAACCATTTCAGCAACCTGAATATGCCGTTGCGGCGGTTCGTCGAAGGTCGAACTGACAACCTCGGCGGCCCTGACTGAACGGGTCATCTCGGTAACCTCTTCCGGACGCTCGTCGATAAGCAGGACGATGAGGTAGATCTCTTTGTGGTTGCGTACGATCGAGTTGGCAATCTTCTGCATCAGCACGGTTTTTCCGGTCCGAGGCGGGGCGACTATCAGCCCCCTTTGGCCTTTGCCGATCGGCGCAAACATATCGAGAACCCGCATTGCATAGTTATCGGTCTGCCATTCAAGATTGAGCCGTTCATTGGGATGCAGCGGGGTCAAGTTGCCAAACAGCGTCTTCTGTTTGGCCGCCTCAGGAGGATCGTAGTTGATGGTCTCAACTTTGAGCAAGGCGAAGTATCGTTCGCCTTCTTTTGGTGACCGCACCAGACCGTCGACACTATCGCCGGTTCTCAGGTTCAGGCGGCGGATCTGCGAGGGTGAGACATAGATATCATCAGGACCTGGAAGATAATTATAATCAGGGGATCTCAGAAAACCAAACCCATCAGGAAGGATTTCCAATACACCGCTGCCCCGCATCTTGCCATCTTTATCGGCCTGGTCCTGTAGCAGGGAAAAGATCAGTTCCTGCTTCAGCATTGAGCTGTATCCCTCGACTTTTGCGTCCCGGGCAAGTTTAACCAACTCGCCGATTTTCATCGCTTTTAATTCCGCCAGATTCATTAATCACCTTCTCCTATGAGGATGTCGGCAGGATAATAGGACGGCATTGATGATGCAGGATGCAACTCCAAGGTAACTGGAGTCAGTGGAACGCAACACTGCACAATATGCCACATGGTATAATTAGAATAATTTCCTTACGAGAAACCACGTTCTGAGGGCAAATCCTCCGGCACAGGCCTACGGATACCTACGCGGGTAAAACTGCGAGTTTTTCGTCAGAAATTTGTATATAAGATCAAAAAGAGAATGGAATGAATGATGTATTACAAAAACAGGTTTTTTTGCAGACAACAGTTGGTTCAGCCCAAACCTACCCAAGACAGGGAATTTTGCAGATCGAGATTAAGTATTACAGAACTCTAACGGGTCCACCAGGAAAAAGCAGGGAGTGTGTTTCGTACTGCTTTCTCTCTTATACGTACTCAAGTCTGCAGTGTCAAGCATTTTAACTCTCAGCCGTCGGGCAAAAAGAGCCGACCCATTGAGAGCCAGCGTTCTTCATCCATCCATGGAGCAGCGGCACGAGGCCATCCATGACCGTCGTAATGAAATGGTCAGAAATGTCATGGTTATTTTGCAACGGTTCCTAAAAACTTCACGGCTTTCCACCTTGATCGACAATTTGCCAGTTGACGGGCAAGGTGTGATACCTGCTGCACAGTCTGCACCCATAGACCGGAATTATTTACGACGAACATAGCCTTTGCCGCCTTGACCTGCGGCGGCATCTGGGTAGCCAGGATTTTCTGCGCCTGCTCCTGGCTGATACCATCTCGGTGACTCACCCGCTGCAGACAGATCAATATCTGCGCAAAGACCGCGACGGTGCAATCAAAATCATCCTGCCAGCCCACCTCAAAGAGCAGGGGAACCTCAACAATCAATCCCTCGCCGGCCTTTTCGGCTGCCGCCATGCGCTCCTTTACAGCATACCGGACGAGCGGGTGCAGTATGCCCTCAAGTTCATGACGCAGACCTTCATCTCCAAATACTGCCTCTTTCAGAAGGGGTCTGTTGATCGTGGCATCCGGGTAAAAAAACCTCCCCTGCCATTTCTCTTGCACGGCCTGCCAGCCTACAGCGCCATGCTCCAGAAGATCCCGACAGATCAGATCGGCACTCAGTACAGGATAGGCCATGCTATTGCCGAGGATTTGTGCGACACAACTCTTTCCCGAGCCGATTCCTCCCGTCAGAGCGATATTCACACGAACTCCTTAATCTCCAGGGGAAGGCCGCCGTTCAGGTCCAGCAGTACCTGAAGAAGATCGGGCCAGAGAGGGGCCGTCAGATCAAGGCGCCTGCCGGTTATCGGATGAATAAAGCCCAGGCGGCTGGCATGCAGCATCTGCCGAGGTAATCCCTGATTCTGCCGATGATGCCCCCCATAGACCGCATCGCCTGCAACAGGGTGACCAAGGTGGCTCATGTGCACCCGGATCTGATGGGTCCGCCCGGTTTCGATCCGCAATCGCACCAGACTGAAACGGTCTTCAAATTCACCGATCACCTGCCAGTTCGTCACCGCGTGCCGGCCGGTGCGTTCCCGCACCGCCATCTTCTGGCGATTGATCGAATGCCTGCCGATGGCAGCGACGATGCGCCCCTGCCCTTCCCGCATGATTCCATGGAGCAAGGCAATGTATTCTTTATCCATCCGCCGGTGCTTGAAATCTTCCGCAAGAAGACGAAGAATTTTTTCATCTTTAGCGACCAGCATTACGCCTGAGGTGTCTTTATCGAGCCGATGGACAATCCCGGGGCGAAGGGCATCCCCAACCCCGGCAATATTCCGGCAATGAAAGACCAGGCCATTGACCAGTGTACCCCGATGATTGCCACTCCCGGGATGGACAACAAGGCCGGGGGGTTTTGATAGTACCAATAGGTATTCATCCTCATAGAGGATCTGCAAAGGCATCTCTTCAGGCTCAACATGCAGGACAGGCTCGACAACCCACCTGCCCGTCACCCTGTCATTTTCCCTCAGCCTGTAACTGCTCTTTTTTTCAAAGTCATTGACCAGAATCGAGCCTGAACGTATTGAAGAGGTTAAGAGCGAACGTGAAATATCGGGAACGACCTGAACGAGGAAATGATCGAGCCTCATACCCGCCTGTCGACGGTCAACCATGAAGGAGTAAGAGTCGCCAGGCCTCAAGCTGCCTGGCAGATCGATTTTAGCGGGCATCATGCATGTTGGATGAGGCCGGCATCAGAGGCGACCGGCCAATGAAACTAAACGGGATATCTCGTACCTCAGGAAAAAATTGTATCAATACGCAAGGTGATATTGGCCTCATCGACATTCTGGGCCAGAGAGAGTTCCTTCACCAGAAGACCCTTGGCAGTATCAAGCATCTTTCGCTCACCATAGGAAAGATCCTTATCGATGCTCAGCAGAAAGAGATCCCGCAAAACTGCTGCTACCTCATGGACAGACCCGGTCTTGATCTTCTCCATATAGTCACGGTACCGCCTGTTCCAGGTCTGGGAACCGATTTCGCAGGTCCGGTCCTCGAGAATGGCAATAACCTCAGCGACCTGACTTTTATTGACAATCGCCCGTAATCCCACGTTCCTGCTACTTACAGTGGGAATCATGATCGTCATGTTGTTTTCAAGAATTTCAAGGACGTAAAACGACTGATCAATACCTGCTACAGTCTGGGTCAGGATAGATTTGATAATGCCAACACCATGAGCTGGATATACAGCCATATCACCTTCAGTAAACACTATTCTCTCCCCATAAAAAACTGCATGATACACGTGAGCCCACGTGCAATTGGATCGATAACGAAAAACAGACCATTTATAATTGATAGGAGGCAAACCCGATTCTCCCCGACAGCAAAGTATCGTTTGCAGGGTAGATTGGCGTTGCGTCTCTTTGACTTTGAGTTGTGGAATTATCTCGTACCATGATAAGACTTCCCTGTTGAATAGATTTATACTACCATATCCACAGAGAATATGCCCTGTTTTTCGAAAAGAGAGGGTTTGAGGCAGGCAACTACAAAGAGTTTCAAGAGTATTTCAGATTATTTCACAGTATTGATGAGATTCATCGCTTTGGCAGGCGATTCCTCAAACAGGTATTTGATCCCCTGTTCAATACTATCAAGTCGCTCGGCAAGAAGGGCTCTTTCGTTTTCCGGAAGCTGTGACAGGACAAATTTTTCGACTGGAATGTCTGGATGTGTCTCACCTTTACCCGGTCGGCCGATCCCCACTTTCAAACGCAGGAAATCCTTGCTCCCCAGTGATTGGATGAGCGAGCGGATACCATTATGGCCTCCTGCTCCGCCACCGCAGGCGAGCTTGAGTCTGCCCGGCGGCATATCGATATCATCATGAATAACCAGAATGTGATCCGGACTGACCTTGAAAAACTCGGCGTACAAGGCGACGGCCCTGCCGCTCAGATTCATGAATGTGGTTGGCTTGACGAAACAGATTCGGCAGCCACCAACAGAGATACGTCCTGACCGGCCCTGCCATTTTTCTGTAGTCAGACTGCAGTCCCACCTTCGTGCCAGTTCATCCACAATGATAAACCCGATATTATGGCGGGTTCTCTCATAGGAATCACCTGGATTTCCGAGGCCGACAATGAGATAGTCACTCTCGCCCATAGACTCTATCCACATGAAAAAGAAAAAGAAATCCGGAAAGATGACAGCGAGACATCCTTCCGGATAGCAAGAACAGAAGCAATGGAATTATCACCACAACAGCCTAAGCCGTCGTTCAAAAATAAACCGTACCATTGAGGAACCTGCGCTCTTCATTCATCCATGGCGCGAGCTATTCCAGGCCATCCATGGCAGTCGTAATGAAATAGTCAGAAAGGGCAATGGGGTTTTTCGTAACGGCTCCTCAATCAAAGCACGATGGTACTGTTGACTATTTTTCGCCGAGTTTCTTATCGACCTTCACACAGACGGCCTCGGCATCGGAGACCAGTTTGAGAGACTCCGGCAGAGTTATATTACCGAAATTCAAATAATCACCAATCTTCAGATCGGTGACATTTAAGGTGCACTCATCGGGAATATCAAGCGGCAGCCCCTCCAGGACAACACTGTTTTTCTCTATAAACATTTCACCACCGAAATCAACGCCTTTGGCCACTCCGTTGTAGATTACGGGAACCTTGAAACGGCGTGGTTTCTGGAGATCGACCTCACAGAAATCGGCATGGATCAGGGTATCACGGACCGGATCGGTCTGCACCTCACCCAGCAGTACGTGGCGGTCACCCTCTCCCTCGATTTTTAAGGTCACTATCACGTTACGCCGATAGATCTCCAGCAACTGATGCATGAGTGTTTTTGAATCGAGCTCAAGCGACAAGGCAGTTGAACCGCCACCGTAGACAACCGCCGGTGTTTTACCTGAGACGCGCAGGCGTCTCATAGCGCCCTTTCCAGATGATGAACGTACTGTTGCAGACATTTCTACCTGAAGCATAATCCCTCCTTCGCTCAATGACCAGCCTGCAGAGCCGACAACTCCGAAACAGTCGAGCGTTTGTATAAATGATGTGTCATTTTACGACGTAATGGACATGGAAGCCAGTTACACAAAAAGTGAACTGACGGAATCTTCGTTATGGATGCGCCGTATGGCATCGGCGAGCAGTGCCGATACGGAAAGCACCTTAATCTTAGCACAATGCAGGGCTTCTCCGCGGAGCGGAATCGAGTTTGTCACCACCAGCGACTTGATCTCTGATTTGTTGAGCCGCTCGATAGCCGGCCCTGACAACACGGGATGCGAACAGCAGGCATGCACTTCCCTGGCGCCATTCTTCAGCAGGGTAGCAGCACCACTGCACAAGGTTCCTGCCGTATCAACCATATCGTCAAGCAGAATGGCCGTCTTGCCTTTGACATCTCCGATGACATGCATGGCCTCGCACTCATTGGGCCGATCGCGTCGTTTATCGATGATCGCAAGACCAGTGTTCAATCGTTTGGCAAAGGCTCGGGTTCTTTCAACTCCACCGGCATCAGGGGAGACCATGATAACATTTTCGAACTCCCTCTCGATATATTTCAGCAGGACCGGCGCAGCGTAGAGGTGATCGACAGGGATATTGAAAAAGCCTTGAATCTGCCCGGCATGCAAGTCCATACACAGGACCCTGCGAACTCCGACCACCATCAGCATTTCGGCCACAACCTTGGCAGAAATAGGTACCCGAGGCGCATTCTTTCTATCCTGGCGGGCATAGCCGTAATAGGGTATCACCGCGGTGATTCTTCGCGCCGAGGCCCTTCTCATGGCATCCACCATAATGACCAACTCCATGAGATGATCATTGACCGGAGTACAGGTCGGCTGGACGATATAAACATCGGTGCCGCGCACATTTTCCCCTATCTCAACAAAGATTTCGCCATCACTGAATTTTTTCACCTCGGCTTCACAGAGCGGCAAGTCAAGGTGGGTGGCTATATCAAGGGCCAAATCCCTGTGCGCATTTCCTGAAAAGATCTTGATTATATTGGCCATAGTCTTGTATGAATTAATATGAAGGTTTGAATTTTCTCTCGAATTGGCTGGGGCGGAAGGATTCGAACCTACGAATGCCGGGATCAAAACCCGGTGCCTTGCCACTTGGCGACGCCCCATCCTGCGCTCGAGTCACAAAAACTCTCTCTCCATA
>JANOIV010000119.1:0-13127 GCA_031407875.1 Desulfobulbaceae bacterium | reverse complement strand
GAACATATCCCCGGCGCCGATATTGTGGCCTACAGGTTTTATTTGAACGATCAGAAACTGTGCGAAACCACCACCCCTGCTGATACTTCGATCACCTGTAACGCCAATTTGCTCAACGAAATCATGTCCTTTGCCATGGCCTCCGTCGACAGTCTCGGCTCCGAAAGTGCACAATCCAATATTCTGACACTTGACCCCGCCGATTACCCCGAATTGTTTGTTAAGAAGTCCGCAACCTTTTCCTGGGACTATGACTCCACGGCCACGAGCCTGTCCGGATTCAAAATATATCAAAACGACGTTCTCATCTGTGAAACCGCAGACCCGAATGCCCGTCAGCTGATCTGCAACACTTTTCTAACCGAAACAAATGTCTTTCGGTTATCTGCCATTGAGAACGGCGCGGTAGAGACCAGCTCGTCAAATACACTCACATATATCAAGGATGCTGCAGCTCTCGGCATAGGAACGCTGACCGCTGTCATCACCTCATCCAGCCAGGAAGGAGAGGCCCCCTTCAGCTTTACCTTCGATGGCACGAAATCCACCGGCTCGTTCAGCAGCTACATCTGGTCCTTCGGCGACGGCCAAACAGCAACGGGGGCCACCGTCACGCACATCTACCAGTTCCCCGGCACCTATACAGCGACCCTGACTGTTGCAGACCTTGGAGGTTTGACTCATCAGAACAGCATAGTCATTACCACCAGCGCAACTACAACACCGCCACCCGCTACCCCGCCGATCGTTGTCATCTCATCATCCAGTCCAGTTGGCGAAGCACCTTTCACGGTTCAACTTGACGGCAGTGACTCGACCAGCATCCAACCGCCTCTTGTTTCCCATGCCTGGGATTTCGGTGACGGCGCAAGTGGTGATGGTGCTGTAGTTGCCCATACCTATACCGTTGCAGGGACCTACCACCCAGCCCTGACTGTCACCGACAGCGCCGGGCTGACCAACCAGACAAGTACCCCTATCCTTATCAGTGCGGCACCTGTTCAGGAAAACAAGAAGCCAGTTGCATCCTTCACCGCAGCCCCGACAACAGGAGAAACACCGCTCAACGTATCACTCAACGCTTCCGGCTCAAGCGACCCGGACGGCTCGATAAGTAGCTATGTCTGGAGCTTTGGTGACGGATCATCCGGGAGTGGCGTTTCTACCCAGCATACTTTTACCGAAATTGCCGATTACACTGTGTCCCTCCAGGTAACCGACGACAAGGGTGCGACATCAGTCTCATCCCAGACCATATCGGTCCTCGCCCAGGTGCTCTATACGGACAACGAGAGCGATGGTTTCTGGCAGTGGAGCAGGGGTAATTGGAAGCAGATTTCACCAACCAACCCGGACAATATTGTCGCCTCTGGGAGCCTCTCCTATGCGACAACAAACACAGGTGGTTTGTGGGAATGGAATGGGTATAATTGGAGAAATATTAATTCTGTTGCCCCGACCAACATGGTAGCTTCCGGGTCGGTGTTGTATGCCAACTTCACCGGATACGGACTTTATTCATGGAACGGAAGTGCGTGGACCCAGCTTAGTTCGGTTCTTCCGGGCAACATGGTTGCTTCCGGGTCGGTGTTGTATGCCAACTTCACCGGATACGGTCTTTATCAATGGAACGGAAGTGCGTGGACCCAGCTTAATTCGGTTCTTCCGGGCAACATGGTTGCCTCCGGGTCGATACTATATGCGAACTATCCAACATACGGCGGCGTATGGAAATGGGAAATTGGTGCGTGGAGCTTCTTTTCCGGCGCCCCAGCTACAGCCCCAACTCATATCGTCGTTGGATTTTGACCTACACCGTCATTTACGAACCTGACAAGGCATATCTCCACAGTTTTTGGCCGGTCCTTATCAGATAACCTACACATGTGAGTTCGAGGCAAACAGGAGAACATTATCCAGCGGCTTCAGATTCTACCTGAACAACAGCCTGCTCTGTGAGACAACAAATCCGGAAGACCGACAGCTCACCTGCAATGCCGCCATGCTGAACGAGACCATGGGATTCACCATGACAGCAGTATTCCTTGACCGATCGGAAAGCACACCACCAGCTCTACTCAGCATCAGCCCGGCTGATTTCCCGGATCTGTTCGGCATACGTCTTGCCACCTTCACCTGGGATTTCAACAGCGCACAAGAGAGCAGTATCAGCGGTTTCAGAATCTACAATAATGGCACTTCGGTCTGCGAAACCAGCACTCCAGGTGAGCGGGGCGACTGACATGTAATGTGCAGACCGACACTTCCGCAAATATATTCACGATCAAGGCTTTAGAAGTTGGCGGCACTGAAACCGCGGCCTCAAACACAATAACCTACACACCATGACAACGATATGTTTTATCCACGCATAAGTGCACCAACAAAGCTGAGACAGAAGATGAATTCAAAATATAGCCACAAAAACGGAAAGAAAACGACACCCAACAACCTGCTCTTGTCTTCTATTGCCACTGCAGGATGTCTCCTGTGTATCACTATTTTTGATAGCCAGGCAGCAACTGCCTTTGAGGGTGCACTTAAGTCTGTCACCATTACTGATTCTGCGGGGATCAATGCTCGTCCTGTTGCAGTAATAGGATACACTAAGGATTCTGGCATATAAACTTTTGATGCTGTCAAATCATCGGACCCGGATGGGATGGCTCAACTGCCTCAGGAGTGACAGCTACTCATCAACTGACTGTAGGCTACACAGAAATCTCATTAACAGTACTCGACGACAAGGGGGGGTGGCAATTACCCAAACCTCCGTTAAGATGCATACAGAAACTTTTGATATTATTGTTGACGGCGCTGACAGTGCTGTGTTTTCTACTTCTGGTGCATGGACTCAGTCAAAAAGTAGTGCTGGTTTTTATGGAGCAGGCTACAAAACTGCTCCTGCAGGAACAGGCACATTAAAAGCGAAGTGGACCTTGACTCTACCAACAATCGGAAGCTATGAGATCTTTTGTTTCTATACCGCTTACAGTAATCGGGCAAAGAACGCTCCATATTCTCAAGCTAATAATGGCGCGGTAATTGGGGCAAAACAAGTGGACCAAACTATTAATGGTAGGGTTTTTTTCTCGCTAGGAACTTACACTCTCTCGAAAGGGACGCTTGAAATTACACTATCAAATGCAGGTAATGGGTATATTATTGCAGATGCTGTAAAGGCCACATTTAAACCGTAAAACAAGGGATGATTATATATCCTGAAGCGCAACTTTTATATATAGCGTCATAATAGTTTGCGCATAATTTCCGAGTTTGTTATCGTGGGAGGATGAAAAAGCTTACGATCACAAATGCTGACATGATAGTTTTTGGACTCCAGGACGAGATCCGTCGCTCCCAGGATTCTCGATATGACCATCGACTCCATGCAGTGCTACTTGTCGCTCAAGGAATGTGTTGCCCTGAAGTCGGGCGCTTGCTTGGAGACGCCCCCCGAACAGTCGAATACTGGGTCCGTAATTTTGAAAAAGAAGGTCTTTCTGGACTTGCCGATGCAGAGAGGCCCGGGAGGGCTTGCCGAATCGGGGAAGAACAGTACCGCGAGATTGGAGCCATTTTGCGCCAATCACCTTTGGATGTTGGCATGGGAACCAATCTCTGGGATGGAAAGACCTTATCTGCGTATATCAAAGTGCAATACGAAGTCGATTTGGGGGTGAGGCAGTGCCAGCGACTCTTCCGGCAACTTGGTTTTCGCATTAGAAAACCACGGCCTGTTATCGCGCGGGCGGATCCCGACCGGCAGAACGAATATAAAAAAAACTTCGTTGCCTAGTGCAAGAAGATGGGATTGACCTGTGGGCGATGGACGAGGTTCATCTTCAGCATTATGGATCGAGATGCAGGATGTGGATTTCGCCCGAAATCAAAGACCCCATACTCCATTGCAAAAAGAGTGCAAGGTGCTTGAAGGTCAGCTCCTGCTCGGCCATGTTCACATCATACTAACAGCTTGGCCCGCTAAAAGTGCTTTTTTGCCACTAAAATATATTCTATAAGACTCTATATAGTTCAAGGAGACATGTATGCCCTATTTAAAGTCATTTTTTATTCAAAAATTTATCTTTATAGTCATCCTTTTGTTTTCAACGGGCTCTATGGCCTCGGAGTTTTATGTAGATCCTGTGAACGGCAGTATGTTGGGGGACGGTTCGGTAGAAAAGCCTTGGTCGACAATGCAAGAGGTATGGACTGGAAACAAAATAAAGACACAAGCATGGGTTACCCCGTATAATACTCATTCGCCTGCAGTGATAGATAAAAATCCATCCGCTCCAGTACACCCGGGCGATACCATTTACCTTTTATCAGGATACCATGGCGATCTGCAAATCATTGGAGCAGTGAACAGTGATACTATTACGGTGAAGGCAGCACCTGGAGCAACCCCTAAATTCAAACGCATTTCACTTCGTTCTGCTGTTAAGTGGGCTTTTGAAGGTTTGTCAGTTAGTCCAAGCTATGCACAGACATTCTCGCAGATATCTGCAATGTTTTTTACTGAAAACCATAGCTGGACTGGACCTTGTTCAGACATCAGTATTAAGAATAGCGAGATATTTAGCGTTGCAGATGTTTCAGGATGGACTAAGAACGATTGGCTTACAAAAGCAAGTGCCGGGGCAAGGGTGCAAGGTAATAATGTCACAATAGAGAATGTGACGATGAGAAATGCAGCGGGTGGGGTGGGTCTTAGTAATGCTAATAATGCCCAAGTTAGGTATTGTAAAATCACAAATATTGGAATGGACGGTATTCAGATAGTCGGTTCTGATTATGTAAAAATTGAATATAACACAATTAAGAATGTTTATTCTGTTAGCGCTGGAAACCATTACGATTTAATCCAGGCATGGACGCTTGACGGGACTATGGAGGGGGTAGAGATTAGGGGAAACACTCTGATAATGTCAGATAATGCAAATCAACCTTTTCTCAACTCAGTGCAAGGTATAGGATTATTTGACGGTTGGTTTAATAATTTTGTGATTGAAAACAATTTGATAATAACAAATACATACCACGGAATATCGCTCTACGGTGCTAATAATTGTAAGATTCTAAATAATACCGTTGCGAGTGTTTTTAGTAATATTAGCCCGGTAGAGGCGCCTATCAGAGTTTACCCTCATAAAAGCGGCTCTTCTGGATCAGGTAATATTATACGAAATAATTTCGCGAACTACATTAGCACCGAGAACAAGGGTGTTTCTGGTGGAGTGACAGTTAACAACAATATTACCGGATTTATAAATACTGATCATTTTGTTAATCCGTTGGCATTTGATTTTTCCCTTAAGCCGACATCAAGTGCTATCGATGCAGGTGCGACATCGGCTGCTTTGTTGATTGATATTGTAAAGAACAAAAGGGATGGTGAGCCAGATATAGGCGCGTATGAATACGGTGTGAGCAATACACTCATTCCACCAGAAGACTTTAAAGCTATTAATTTAAATTAAATCTTCCAGAGAATGTTAACTTTCCACTATTCGTCCCCATTTAATTGTTTTAATCCCTCGCCTGATAGGCCGTGCTGGATTTCCTGCTACTATGGTATTACTCTCCACATCTTTGGTGACGACGGAGCCGGCAGCTACTACAACCTCATCACCAATTGTCACATCAGGTAAAATTAGGGAATTTGCTCCGATGAAACAATTTTTCCCAATTTTTACATAGCTGCTAATGTTACGAGACATATCATGGCACAGGATTGTTGCCCCAAATGCTATATATGAACCATCACCTATTGTAATTCCTTTAGGATGACGTTTGTCTAGATTAGCTTTTAGAGATATTCTTACTTCGTTTCCGATATTCATCCCATATAATTTTCTGTAAAATATATTTCTAAAATAAAGAATCGCATGTCTTAAATTGATAAATATTTTTTGAATATGTTTATTTGATAGCATATACAATACCTGTATGGTTATTAATTAATTCTAATATTCTATATAACTAGACGATGCCAAGGTTACTTGGCATAGATGAAAAAATTTAACTAGACAGCTTAAATTAAATATTTTTTGTAAACTATATCAATTGCTCATTATCTCGATAATTGGCATTGATTTTGATAATGATTTGTTAAATAAATTTAAATTAATAATCAATTAAGTTAAACAGCATTGGAAAATATAACTATTCCGTTTATTTTGTTTTTAACCATACTTTGTATGGCAATTCTTTTTGTTAAAAAAGATTATGCTATTGCACCAATGATTGTTGCAATGTGCTTTTTCCCTGCAGATATACCGATAATGATATCTGCTTTCCATCTCTATCCAATCAGGATATTATCTTTTTTTGGCTTGTTGAAAATTATTTTTAATCCTGCCTTTACGAAAGTACCTTTCAATTTAATTGATAAAATATTTATTTCTTATAATTTACTGGGAACAATTATTTATGTTATAGCGAGTAATGATAAAATTGGAGCTTTTGTATTTAAGGCTGGATTCTTCATTGATAGCGTCATCTGCTATATCGTTCTCAGGTATTTCATACAATCAAAAAATAATATAACCTTAAGTATAAAACTATTTTGTATTTGCACGATAGTGTTATTACCATTTGCCCTTTCTGAATTCTATTTAGCTAACAATTTATTCTCCATTCTTGGCCGAAGCGCTATTGGTGTTCGCACTGGAGAGGTTAGAGCTGCCGCTGCCTTTAATCATGCAATACTATTTGGCTCGTTCGCTGCAGCGTTATTTCCAATAATGTGGGCTGGATATAAGGCTCAAAACAAAGCCATTTACCTGTTATCCGCTTTATGTTGTTTGTTTTTTGTCTATGCTTCAGCCTCCAGTGGGCCGATTGTAGCACTTGCGGGAGCAATTTTCTTTCTGTCTTTTTTCAAATGGAGGCAATACGGTTCAATTTTAGCATGGTTTACGCTGCTCACTACCGTTTTTATCCATTTCGCAAGGGAGACACCAATTTGGCATTTTCTTTATGTGCGCATTGCAATTAAAGCGAGCTCGACAGGTTATCACAGATATTTGTTAACTGATGCGGCAGTTAAAGAATTCTGGGACTGGTGGTTACTCGGTTATGGTGCTGTTGGGCCGCAGTGGCATTTAAAATATTGGCCACGGAATTGGGCAACTTTTACAGACGTGACTAATCACTACTTGTTAGAAGGTGTTCGAGGTGGTTTTTTTACAATGCTGTTATTTATATTATTATGTTACAAGGTGATTAAAGCATCAGGTTCGCTGTCGTTATCCCTAGATTCCACTGGAGATCAATGGATGTGGTGGGGTTTTGCCGTTATGATGATAACGCATTGTCTTTCATTTCTTTCAGTCGCCTATTTTGGGCAGATAACAATGCTGCTATATTTTACATTTGCTGTTGCTGCATTTGCATTTGACGAAAGTGAGAAAATGCAAAAAATAGTGCGGTAGGATCTTGTTGATAATTTCATTGCATCCTGTGTGAGGATTCTATTTTTTAATAAAATCTTGAATAGCCTGAATAAGACGAGAGGAAGGGGTCATATTTATTGTTTTATTGGAACATCTGACTAATTCTACATGATTATTTAATTTAGAGATTAATTCTGCTTCATCTAAGGCAGCTGATATATAGTTAAGCTTCACAAATTCATTGGTAGTCGCAAATTGGTGGTCATTACGATGTTCGCCTAGAGCAGCTTGACGAGGCATTACAAGGATAGGTTTGCCAAACTCTAAAGCTGTTATAATGGTTCCCATACCAGCATGAGCAACTATAAGTTCTGCGCTATTAAATTTTTCCTGAAATTCAACAGGTTCAAGAAATTTTTTATATTTGAGGGTGTTCGGTATCAGATCAGTATCGCCAATCTGGGCGAAAACCTCTTGGCCGGAATCAGCCGCCCATTTGTCTACCGTACGAATTAATCTATCGAATGGTAGTTGTTCGCCAACTGTAACAAAAATCAAAGGACAGCTCCTCTGTACTCAGGTCCGTCAGGCCTGGCTAAATGCTCCCACTGAGTGAGCCATAAGTCGGCATATTTCCCTGCCATCCGGCCGGACATCGAAAGGTCATCAACATTTGCTATACTGTCGAGCCAGATGGTTTTTGCCCCTAGTATTTTACCGAAGAAAATTGCAAAAAAACCAGGGGCTGCGCCGGTGGTAACCACCACGTCCGGTCGTACAATCAAGATATGTTTCAAGGTCAGAATTGCAAGCCAGAGTACCCGCAGTTTGTTCCAACGACTGGCATCCGGGACCAACAGGAACTGGTGGTTGCCTACAGTTGTTCGGTACCTGGGTTCAGTGGAGACAAAAATTTTCTCGCATCCCTCAAATGCAGGGAGCAGCCTGTTCAACTGGACCCAATGGCCTCCCGATGAAGCAACGAGCATTATTTTCATTTTAAAGACCTCTTGTCTTTTTCTAGCACGTAATTGGAAAAAGACAATTTTTTTTATTTGTTAACCTTATGTCCGGCTGGATTCGTCCCTTTCCCAGCCTGTGTAGCCACAGAGACGCGCGTATCGTTTCGCTCGAATGCGGGCCTGTAGATTGACATACATATACACTGGGATCTTACACCACTGGCGGACCTGGCTAAGTAACCCCAACATTGCAATACCGTAATTTTTCTCTTCGTTTTTCACAAACTCCGGAAACTTCTTTTTTAATTCGTACCTGCCGAGTCGGCTTCGAGTTTTAATCTTGAGCAGCCCTTCCAGGGTAGCGGGAGCCCGAACCAACGAGTGACAGGAATCAACAGAAGTGCGTTCATGGGTTTTAAAAAGCGCCCGAATATAGCCATCATCGGCTATGACCTGAGGGAATTTTTCGAATCTTTTCCTGCCTTCCTCGGACAAAGCAAAAACCCCGGTACCGATCATTCCCTCTCGCACATAAGGAAGCTGTTGCCATACTTCATAATAACTGCGCACGGGCCAAGACGCATGTTTGAAATCCATCCGCATCCTTGGCGCGGCCGCCAGGAATCGGCCGAATTGCAAAACCCGTGCAAGCTCTCGTACCGCATCGAGGGAGAGGACCACATCTGCGTCCTGGTAGATGCGGGGAAAGCCACTAGCCACCTCGTCCCCCAGATTCAAGGCATTAGTCTTGGATGGCTCTGGCGTTTCAATACATCTAATTGTTGTGCCAAAAGAGGCCACGACGTCTGCAGTATTGTCGAAGCAACCATTACAGACAACAATGACTTCCAGTTCGCCGTTTTCCGCCCCAGGAATAAGTTCCTTAAGGGTTGCAGCGATGACCTTTTCTTCATTATAAGCGGGAATGATGACGGAGATCATGTCAGACACGCCAGGTTAGTCATACGAAAATATTCACGATGTCTGCAACTCTTTGCGCCGCTGCCATATTTCCTTCCAGCTCTCGTCATTATTATTTAACCTCTTTGAGTTGACAAAATTTAGAAAATTACAGGCAATCATTCGGGAAAGTACGAAAAAGCGCAGCATCACAAGCCCCATTTGCCCGGTCATAGGGCTCCAATTTCTTCTGACCGGCTGTTCCTTGGCACGAAAAAGACGGATCATTTTATCTGTGCGCACTTTCTCGGACGCCCCGCAGTAGTGCACAATGGTTGCGTCCGGGGTTATCGCGAGCATGGCCCCATCTCCGGCAGCCCTGAAGCACAGATCCGCATCCTCGCCGTACATGAAAAAAATTGGGAATCAAAGCCGCCAAGACGGCCCCACAATTTATTCTCTATCATCAGGAAACAGCCCGGTAGCGCGAGGCTGAAAATAACTGCTTTTGTTTTGCTAATAGTCTTCATGTACGGTTAATAATTTGGCTTGAACAGAGTGAGAGAGTTAGGTGTGTTCGACCGGGTGCCTTTAGTTGAATAAGAATAGAAAGGTATGACTCGAAAATGATATGGTCAACATGTCGTTATACTTCATGATTTCCACTTGTTCCCTATATACCGACCAGCAGTTTTATAAGATATGACCTTTGCCGGGTTTCCCGCCACAGTAGAATTTTCCGGCACATCCGTAACAACTACCGCTCCAGCGCCAATGGTGCACCCACTTCCTATATTCACATTTTCGACAATACATACACTTGGTCCAATATATACATCGTCACCAATGACGGCAGCTAGCCCGTGGTTAGAGCCAATGGTTGTGAATTGACTTAAATTGCAATTGTTTCCGATCTTCGCTGTTGGGCTTATTACTAGGCACATATGGTGACCAATGTACAGGCCATATCCAATCTTGGTGTATCTAGGTATTTGGATGCCATACCTCTTTGACAGCCTGTTGTGCATCATTATTGCAAATCCTCTAAGCACTATATTCTTGGTCTGTGTCAGTCTGAACCAGAAAGAGTACTTGAATGATCTATTTTTAATAAAATTTCTTGCAAAAACCGAGAGGGAGAAACGCCCTGTATAGCGATACAGATCACTCTTAATGTAATCAATAGCTTCAGCAAGTGATATTTTCACGATAGCCACCGTCGGTGATAGGGATGAGGTGATGGTGATAGGTGGGGGAGGTGGTAAGTAATCGCTTTTTTTTGAAAGCCCTAAATGAAAACCTTCCAGCCGAGAGCCATTTGATCCACCGCTGCTAGGCTACCTTTTCATGCCGAATTTTGCAATTTATTAAGCCGATGATGATGGAGATCATGTTAGACGTGCCTGGTTAGTCATATGAAAATATTCACGAGGTCTGCCACTCTTTGCGCCGCTGCCATATTTCCTTCCAGCTCTCGTCATTATTATTTAACCTCTTTGAGGCGACAAAATTTAGAAAATCACAGGCAATCATTCGGGAAAAAACAGAAAAGCGCAGCAGTCCGAGCCCTATTTGCGCGGCAATCGGGTTCCAGTTTCTTCTAATCAACTGCTCCTTAGCCCGGAAAAGACGAATCATTTTATCTGCACGCACTTTCTCGGACGCCCCGCAATAGTGCACAATGGTTGCGGTCGGGGTTATAATAGGCTTGGCCCCCTCTCCGGCAGCCCTGAAGCACAGATCCGCATCCTCGCCGTACATGAAAAATTGAGAATCAAAGCCGCCGAGGCGGTCCCACAATTTTTTCTCTATCATCAGGAAACAGCCGGTAACGATGTCCACTTCCCGCACGCTATCCCGCTGCCAGGTACCGTACGACTCGGGATCAAAAAGAGGGTTCCTCCTGAAAATTGACACCAGTCCTGTCGCGTAACAAAAAAGGCTCCAGAGGGTGGGCCGTTTCCAGCAGGAAGTGGGGTTCAGCGAATGATCCCCGTACAATGTGCGCCCCCCGTAAACTTGGTTGGCAGGGTGTTTGCGGGCAAAGGCATAAAGCTTTTCGATCGCGCCATCCAGCACCAACGTATCCGGGTTGAGCAGCAGCAGATAGTCCCCTTTCGCTTTTACGGCGGCAAGATTGTTAGCGCGGGCAAACCCTATATTTTCTTTGGATGCAATCAGGTTGACATCAGGGAAACTCTCCTCAATGGCCTGGGCAGAGTCATCCCTGGAATCGTTGTCGACCACGATCAACTCAAAGGAAATATCCCTGGTCTGTTCGTAAACCGAGCCAAGGCAGGCCAGGGTCATTTCCCTGGTGTTGTAGCTGACAACAATTATGCTGACATCGATAATTGTTTGCATAATTAGTTACTGAAGTTTCCCGTTTTTATGAGCAGGCGTGGGGGTGGCCAGGATAGACGCGAGCAGTATTGGTAATATATTAAATAAACTCAGTGAGATATGATGTCATTTTTTGATATACATAACATATTGATATTATTCAAAAATATTTTGGCAAATTTTTCACTGAAACGGCATTATTAAATGAAAACAGCAATATAAGAGTGAATGCGAGGCCCAATTATGGTATATTGTAATTCTCCAAAAACAAACTACCAGAGGAACCTCGCATGCTCATACTACACTCATTGCTCAGTGAACTTAAAGAAGAATTTGCCCTCTCAAGAAAAGGCCAAGAACGGGGCGCATGGTTTGTCCACACCCTGCTCGCGATTATCCTGCCCTTTGCCTCATCCAGAACCTCCAACTTGCTGCGAGCTTTGGAGACCCTGTTTGGCTTTGCCGATATCGGCAAGAAGCGCTACTATACCTTCATGGGCTCTCCGAAGATTCCCTGGGACAGGCTCTGGAAATTGATCCCCAAGCCGGAAACGGGCGGGAGATTGATTGTGGCCCTGGACGATTAATCAACCCCAAGACGGGGAAGAAGATCTTTGCTTGCGCCAAGGTGTTCGACCATGCGGCCAAACAGAATCACTCGCGATATCCCTGGGCGCAGAATATTGTCGTTATCGGTCTGCTCAAGGTGGTCAAAGGGCGCTGGGCCGGCCTGCCCCTCTCTCATCGTTACTACCTTCTCGAAAAGGAGATCGCCAAGAACAAGCCGAAATACCACGGCAGGGAGATCGTCTTTCAAAGCAAACATGCCCAGGCTGTCGACATGCTCAGCGATGTTGCCGCCCAATTTCCGCAGTCGAATATCCTGGTCGTGTCCGATTCTTGATTTGGCAACGATGGTCTCTGGAGCCCTTTGCGCAAGGAACTGGGTGGGCGGGTCCACATGCTGTCCCGGCTTCGCTCAAACAACAATCTCTTTGGCCTGCCGGAAACACCGGCGGCAAAGGAGGTTGGCCGCCCGAGAAAATATGGCGCCCAGCTTGGCACGGCATCGTCTCTTGCGGCGGCGTACAAAGAACAGGCCAGGGAATATACGGTCAACCTGTACGGACGGAAGAGAACTGTTCTCGCCGGTGATCGCGTTTTCATGGTCAAAAACACTCAAACACCCGATCCGGGTAGTGTGGGTGTATCGCCGGACAAGATGGGTGGCGCTGTTTACCACCGATCTGTCGTTGTCAGTTACCGAGATGATCGAAAATTATGGCGCCAGATGGAAAATCGAGGCTGGTTTCAAAGAGCTGAAGCAGGACATCGGCAGGAGCGAAACCCAGAACAGACATCCGGTGGCCGTAAAAAATCACCTGGACTTCTGCATGATGGCCACTTCGCTCATCTGGATTTACGCCTGTCGATTGGAAAAAACTCCCAGTCGACGACATGCGGTTAAAGGCCGCGACCATTTCGCCTTTTCCGATGTCAGGAGACTGGTGGCCCAGGC
>JANOIV010000102.1:0-26594 GCA_031407875.1 Desulfobulbaceae bacterium | reverse complement strand
CTGGTCCGCCGGCAGTTGACCAAGGAATACCGGGAGGAAGACCTGAACGGCAACGGCCTGAAGATCCTGACCACCCTTGACCCCCAGGCCCAATGGCAGGTGGAGCGACATCTTGACCGGACCCTGAACACCCTCGAACAGCAGGCCGGGCGGAATCAGCTGGAAGGGGCGGTGGTGATCACCAACCGGGAGAATGGCGATATTCTGGCCCTGGCCGGTGGCCGTAAACCACTCATGGCCGGTTTCAACAGGGCGATCAACGCCAGGCGGCCCATCGGTTCGCTGGTCAAACCGGCAGTATACCTGACGGCCCTGGGCCAGGGCTATACGCTGGTGAGTCCGCTGCAGGACACCGCCGTCACCCTGAAAGAAAGGGGGACAAAGACCTGGCGGCCACAGAATTACGATAAGAGAGAGCATGGCCAGGTACCACTCTATCTGGCGCTGGCCGAATCCTACAATCTGGCGACGATCAATCTCGGCCTGAAGGTCGGGGTCGACAAGGTCATCGCCACCGCCAAAAAGCTCGGTCTGACCGGCAATGTTGAGGCCTATCCCTCCTTTTTGTTGGGCACTGCCGAGATGACACCCCTTGAGGTCAGCCAGATGTACCAGACGCTGGCCTCGGGCGGTTTTTTCCAGCCGCAGCGCTGCATCGACAGTGTCATGGGATCCGACAATACACTGCTCAACCGTTACGGGCTATCGGTGGAACAACGTTTCCCCGCCGAACAGATATTTCTCCTGAACACCGCTTTGCAGCATGTGGTCAGCGAGGGAACCGGCCGATCCATCTCCCGCTATATTCCGGCATCGCACACCGTCGCCGGCAAAACCGGCACCACCGACAATCTGCGGGACAGCTGGTTTGCCGGCTTCACCGGCGATCGTCTGGCCGTGGTCTGGATCGGCCGGGATGACAACAAACCGGCCGGGGTGACCGGCGCTGCCGGGGCCCTCAACGTCTGGGGCGAAATCATGCGATCCCTGCATGCGCAACCCCTGGAACTGCCCGAACCAGCAGGCATAAAATGGGTGTCGATCAGCAGACAGAACCTGGCTTCGTCGAGCCAATCCGGCCGGGGCAGCGTGTCTCTGCCATTTATCGCCGGCACCGAGCCTGAGCAGGGCAGGTTCCCGCCGTCAATCGATATGCCCCAGATTGAAAAGAAGACTAAGAGAATTATTAACTCAATCCGCGGCTGGTTTGAATGACCGCGGCCACTGGAGAGGACAATCCACTATGATAAACGGAATGATATCTTTTGCACGTCGACCGTCCCTGCCCCTGCTGCTCCTGATCTTCCTCGCGCTACATGGCTGTGCGGTCCAAGTCCCCACCCCCCGCCCGGAACCACCGGCGCCGATTGAGCGTCCGGAACCACCGACGCCCCCCATTGGGATCCCGGAAACACCGGTGCCGACACAACCGCCGACCTCTATCCAGAAGGGCCCCGCCCAGAGCCTCTTCGCTCAGGCAGAGTCGGCACGACAGTCTCGCCAGCCCGGTCAGGCCGAGATACTTCTGGAGCGCGCCCTGCGTATTGAACCGCGCAACGCCCAGTACTGGCATACCCTGGGTCAGATCAAATACGACCAGGGCGACTTTGGCCAGGCCGTGCAGTTCTGTCTCAAATCAGACAGTCTGGCACGCAACAACAACGAGCTGAGACAATCCAACAGAAACCTACTGGAACAGGCCTACAGAAAACTCGGGGACACTGAGAAGGCCGAGAAGCTCAGCCAGTAATGCCAATCCCCAATCAAGCTCCTGTCGGCTGCGTGGTCCGGCGGTTTGTTGCTCCGGGACAATCCTTCTGCCATTCGTCACGACTCTTTTCAGGAGGGACACCCCATGTCGAGCAATTTCGGTACTCTCTTTCAGATCAGCACCTTTGGCGAATCGCACTGTAAGGGCGTCGGCGTGGTTATAGACGGCTGCCCACCGGGGCTGGAACTCAGCGAACAGGACATTCAAGCGCAATTGGACCGTAGGCGTCCCGGTCAGAGCAGTCTGACCACCGACCGGCAGGAAGCGGACCTCGTCACCATCATCTCCGGTACAGAAAACGGCAGGACGCTTGGCACCCCCATCCTGCTGCAGGTCGCCAACAAGGACCAGCGTCCCGGCGATTACGGCAGTATGGGCGACATCCCCAGACCGTCGCACGCCGATTACACCTACCAGATGAAATACGGCATCAGGGCCTCCTCGGGCGGCGGCCGTTCGAGTGCCCGCGAGACGATCGGCACGGTGGCGGCAGGCGCTGTGGCCATGAAGATCCTGAGAGAAAAGTTGGGAATGGAGATTGTGGCCTGGGTGAGCAGTGTCGGCACCATTGAGGCGTTGGGGGTAGATCCGGCAACCCTGACGGTTGCCCGGGTCGATCAACATGACATTCGCTGTCCGGACGGTGCTGCCGCCGCCCGGATGCGGGCCTTGGTCGCTGAACTGAAGGATGCCGGCGATTCCGTCGGCGGCATCGTTTCCTGCATCATCCGCAACGTCCCGATCGGCCTCGGAGAACCGACCTATGAGAAACTTGAGGCAAAACTGGCCCAGGCCATGCTGGCCATTCCGGCGACCAAGGGTTTTGAGATCGGCTCAGGCTTTGCCGGTTCCCGCCGGCGCGGCTCGGAACACAACGATCTCTTCACGGTAAAAGGCCGGGGGCTTGGCACGATAACCAATAATTCCGGTGGCGTACAGGGTGGTATTAGCAACGGCGAAGCGATATTCTTGCGGGTAGCCTTCAAGCCGCCGGCAACCATCTCTCTGCCGCAGGAAACGGTGGATTTCTCAGGAAAACCGGTAACGCTCACGGCCAAGGGACGGCACGATCCCTGTGTGGTACCACGGGCGGTGCCAATCGTCGAGGCCATGGCGGCCCTGGTACTGGTCGATATGGTTATGCGCCAGGAGGCCAGAAAAGCCTTGCGGTTTGACTGAGGTTAAAGAAGACGAGGCAGTGCCGGTGTTGAAAATCAGAGGTTGTAAAAACTGCCGAAGAGCTGGCGCAGGGTCTTTTCGTCGATACGGGAGAGCAGGTCTTCCTCATAGGCATCGCCGGGGGCGGGAACCTGCCAGACTCCTGTTGTCGGGCCATCCCCGCTCTTCTGGTCAACAAGTTCGATGGTCTCAAAAAATTCTTTCTGAAACTCAAGACTGATATTGTATCCCCGATTTTTCTCCAATCAGAGATCGGTATCGTCATGGCTGCCGACCCAGATACAAAAAAAGATGTACCCCCTCTCTGGCCGCGATGAGGCGGTAGCCCCCTCCCAGATCATACTTGAGACAGTTTTTCAGTCGTGATTCGCCATGCTTGGTCCGTTTCGCCCTGATCTCCTCGGTTTCCTCTCTACGACTCTTGAAATTCTCGATGATGAGTTCCGCCTGGCCGGCTGCAAGACTCCCTTTCTTGTCCGATTCTTCAAGGGAAGAACGGAGTTGTTTGCGGAAACGTTGGGAAAAATGGATATACTGGAGCATAAGAGATGTCCTTGACCTGCCGACCGGATGCCCTTCATTGCCGGGACACTGAAGGGCATCCCTTATTCTTCATTCCTGTCCTTCTCGTTTTCTTAAGCCCGTTCTCTTCCCGATATTTCTTTGCCATTTGATCACGTCGTACATACCCTATGCTCATAGGAATAGCATTCTTTCCTACATGAATGACGCACATGTGTTTAAACCTGGCAAAGGAGCCAAAACGCAGCTGACGTAGAACGGATGCAGGTGGCCGCTATGGACAAACGACGACACCCACGAATGGCCTTGACAGGTATGGTTGCTGATATTTCCGATGGCAGAGGCTTCTTTTCCGGAACAGTGCACGATATTTCCAGAGCCGGTCTGGCCCTTGATGATATTCCACCGAAGATGAACTCTCAGGCAGAATATCTTACGGTTATTATTGATGGTCAGGGGGTTCACTTTAGATTGAAGATAATACCACGGTGGGAAACCATAGCCGGTAGTCAGAAAATCATCGGCGGGCAGATTGAGAAAACCCCCTTTGCCTGGACGGAATTCGTGATACGTTTTGAGCCCAAAGATGATGATTTCTGGGATAACACGTAATTACATTTTTGATAAACTCGTAACAAGTCGCCACGGAGATCACAGATGGCCAGATAAAAAGGCAAGCGGGCAGCGACGAGACAGTACAGTGAGTACGGCGAGGAGCCGCACAGCGTATCCGACGAAGTTAACGCTTGATTTGGAAATGGAATAAGACCGATTTTTTCGCCTGGATACGTGCTTTTTTCTGACGTGCCGGCCTGAGGAGGAGAGGGGAAAAGGAGTGATTTACTGGAGTTGAACCTGCATGAGAATAAGATCTCTGCCTTCATCGTGGCTGATTACGAGTTCCATGCCGGTGGTTTTTGGGTCCTGCCCGGCCAGCACGTTAAAGCCAAAGACAAATGATTCTTCAACTATTCCCGCATTCTCACCTATTCTGACCTCGGCTTTGAGAACTTTTTCCACCCCGTGTTCTCGCACAAGGTCAAGAAGCTGCCCATGAAGCCCCTGAGCAAGGGAAAATTCGTGCATGAGTCTGTCTCCTTTTACACTGCCGTTAAAGCAGGGTTTTTTGTAACAACTCAGCAAAACAACCGGGGGCCGGCCTCTCTTATAAAAGTACCTTTCCTTTATCTGAGTCTGGATGCGGCGCATGGGAACCAGATAAGCGAAGCCGAATTTCAACCGACGGCCTTGGCACCTTTCTTGGTGTACTTGAAGTACGAGGCACATAGCCCTTCACTGGAGAGCATGCAGGGACCGATCGGGTGTTTGATGGTACAGCCCTGACCGAAATCAGGACAGTCCGGTGGCAGGCCCCGGCCCGCCATGATCATGCCGCAGAAACACTGGCACTGAGTTTCCTCGTCCGACAGACGGATATTAAAGCGTTTGGTTGCATCGTAGAGCGAGAGTTCGTCACGGATCACAAAGCCGCTCTCTTCAATGATGCCCAATCCCCGCCAGATAGTGTCGACTGTAAAAAATACATCCGCCACCATCTTCTTGGCATTGGAATATTCCTCTGAGGAATACAGCACCGACGAGAGGTTATCCAGTTGCGAAATCCCTTTTTTGATCTGTTTGACCATATTGACCAGGCCACTGAGAATATTCTCGAGCTCAAAACCGACAATACAGCAGGACAGGTGGTACTTTCGGGCAAGATTGGTATAGGCCTCGGTATCTGAAAGGGAATTTATATGGTCGGAGCAAAGGAGTCCATCGACATTCCAGTCCGGATCGCACAGCAGTGAGTCAAGGGTAGGCGGCAGGAGACGGATAGAGGGGATTACACAGAAATTGTCAATGCCCTGGCGGGCTGCCTCAAGGATGGTCTCGGCAATACTCGGTGCGGTTGCTTCAAAACCAACCGCCGGATAGACAACGATCTTATCGGGGTTGTTTTTAGCGATTTCAAGACATTCCTGAGGGGCGGAAACGACCTCGACTTGAGCACCCTTGGCCCTGATAGAGGCCAGCGAATCACGGGTTCCCGGAACCTGCAGCAGATCATCACAGGTGACAGTGATCACATCAGGCTGCATGCCGATCTTGACAAAAACGTCAATATGGCCGGCGGGCATAACACAGACGGAACAGCCCGGCCCTGACACCAGGTCAAGATTGACGGGTAGCTTGCTCCTCAGATCATAACGCATGATCGCCCGGTTGTGCGTGCCGCAGACCACCATAATCCTTATCGGCCTGTCAACGATGTGCTGCAACTCCCTGAGCAGATCCTGGGCAGCGGGCGAGTTCACATTCTTTTTACAGGCTTTCATAGGATATACCTTCTCTAAAAAAAAAGATGAGGCCACAGAGGGCCCCACCATCCTGGTCAAACAGCATTGCTCGGCCATTACCACGCAGAGAGGCCACCGGCCAGGCGCCCTCAAAGGAAGCCGGCGGCTTTGCAGGGCTCACTCGGCAATCAGGACTCTTCGGCCTGCTCCCTCATATCGGCATAACTCTTGGACTCAGTGATTTTTTCACTGTTGATCTTATCAATCTCACCTTTTGTGAGATGGAACATGCCGCAGGCCGGGCAGCTTGCATCAAAATTTTCACCAACGGCCCGGGCCTTCAGCTCATCAATCGTCATGTGTTCGATATAACCACATGCACCGCTTGGATTCTCAGCTCGAACCCGATGCCGTTTTACATTTTCTGTTGAATCTGTCATTGCAGTCTCCTCACGTTGAATAGAGAATATCCCCGAAAGATACCAGATCACATATACCAAGTATATACTCTCTATCTAAAATATAGAAAATCATCATCTAAAAAGCAGTCAAAGGCGGATCAGACTCTGAACCAGCTCCTGCCGCCTTTGTTACTCCAGCTCAGGCTCAATTCTCCGATACATCTCAGAGAATTGAGCCTCGGGATTGCATAGCACCTAACTAGTGTCCATCCGGAAATGAGATATTTTGTTCTAAATCGAGGCGCTCGATGAATTTAACCGCAGGCATATGCTTAATATTCCGAGGATTAAATTCTGAGAGCAACGAAGAGTTAGGGCAAAAGAGCCGTTTCCGGACGGAAACTAACTAACAATCCTGTCAACTTCCTGTCCTTGTGCATTGATGATGCTTACTGCCATGGGTACGCCGCCATCCAGGCGGTGGGTAGCACAAGACATTCAGGGGTCGTAGGCGCGGACGGCCATTTCCACCTGATTCAACAGGCCCTCGTTGTAGACGCCATTTTTGATCAGGGAGGTGGCAGCCTGTTTCACACTCATATTCATCGGCGCGATATTGTGCGTGGTGCCGACAATGAGGTTGGCCTTCGTGATACAGCCGTTAGCATCGGTGGTGTAGTCGTGGATAAGCGTACCGCGGGGGGCTTCGACAATACCGACGCCGCGACCGGCCTTGGGTTCGACCTTGGCCCGGACATTGGTATCGGTAATGCCTTCCCACTCGAGCAGTTCGATGGTCCGCTCACAGGCATAGACCAGCTCGATAAGACGGGCATAATGGTAGAGCAGAGTGGCCTGAGCAGGTCTGCCGAAGGCCGCCCGGAACTCCTCAAGGGCCGCCTGGGCCTTGGGGGTGGACATCTTCTCGCAGACGTTGATACGGGCCAGGGTATTGGCCCGATAGATGCCCTTCGGGTTATCGAGGTTCATATCGAAACCTTCGTTCCAGACCTTGGCATACGGCATCTTGGCATACGACCAGGGCTCAACGTGCTCACCCAGATAATCGGCGTAATCAACACCTTCGAAGTCGACATAGCTGCCGTCAGCCTTCATCAGACGCTGTTTGCCATCATAGAGCCGGAAGGCCCCGTCCGCCCGGTCAACGGTACCGAGGAAACCGGTCTTGATCACGCCCAAGGTGCCGATGGTATCCATGTACTTGGCGAAGACATTGTTCTTGGCGAAATCCAGGGCATAGCAGGCAAAATCGAGCAGTGTCCGGGTACCGGCAAGCATTTCCTGACGCTCCGACTCGATCATCGGCTTGGCGAATCCACCGACCACACCGGCGATCGGATGAATGGCCTTACCGGCAAACTTGTCGAGCATCATCTGACCCAACTGGCGCATCTTGACGACCTGGGTGGCCAGTTCGGGCGCAGCCTTGACCACACCGATAACGTTACGTACGGCATAATCGGCATTCGGTCCGAGGACGAAGTCCGGGGCGGCCAAAAAGAAAAAATGCAGGATCTTGTCATTGATATGGGCCATAACCTGGCACATCTCTCGCAGTTTGTAACCGGTCGGGGTCGGGGTGACACCGAAGGCGCCATCAACGGCCTTGTTGGAGGCCAGATGGTGCATCCACGGACAGATACCACAGATCCTGTTGACTATACGAGGAACCTCCTCAGCCGGACGGCCCTCAATAAACTTCTCAAACCCGCGCAGGGACTGAATATGCAGAAATGCATCTTCAACATTGCCGGCATCATTAAGATGGATGGCAATTTTTGCGTGTCCTTCTATGCGGGAAACTGGTGCAATATTTAGTACAGTTCCCATATTATCTCTCCTCCTTTTCTACCCGTTTCTTGACTGGCTTGAGCATTCCATGCGCACCGGAAAACCGCAGCATGGACCGACGATCCACGACGGAGTTATAATCAATCCCGTTACTCGCCAGGGCATTCATCATATCAAGCAGCTGATTACCGTCCTTGCGCACCGGTCCATAACAACCCCGGCATGGCACACGG
Organism: Desulfobulbaceae bacterium; assembly: GCA_031407875.1. Classification (GTDB taxonomy): domain Bacteria; phylum Desulfobacterota; class Desulfobulbia; order Desulfobulbales; family Desulfocapsaceae; genus Desulfoprunum. The sequence continues at coordinate 18,376 of JANOIV010000102.1, read as the reverse complement.
GCGCTGATGCAGCTTGGCGAACCGAGCTTGGCACAGCCCGCCGCGGTAACCGGGCCCATGCACATATAGCCCTGCTCAAGGAGACAGCGCATCTCACTGATGGGCTCACCGGCGGTAAACTCAGCATTGGTGATAAAACGTTTTACCTTGGCGACTGCACCCTTACCTTCCCGTTTGGTCGGACAGCTGTCACAGACACTCTTGCCCGGCAGCACGGGCGGCCGGCCTTCCAACAAGGACATAAGCACCTCGGCAATGTGGGCCGGATTAGGCGGGCAGCCGGGAAGCTGCATGTCAATCTTGACCTTCTCGTCACAGGCGTAGATCCGATCCAGCGGGGCCGGAACCTCAACGTTAGGGACCTTGGCACCCGGATCGGTGGTTATGGTCCGGTACACTTCTTCCCAACTGGTCTTGCGATCCTGGCCATTCATCAGGGCAGGAATGCCACCGTGGGTCGCGCAGGTCCCCAGGGCGATCAGGACCGTGCATTTTTTGCGCATCTCTTCCAGTACTTCCAGATGTTCATGATTGCCGACACCACCGGTAACAATGCCGACCACGGCCTCCGGGATTTCCAGCGTGAGGCCCTCGCCGCACTGGCCGAAGTACTTGTGATCCATAAGTACCGGGGCATGGACGATATCAAGGGCCTCCGTGATGATTGGCACCAGGGCCTCGCCGATATTCAGGATTGCGATCTCGCAACCGGAACAGGAGCCCAGCCATTCCATAGCAGTAGTTACACCCATATCACCCTCCTTTATGCCGTGACTGCGGCATCTTGATTGTTGATGGGGCCCAACTTTTTGATACGATTTGTCATATCAGTCACCGCTTTGACAAATTTATCAGGCTCGGCGGAGGAAACCCAGGTTATCTCAAATCGACCATTATCATATCCAAAGTCTGCCAACAGTTCAGTGATCATGTTGGAGCGGCTCATAGCTTTATAATTACCATCCAGGTAATGACATTCACCGAGGTGTCAGCCAAGTACCAGGACACCGTCGGCGCCTTGGCCGAGGGCATCCATTACATGCTCAGGATGAACCATACCTGAGCACATTACACGGATAATCCGCACGTTATGCGGATACTGCATCCTGGCAGTTCCAGCCAGATCAGCAGCGGCGTAGGAGCACCAGTTGCAGCAGAATGCAATGATTTTTGGCTCAAAACTCATTTGATCTACTCCTTATAAACATAAAAGTTCATTTCTAGGTTATTCAACATGCGAATCAGACCGCCAGGGCCGCCTGAATCTGACTGCTGATCTGCTTCATCGTGAAGCCGGAAACGTATACGCCTCTCTTCGGGCAGGTGCTTTGACACAAGCCACAGCCTTTGCACTGCGCCTTATTGACCTCAATGCTCTTATGGGCCTGACCACCTTCAGTCAGGGCCCCCATGGTCACCAGGGTGATAGCATTATAAGGACAGACATCGACACAGAGGGCGCAGCCGTCACAGTAATCAGGATCAACGGTTGCCTTTACTGCATCAAGAGCGACTTCGTGTTTTGACAGAAGAGTCGCGGCACGGGCAGAGGCGGCCAGGGCCTGGGCCACAGATTCCTCTATCGGCTTCGGATAGTGCGCCATACCGGCCACAAACATACCGTCTGTTGAGAAATCAACCGGTCTGAGTTTGGCATGGGCCTCCTGGAAGAAGCCATCACCATCCACGGGGATCTTGTACAGTTTGCCGAGTTCTGCGGCATCGGACTTCGGCCTGATGGCTGAAGCCAGGACTACCATATCCGCTTGGATCTTCAGCGGCCGGTGCAGGACATGATCCCAGACCTCGACATCAACGAGCCGACCGTTTTCAGTGACCAGCGGTTTTCCGTGCAGTTCATAGTTGATGAAGATGACACCCATTTTCCGGGCCTGTCGATACAGGGCCTCACGCTGACCGTAGGTCCGCATATCACGGTAAAGGATGTAGATATTGCGTGACGGATCTTCCTGCTTCAGTTCGATGGCCGACTGAACCGAATGGGTACAGCAGACCTTGGAGCAGTACATGTGATCGGTTTCGCGGGAGCCGACACATTGAATAAAGACAAAGTTCTTACTCGCCCTGACGGTTTTTTCCTTGAGTTCATGCAGTTTGTCGAACTCGATGGAGGTCACAACCCTTTTGATGCTGCCGTAGCCATACTCGGTTGGGGTATAGATGTTGCCGCCGGTTGCGATGATACCGATACCGTGCTCGATGACTCTCGAGGCACCATCCTTGGCACTGATGGTCGACTTGAAGTTGCCGACAAAACCTTCCACCGCACTGACCTCAAAGCCCTTATGGATGGTGATCTTGTCATTCCATACCACCTTGTCCACCAGTTTGGCCACCTGGGTGGGAATATGTTCGCCCGACCAGGTATGTTTGAGATAGAGGGCATTACCACCGAGGGTCTCGGTGCGCTCAACCAGATGCACCTCAAATCCCTGCTCAGCCAGATTGAGGGCGGCCGTCATGCCGGCCACACCGCCACCGATGATCAGACCTTTCTGGGTGATCGGCACGGATATCGGTTTCAACGAGGTGCCGAAGGTGACTTTGGCGGCCGCCATCCGCACCAGATCCTTGGCCTTGGCGGTGGCCTTGGCGGGTTCCGCGACATGCACCCAGGAATTATGGTTTCTGATGTTGGCCATCTCGACAAGATACTCATTCAGACCAGCTGCCTTGAGGGTCTCGCGGAAGAGAGGTTCATGGGTTCTCGGGGTACAGGCGGCGATAACGATACGGTTCAGGTTCTTTTCCTGAATCCTCTTGGTTATCTGCTCCTGGGTATCCTGTGAACAGGAGAACAGATTCCGCTCGACATAGACGACATTGGGCAGGGTTGCGGCGTAATCCTCAACCGCCTTCACATCGACGACACCGGCAATGTTGGAACCGCAATGGCAGACAAAAACCCCGATCCGTGGATCTTCACCCGTGATATCCTTCTCAGCCGGGAAGGTCGCCTCGCTGGACAGCTGATGGCGGGCCGGGGCCAGAAGATCGGCGACTGCCGCGGCAGCGGCGGACCCCTCGACAACCGACTGGGGAATATCCTTGGGACCGGCGAAGGAACCGCAGGTAAAGATACCGGCCTGCGAGGTCTGGACCGGCGCAAAGTCCGAGGTTGCGGCAAACTTGTCGGCAGTCAGTTGAATGCCGGCAGTTTCGGCAAGCTCCAGAACATGTTTCGGAGTCTGCAGCCCGACAGAGAGGACCACCATATCGTAGTACTCTTCAACCTGGCATCCACGCTCATTAATATAATGGAGGCGCAAATCGCCGTTGGTACCCTGGGCTTCAATGCCGTTTATCTTGCAGCGAACAAACCGCACGCCGGAATCTTCCTTGGCCCGTACCATGTACTTATCAAAATCCTTGCCGTGGGTCCGCATATCCATATAGAAGATGCTCGCCGACAGGCCCGGCACATGATCTTTAGCGATGACCGCCTCTTTGATCGCGTACATACAGCAGACGGAAGAACAGTAGCCGTTGCCGCAGAGGTTCTCGTCACGGGAACCGACACACTGCAGGAAGGCCACTTTGTTGACCGGTTTACCGTCGGAAGGACGTACGAGATGTCCCTCGGTGGGGCCGGAGGCGGACAGATATCTCTCGAGCTGCAGAGAGGTAATGACGTTCGGCAGGGTGCCATAGCCCCAGACCTTGGCCTCTTTCGGATCGTAGGCCTCAAAACCGGGGGCCAGTACAACCGCGCCGACGTTGATCTGGTGAATTTTTTCGGTATCGTCGAAATTAATCGCCCCGGCATCACAGACCTTCTCACAGAATCCACAGGCACCCGGCTTCTGCAGACGGAGACAGTTGATGTGATCGATCTGATACTTCAGAGGTACCGCCTGGGCATACTTTACATAGATGGCCTTTCGCTTGCCGGTGCCGGCATTGTACTCGCTGTCCACTTTTTTCGGACACTTCTCGGTACAGGCGCCACAGGCAATACATTTAGCCATGTCCACATAGCGTGGAGCTTCTTTGACAGTTACGGTAAAATCTCCAGCGCTACCGGCAATTCCGGTAATTTCGCTGAGAGTCATCAATTTGATATTTAAGTGCCGACCGCACTCAACCAATTTTGGCGCGATTATTCACATCGAGCAGTCATTGGTCGGGAAGGTCTTATCCAGTTGCGCCATGGCCCCGCCGATAGCGCCTGATTTTTCAACCAGGTAAACATAGTATCCGGAATCAGCGAGATCCAGGGCTGCCTGCATCCCTGTGACTCCACCTCCCACAATCATTACCGACCCAACTTTTTTAGTGTCCAGCATGATAGGTGTCTCCTCTCGATTATTAATATACATATCCTATTATTTCAGAGAACAGCAGGATATTTCCTTATTCTCAAGCCCTTGCCTTCAGCAACAAGAACCACTCACCAGTGTTTTTCAGTTTTTTGGCTTATTGCTTATTCGGCATGATGAGCGAATCCGACACCAGTTCCCACAGGTATTTGACCTCGACACCGAGATCATATTCCTTGTTGAGGGACTTCATGATCTGGTCACGGCAATTATGGCAGGGGGCAATAATCAGCTCGGCACCTGATTCGGAAATCTGGCGGGCTTTTGTCCGTCCATAATATACGCGTTCAGCATTGAAAGGCATGGCCCAGGCACCACCACCGGCGCCACAGCAGTAGGCGCCATTCCTGTTGGGGTTGAGCTCCCGCAGGTCAGTACAGCAGGCCCCGGCAATCTCACGACCTTCTTCAAAGAAGGCCTGCCCGAATGCCTTCAGCGACTTTCGGCCATAGTTGCAGGGATCATGGTAGGCGGCAGGAAGGGTGTGAATGGTATTATCAACCTGAATCTTGCCATCTCGGATATATTCAAGCATCAGCTCAAATATGGACATTACTTTGAATTCTTTGAAAACTTCCGGAAACCATCTGTTCAACCCGGACCGGGTTGCAAAGTAGGCGTGGCCTCATTCCGGGAGGAGGAGAACTTTACAGTTTAACCTCCGCATGTTGTCGACGATACGGCCGACAACCACTTTCATGGCGGCATCATCACCGGAGAACAATCCCCAGTTGACGCCTTCCCAGTTTTCAGAAGGGATGGTCCAGGATTCGCCGGCGGCATAGAAGATCTTCCACCACCATTTCATATCATCAGGCTCGGCAAAAGGCTCCTTGGAGTTGACGGTAACAAGGACCCGAGCGCCATGTACATCGACTGGGGTGACAAAACCGGGACAGGAGTCGGCCGCCAGTTCCTCACCGAGTTCCTGACAAAGGAAGACGAAGTCGTCTTTCGGGATGCCGAGGTTGTTGCCACGCTCCAGGCACATGACGACACCCTTATGGATCGGGCCGGGCACCTTGTCCCGATCGCGGCTACCGCGAATCTTGCGCATGAGTGCGGTGATCTGGATACTGGCCGGACAGGATTCCTCGCACTTGCCGCACATCGTGCATTTCCACGGCCATTGGGAATCAACCAGCTCTTTATCCATGCCGAGAACCGCCATGCGGACGATCTTGCGGGGGTCCAGACCGTCAACGCCGGCAATGGGACAGGCGCTGGCACAGGTGCCACAGGTCAGACAGGCATCAGCCCAACTCGGATCAATGGCCAGCACACTGTGGTGGCCATCCAGTACCATGGGGGCCATCTGTCCTGCCGAGGCCTCCATCGACTGGATGCTGGCAAGCTCGATATGATTGCTGGGGTGAATAACCGGCTCGCGGCCAAACTTCTCACAAAGGACTTGGTAATCATGAAACTTCATAAGATACTTGCGACCAGGACCTTCCTTGGCAGGAAGAGTCCCGGCGGCAATCCAGTTTCTTATGGTGTTTCGATGTACACCAAACTCCTCTGCCATTTCGCTGACTCTAAATTCGTACATCATAAAAAGGTCACCTCATTTAGCTTTTTTCAGAAAGGATTTGCAAAATCTTCTCACACGCTACAGAAACGGCAGCAGACATGGCCGGTGAAAGTCCCGGGGTAATTTCTTCGGGAATACACTCAACCTGGGCGGCCAGAATATGCACTCGGATACCGGTGTGCTGTTCCAGCTCAACTAACAGATTAACGGTGGGGAATTGATGGAGGGAAAAATCGTGGATTTTTTTAGGAGGAATTGCTGACGTGTCGATCAGAAAGACATCGCCGGGTTTTCGGTCGGGGAAATCGACCGCATCGAGAATAATGATTCTGTCAGGTCTACCTTCTGCTGACAACACATAATCAAAAAGATGCTCACGTACGCATGTCCCGACGTCAATGGCCTCAACACCTTCAGGCAATTCATATCGAGAGTTAAGTTCATCAATAACAGCAGGACCATAGCCATCATCACCCATGACTACGTTGCCGCAACCAAAAACAACCGTTGAGATTTTTTTTTGCGTCATTGTGCAAACAGTGCCTCTTTGTCAAAGTTTTGTGAAAATGTACCATTCGTTATTAGTAATTTCAAGTATAATTATCAATAATTCTCATAAGCATACATATTACTGATATTGCGAACAAATTGAGGTAATAATCGGTTAAAGAAAAGGAGCGGGGCGGGCAATAAAATGTTACCCGCCCGCATATTTGGGAATTTTGCAGGTCATCGACCTACAGGCTTGCCGGCTTGATACTGCACTGAGAAAAAATTAGGGAAAGGGAGCAGAAAAACAGCATTGGATTCATCTTATTGGCAGGTAACCATAACCGTACGGGAGATAATTCCATTTCCAAATCATGATGAGAACGCGAAGGCAAGCGAGCAGCGACGAGACAGTACATACAAGTGCGGCGAGGAGCCGCACAGTGCAGCCGACAATGAAGCTTGATTTGGAATTGGAATAACACTTCTTTAAGATCTTAACAGCGGCGGGAGCCCTCTCTCAGGGCGAAAGGGCTTATCAAAGCAGGCGGCGCCCATCGACCATCCCTTGTTCGGAGATCAGGGAAAGCCCTCGGGGTTATTGACCTGCCAGCGCCAGGTATCCTCACACATCTCATGTATCCCTCGTTCCGCCCGCCAACCCAGTTCAACCATGGCTTTGTGCGGATCGGCATAGCAGGCGGCCACATCACCGGGACGGCGCGGGGCGATGATATAGGGAACCTCTTTGCCGGTGGCCTTTACAAAGGCGGTTACCATTTCCAGCACACTATATCCCTGCCCCGTTCCCAGGTTATACACCACAACTCCTGGTTTTTTCGACAATTTCTCAAGCGCTTGTACGTGGCCCAGGGCAAGATCAACGACATGGATAAAATCGCGGACGCCAGTGCCGTCCGGAGTGGGGTAGTCGTTGCCGAAGACTGCGAGTTGGTCGCGCCGGCCGACGGCCACCTGGGAAATATACGGCATTAGATTATTGGGGATATCGTTCGGATCCTCACCTATCCTACCGCTCCGGTGCGCCCCAACAGGGTTGAAATAGCGCAGCAGGATCACATTCCAGTCGGGATCGGCGACATACATATCCCGTAAGATCTCCTCGACCATCAATTTGGTGCGGCCGTAGGGATTGGTGCAGGAGAGGGGGAAATCCTCGGTGATCGGCACAGTTGCCGGGTCACCATAGACAGTTGCCGAGGAGCTGAAGACAATATTTCTGATCCCGTGCTCAGCCATCACCTCACACAGGACCAGGGTGCCGGTAACATTGTTCTGGTAATACGTCAGAGGTTTGGCCACGGACTCTCCTACCGCTTTCAATCCGGCGAAATGGATGACGGCATCCACGCTGTTCTTCACCCCGGCGAAGACATCGGCAAGCGCCCCTTTATCCCGCAGATCCACCCGGAAAAAACTGAGCGATCTGCCGGTCAGCTCCATGACCCGACGTAGAGACTCCTCCTTGGCATTGCAGAGATTATCGACTGCCGTCACCTCATGGCCCGCATTCAGCAGTTCCAGACAGGTATGACTGCCTATGTATCCCGCCCCTCCAGTAACCAATATATGCATACGTAACCTCAATAAAAAAGTTCTTTCATTTCAATTTCAAAGTCTTCGGCGGTACATACAGATCTCTTATTGCATGCCTGCTGTCAGAAAGATAGTATGATCCGGTAAAGGCGGCAAGGAGAAACAAGCCGGTTCGTGCCCACAGACATTCCTTGATCGGCCTTAGCAGGACAAAAATACCCTTTGGCCTGCCGGGAAAATGGGTATATACTTTTTTACCTATCCTCAGCAGTATCTGTCTATTTCACTATCCACTTTCAAGGAGAACACCATGCCATATGTAAGTATTCGGGTTGCCGGCACACTCACCAAAAAACAGAAAGAGAAGATCTGCGAAGGAGTGACGAACACCATCGCCAAGGAAACCGGCAAACCGCCAGAGTCGGTCCTCATTTTCATCGATGAGGTAGCCCATGAAAATATTGCCAAGGCCGGGAAGCTTCTTGAGCCTCCCAAATAGGCAGGCCATGCCGCCGGAACAGCGCATAGCCGAGCTGCGCCGGCAGTTGAACGAACACAGCCATCGCTATTATACCCTGGATGCCCCGATCGTCTCGGACGGGGAATATGACCTGCTCTTTCAGGAACTCCTGGCCCTCGAAGCCGCCCACCCCGAACTCGTCACCGCCGACTCGCCCAGCCAGCGCGTTGGTGGAGCGCCACTGGCGAGTTTCGCCCAGGCTCGACACCGCATCCCCATGCTCAGCCTGGAAAACGCCTTCAACGATCAGGATATTCTGGCCTTTGCCGAGAGGGTATTGCGCTTTCTCAACCAAACTGAGCCGATAGTCTATGTGATTGAGCCCAAACTCGATGGTTTGGCCGTTGAACTGGTCTACCAGGACGGCTTACTCATTGAAGGATCAACCCGCGGCGATGGCCAGATCGGCGAGGAGATTACCGCCCAGCTCCGGACGATTCCAGCCATCCCCCTCAGGTTGCGCCAAACCAGCAGCGGCCGTCTTGAAGTGCGGGGCGAGGTCTTCATGGAAAATGAGGGATTGCAGCGTCTCAACGAGCAGCAATTACAGAGCGGCAAGCCGCCCTTTGCCAACCCCCGCAATGCGGCAGCCGGCTCACTCAGACAGCTTGATCCGGCGGTTACGGCAAAGCGTCCACTGAAATTCTTTGCCTACGGCGTTTCGTCTCCGGAAATCACCGGCTGCACCGGTCAATATCAACTTCTGTCCCTGCTCGCTGAGCTTGGCCTGCCGGTCAACCAGCTCACCCGTTTATGTCCGGTGCTGGCAGATGTCATAGCCGGATTCAGTGAATTAGCTGCCATGCGCCACAACCTGCCTTACGAAATCGACGGCATGGTCATCAAAGTTGATTCCTTTGTCCTCCAGGAAAGACTGGGCAGCAAGGCCAGGGCGCCACGCTGGGCGGTGGCCTGTAAGTTTGCGGCACAACAGGTGACAACCCGTCTTCTGGCCGTGGATTTTCAGGTCGGCCGCACCGGCGCAATCACCCCGGTGGCTATCCTTGAGCCTGTCAGTGTTGGCGGCGTTATGGTCAGCCGCGCCACCCTCCACAATCAGGATGAACTTGCGAAAAAAGATTTGCGCCTCGGCGATACCATCCTCATTCAACGGGCCGGCGACGTCATTCCCGAGATCGTCATGGCCATCACGGAGATGCGGGACGGCAGCGAAATTCCCATCACGATGCCCACGGCCTGTCCGGCCTGCAGCCACCCTGTGACAAAACCCGAGGGTGAGGCGGTCACCCGCTGTCACAATCCCCACTGCCCGGCCCAGCGACTGCAGGAGCTGATCCACTTTGCCTCCAAGGCAGGTCTTGATATTGAAGGACTCGGCAAAAAATATATAGAGCAGCTTTTTGAGCTGGGTCTTGTCAGGGATATTGCCGATATATTCACCCTGCATAAAGAAGAGTTGGAAAAACTCGACGGCTGGGGGGCAAAATCTGCGGAGAACGTCCTGGCCGCCATCGAGGCAAGAAAGACGCCGGCTCTCGGCCGTTTCCTCGCAGCTCTCGGCATACGATTTGTCGGTGAAATAACTGCCGGTCTGCTGGAGAACCATTTCCAGTCGCTTGCCCAGCTCAGTCAGGCTCAAAGGGCGCAGCTCCTGGAAATCGAAGGAATCGGCGAACAGGCCGCCGCCAGCATCCTGGATTTTTTTGCCGACGAGCAGACACGGAAAATGCTTTCGCGCCTGCAAGAAATAGGGGTTTTAGCAGCTCCAGCACGCCCAGGTAAAAACGATCTGCCACTCTCCGGTTTTGTGGTGCTTTTTACCGGCGGACTTACGGGTTTGTCCCGAGACGAGGCGAAAAAGCTGGTCAAAGAACGTGGCGGACAGATCGCCACCTCGGTGACGCAGAAGACCACCCATATCGTCGCCGGCGAGAAGGCTGGTTCGAAACTCAAAAAGGCCGCAGAACTGGGCAAAGAAATCCTCTCCGAGGAAGAATTCCTGCGGCTCATCCGGCCCCCGTTGTCGTGACCATCGAAACGGCACCGAGCCCTGACCGAGATCGCCAAACAACCCGCACCTCACCTTTCAGGCAACTCCCATGAGACCACACTCCCCCGACAGGCAGCACTGGTACCAGTTTTTTCTCCCCTTTCTGACCTGGTGGCCAAGGGTCACAAGGCAGACCCTGAAGGCTGACCTCCTGGCGGGAGCAACCGGGGCCATTGTCGCCCTGCCCCAGGGCGTAGCCTTTGCCGCCATAGCCGGAATGCCGCCGGAGTACGGTCTCTACGCCGGTATGGTGCCGGCGATCATCGCCGCCCTCTTCGGTTCCTCCTGGCATCTGGTCTCTGGTCCGACCACGGCCGCCTCCATTGTCATGTTTTCCGCTCTTAGCCAATACGCGACACCAGGCAGCACCCACTATATCCAACTCGCCCTGACCCTGACCATCATGGTCGGACTCATCCAGCTCAGCATGGGGCTCATCCGTTTCGGCGCCATTGTCAATTTCATCTCCCATTCGGTAATCGTCGGATTCACAGCTGGAGCGGCAATCCTTATTATCGCCAGCCAACTCAAGCACTTTTTCGGCCTCATTCTGCCCCGTACCGCTGACCTGCCGTACACCCTCTATGCCGTCCTGAGCCACTGGCAGGGTATCAACATCTACGTGGCAACAACTGGCCTGATAACGATTCTTGCCGGACTTCTGGTCAAACACTTCAGGCCACAATTCCCCTATATCATCGTCTCCATGCTGGCCGGAATCCTCACCTGCCTCATACTCAATACGCTCTTTGGGGTGCAAACGGCAAAGATCGCCTGTGTCGGCGCCCTGCCTGCCTCCCTGCCGCCTCTCTCCGCTCCCGAATTTACCCTGGAAAACATCAGGCTCTTGGCCCCTGCGGCGCTTGCAACCACCCTCTTTGCCCTGACCGAGGCCGTTTCCATCGCCCGCTCCCTAGCCGACAAGACCGGTCAGAACCTTGACGGCAACCAGGAGTTCATCGGTCAGGGGCTGTCAAATATTATCGGCAGCTTTTTCTCGGGTTATGTGGCAACAGGCTCATTCAACCGGAGCGGACTGAATTACCAGGCCGGAGCCAAGACTCCCCTGGCTGCGATATTTGCGGGTTTACTGCTCATCGTCGTGGTGCTTGTGGTCGCCCCCCTCGCTGCCTATCTACCCCTCTCGGTCATGGCTGGAATCCTCCTGCTGGTGGCCTGGGGGCTCATCGATTTTGCCAATATCAGGAAGATTCTCCTGGCCAGCACCTATGAAAGTCTCATCCTCTGCTCAACATTCTTCGCCACCCTCTTTCTGCAACTGGAATTCGCCATTTTTCTCGGTGTCATGTTGTCACTCGTCCTCTATCTCAACCGAACCTCGCACCCCCACATCCGTATCAGGGTGCCGGACCCGCGTCTGCCCAATCATCCCTTTACCACCGATATCAGGTTACCGGAGTGCCCACAGTTCAAGATTGTACGGATCGACGGCTCGCTCTATTTCGGGGCCATCAGTCATGTCAAAGAAACCCTGATGTCGCTGTTACACAACAATCCGGAGCAAAGGCATCTGCTCATTGTCGCCAGCGGCATCAATCTGATCGACATGACCGGGGCAGAACTCCTTATGGAGCTTACAAGAGAACTCAAGGGCAGAAACGGACAACTGTACCTCTATGATATTAAAGAAAATGTCTGCGATCATTTCAAGTTCTATGAATACCTCCTGGAAATCGGCGCCGAGAACATCTATGAATCAAAGGCCGAGGCCATCGCTGGGATATTCGAGTGTCTCGATAAAGAGATATGCCGACACTGTCGGGTGAGGATCTTTCGGGAATGCGCGACGGTACCTTACGTCTCCGAAAAACCACCTGTTACATAAAACGTAACAGCATGAAAACAATAGAGAAAATTTCACCCAGATGATCTCATATGCAACCAACCACAGGGGAAAGATTTTATGAAAACAATAGACCTGCGCAGTGACACCGTTACCAGGCCCACTCCGGCAATGCGCAAGGCCATGGCCAGAGCCGAGGTCGGTGATGATGTCTATGGGGATGATCCGACGGTCAACAGGCTTGAAGAAACCACTGCCGAGTTGCTGGGCTTTGAGGCAGCCCTTTTCACCTGCAGCGGGACCCAGGCCAATCTTATCAGCATCATGACCCACTGTGCCCGAGGGGATGAGTATATAGTCGGGCAACAGGCCCACACCTATAAATACGAAGGGGGTGGCGCGGCTGTGCTAGGCAGTATTCAACCACAACCCCTGGATTTCGCCAGAGATGGAACCCTGGATCTCGCAAGGGTTGACAAAGTTATCAAGCCCGACGATTTTCATTTTGCCAGGACTCGCCTCCTCTGTCTTGAAAACACCCAGGCCGGCAAGGTGCTGCCGGTTGACTACCTGCATATGGCTGCAGATTTCGCCCGGGGGAAAAAACTGGCCCTGCATCTTGATGGTGCGCGCATCTTTAACGCCTCAGTCAAACTCGGTGTCCATGCAGCCGAACTGACAAAGTATTTCGATTCTGTTTCGGTATGTCTTTCGAAAGGATTGGGGGCTCCGGTCGGCTCTGTTGTCTGCGGCAGCAAGGATTTTATCAAAGAGGCGAGGAGATGGCGTAAGGTCACCGGAGGAGGCATGCGCCAGGCGGGCATTCTGGCCGCAGCGGGCCTCTATGCCCTCGAGCATCATGTCGAGAGACTGGCGGAAGACCACCACAATGCGGAACTGCTGGCCAAGGGACTGCAGGAATTTGAAGAATTACGGGTAGAAACGGAGACTATGCAGACCAATATGGTCTTTATTGATATTGACGCAGTCCTCTGCCACGATCTCGCCGCCTTTCTGCTGGCACAGGGCATCTTGATAAGCCCAGACAGAAAACTCCGCCTAGTGACTCATCTTGATATCGTTACCCGAGACCTGAAAAAGATCATCAACACCATGTCGTCATTCTTTCGGCAACATAAAAAAGACACGCGACAGACAAGAAAATAACAACGATGACAGATGCTCAATAACAACGCACCCCCCTGAAATTGAGGGGTGCGTATATACTACTTATTTCTTTTTGTTGACGTTCTCAGCCGCCGGTCCCTTGGGACCATCGACAACATCAAAAGTGACACGCTCCCCTTCCTCAAGAGACTTGAACCCATCGCCCTGAATTGCTGTATGATGTACAAAGATATCCTTACCACCGTCCTGGGCAATAAAACCAAAACCTTTTGCATCATTGAACCACTTTACTGTACCTTCAGCCATTGTACTACTCCTTTGAACTCGGTCATTTTTTGACCTTTTTGTAATAGAGCCGGGCAATCTTCCGATCATCCGGCAAGCTGTCCGGAACTCCCGGACAGGCCATCTGTCAGACGCTTAAATGCCAAAATCAAACGATGTGGCACGTCCTCGTCTCTGGGTATTTTTATTTTTGCTTGCAACGGGCACTGCCTTCTCGGTCTTCGGTTTCACGGCCAGCACCTTGGGCATCGGCGTTCTTCCTCGCGCTCCTGCTCCTGCAATCATCTCGATGGGCATATCTGACCCAAGGACCTTTTTGATCTGTTGGACGATACGATGATCATCACTGGTCATGAAGGTATAGGCATCTCCGGCACAGGCGGCCCGTCCGGTCCTGCCGGTACGATGCGTATAGGCTTCTACGGTATCCGGCATATCGAAATTGATGACATGGGAAAGCCCCGATACATCAATGCCCCGGGCAGCGATATCCGTTGCTACCAGGATATTGAAGGTCCCCTGCTTGAAACCTTCCAGGGCCTGCTGCCGTTTCACTTGTGACATATTTCCCTGCAAGGCTGCCGCCTTGAATCCTGCTTTCTCCAGCGACAGGGCCAAACTCCTGGCCTTGTGCTTCGTCCTGGTAAAGACCAGGGCGTTGTGCAGTTCGGGTTTGAGAAGAAGCTCCTGCAGCAGAGCCGTCTTGCCGCTCTGTTCGACCTGATAGATCGAATGGGAAACGGACTTCGTCGGTTTTTCATAATCTATCTGAACTGTTACAGGATTGGAGAGGATATCTTCAACGAGATGGCGAACCTCACCTGGCATGGTCGCGGAAAATATCAGAGTCTGACGTTTTACCGGCACATGCCTGAGTATTCTGCGGATGTCCGGCAGAAAGCCCTTATCAAACATATGATCGGCCTCATCAAGAATCAGCATTTCGACATGACTCAGATCCACGGCCTTATCCTGTAAATGGTCAAGAAGGCGTCCCGGGCAGGCGACAATAACCTCGACACCCTCTCGCAGTCGCCTGGTTTGGTTTGATTTACTGACTCCTCCATAGATGACGACACTGCGCAGATTGGAGCCGACGGCCATTTTTAGAAAATAGTCATTGATCTGCTCGGCAAGTTCACGGGTCGGAGCGACAACCAGGGCCCGGACACGCTTTCTCGGCCCCTGCAAAAGCCGCTGCAATGTGGGCAGGACAAAGGCCGCAGTCTTACCGGTACCGGTCTGGGCAAGGCCCAAAAGATCACGTCCGCCGAGAATGGACGGCATAGCTTGCTGCTGAATGGGGGTTGGTGTGGTGTAACCACTGGTCTGAATTGCGGTTTCAAGATGGGGATGGAACGAAAAAACTGTAAAACTCATTAAAACTCCTGGTACCCTCTTTCGGGCACATGTTCATTCTTAGCCCTGCTCTCTTCCCCAAAAGGGATAGGAGAGCAGAGTCTCAGTTTCTCCTCCTGCCGGTGAGAGCGAAGAAAAAGAACTGTTTTCAGCAAGTTGAAAAAGATCAATGTGGGAACGGAACTATTCCGGTATACACTGAAACCCTTACTGGTTTTTGTGCGTTGAGCACGTTGTTTTGTGTAAGCCACGCACTCTAACGGCGATGCTGGCCTCTTTTTTTGGGAGGTTTAGCCTCGTTGCAAACGAGGGTCCGGTGCTTATATTCCTTACCATTGAGGTCTTCCATGGCCTTGTGCCCTTCGGATCTAGTGGACATCTCAATAAAGGCAAAACCCTTGGAGCGCCCGGAAAACTGATCGGTGACGAGCTTGGTCTCAACAACGCTTCCGTAGGATGAGAAAAGCTCCATAAGCTCGGGTTCGGTTATGTCAAATGGCAGGCCGCCGACAAAAAGTTTCAAACTGGCTCTCCTTATATACATGATCAGCAGAAACTTTTACAGCATCGAGCAATGCAATAAAAACACAGCGAGAGGCAGGAAAGAGTATGCTCAAACTTTCAAAAATGAATTGCTAGACACAGTAGCATACATGTATTGCTGATTTTTTACAAGATAATAGTGTCGAAAGAGAATCACGCAAGACACAGATGTAAAAATAAGCTTCCTGCCGCCTGTGTTTTAAGGTTGAGCGGGATGCACAATTTGCATGATTCGCTCAAGGACCCATTGTTTCTCCCCGCGCACCTCACATGATCGGCAAGCACTTCAGAAAAAGAATCAATCCGCCCCGAACAACTTTAAAAACTGCCGGGGAACAGGCGTCTCAAAGCGACATGAGACATTGCTTACCGGGTGGGTAAAGGCCAGAACCTGGGCATGCAAGCCGAGACGCTTGAACGGATTGACGGTTGAGCCATATTTCTTGTCGCCGACCACCGGATGCCCGATATCCTGCAAGTGTACACGGATCTGATGCTTGCGCCCCGTCTCCAGGGAAACCTTGAGCAAGGCATATTCTCGGTTACTTTTGGCGGTCTTATAATGAGTCACAGCCTTTTTCCCCTGCTGTGGATTCTGACTGGAGTAGACCTTGAAGGCAGCGCTTTCCGTCAGCCACGAGGTAATCACTCCTTCAGTCGGTTCCACCGGCCCCTCTGTCACCGCAACATAGACCCGTTCGGTGATGGTTGACATCCAGGTTCCCTGCAGAATATCCTTAATCTCCTCGCTCTTGGCAAAAAGCAGCAGCCCGGAAGTCTCCCGATCAATACGGTGCACAACAAAGATTTTATTGTCGAGATCCCGTTTTTTCACATAAGCACTCAGAATGCTGTAGGCTGTTTTGCGCTTTTCGGTGTCGGTTGCCACAGTCAGCAATCCGGCCGGCTTATCGATGACGATCAGATCCCGGTCTTCAAAAACTATCTGGATACCTTGGTAAAGCTGATTGAGCGGAATTTTTTCCCAGCGCACTTTGACCTCCTGCCCCGCCTTCAGAAGATGATCAAATTGGGTGACGGCCTTCCCTTCGACGGAAACCTGTCTGTCCCTGAGGATTGCCTTGATGATATTGCGGTTTTTCCCCGGCATACTGCTAAGCAGAAACTCCAAGAGTCCGCAGTCGTGGGTAACGGTAAATGGCGTGTCCTCTTTTCTTTCCTTCCTGTCTTTCAAGGGTTTTTTGGCCTTTCCTGTCATGGTTGCATCCTCCTTGTCCTTGTTGAACTGACGGCACAGACAGAGGCTGCCCCATCCTTATCCAGTCTTTCGGCAAAACACTCAATGATATCAACCATCCAGGCCTGTCTGTTTGTACACCAGTCACTACTCCAGAGCCAATGGATATCTCTACAAAAGGCCGAATGCAGGCAAAAATCCCTGTTGACGGTCGGGGGCCGGAGGATCGTCAAGAGCTCTTCAATGGTCGGAAGCCGCCAATCATCACGCCCCAGCCAGCCCTGTCTATTCAGGTAGGCTACATATCCCCCCGCCTGCATCCAGTCGAGGGTATACTCCGAACCCCTCGTTTGCCAGATGAGGCCGGTATTCAAATCCCGGACAAGCCGCGAGTCGAGCAACTCCAACTGCTGTTCGTGGTACCTTTGGGGGCGCATCAGTTGGTCAAGCCCCAGATTCTCACGGGCATCCTTGTACATAATACGCTTCGGCTCCCTTCTGATCGGCCTGAGCCCTTCCTGCCCACAGACATCTTCTGTAAAACGGCACCCCGCCTCTGACTCCTTTGCCCAGTCAGTATATACATCCTCGAGCTCCCCTCGCATCTGCTCGGCAGTGGCAAATCTTCCGGCTGGCTGTGCAGCCATGCTCTTCATGATCAGCTCATCCCAGGCCCTGTTCAGATCATGGCGATAGCTGCTCGGCGGCGGCAGGCGACCGTTTACCATCTCGGGCAGGTGGCCGGTCAACATTCGGTAGGCCAGAACCCCGAGACTGTACAGATCCGCCCTTTCATCCGCCGTCTCCGGATGGGCCTCCTGCTCCGGTGCTGCATAGAAGGGGGAACCCACCTGCAAACCCGGAATTTTCATCTTCTCTTCGCCGCGAATACGTGAGAGGCCAAAATCAATGATCTTTATCCGATCATCATTGGTAATCATCAGGTTGAATGGCTTGATATCCCTATGGACTATCCCGGAAAAATGAAGCCTTTCCAGCCCTTTCAAGGCCTGGAGAAGATAGTAGCTGGTCTTGGCCACCGAAATGGCTCGGGATGGCTGCTCCACCTGGTACGATTCACCGATGAAGCCGCCGAGGGAATGGGCAAAGTATTCCAGAACGATAAAAGGAAGCCCGTTGTCCTCATCACAATCCACGACTTTTGCGACATGGGGGTGGGAGATTTCCCCCATGACCTTGGCCTCTTCGAGAAAGATCTGCCTGAGCCGCTGCTCACCTGCCAGATGCACGAAGAGTTCATCCCGGGGATCAAGGACCTTGAGTGCGACGATCCGGCCTGTCACCGGCGCCTTCGCCTTAAAGACTGTGCTCATTCCGCCTCTGCCGAGACGACCGACTATTTCATATCTTCCCATTGTTTTCACGGTCAACGCAACCGCTCGGCATAGACATCAGGAAAACCACGTTCATGAATCTTTCTGATCGTGCTCTTGCTGTCGTAGGCGATGAAGAGTATCTCCAAATCCCATGTTTCGGTGTCCCACATTAGGTACTTGGCCCGCTTATCTCCATCCCGGGGCTGGCCGACACTGCCGGCGTTGATGATATATTTCCGGTCTTTCGCAAGGATCATCCGGCCCTCAACCA
>JANOIV010000100.1:0-3151 GCA_031407875.1 Desulfobulbaceae bacterium | reverse complement strand
GAGGTGCAGGTGACCTCGGTTAATGAGGCGAGGGCCATGTATATCAGCTGTTCGCCGGTGCATATCCAGAAGGTGATCATGAATCTGGTCATGAATGCGGTGGAGGCCCTTGCCTCCACTGGTGGTTCGGTGACCCTGCATACCCGGTCTGCGGTCACGGTCACAGGCGAGAATGACAGTTCGCAAGAATACGTCGTGCTTGAGGTGAGCGATGATGGTTCGGGGATCCCGCCGGAAAACAGAGCGCATATCTTTGAACCATTCTATACCCGTAAGATCATGGGAAAAAAAGGAACAGGTCTGGGCTTGACGGTTGTCTGGAATGTTGTCCAGGAACATGAGGGCAGAATTGAACTCGACTGCGATTCCCCCGGTACGACCTTCCGGATTTTTCTACCCGCTCAGAAAATGAGTGCGCCTGACGAGTTCGAGGAGGTTGCAGTGGTCGACCTGCGGGGCCGGGGACGGATCCTGGTGGTCGATGATGAACCGCTGCAGCGTGATATCGCCGAAAAAATGCTGACGATCTTTGGCTATGAAGTGGAGAGCGTGCCCTCGGGGGAGGAGGCAGTTGCTTTTCTCCGGGAACGGAAGGTTGATCTGGTGATTCTCGATATGCTTATGCCTCCAGGGATAAATGGCCTGCAGACCTATCGGGGGATACTCGACCTTCATCCCGGCCAGAAGGCCATTCTCGTCAGCGGTTTTTCCGAGAGCAGTGATGTGAAGATGGCCATACAGTTTGGTGTCGGCGGTTTTGTCAAGAAACCCTATACCATGGTGCAAATTGCCCGGGCCGTCAAAGATGAGCTCGCCAGGGACTCTGACGAGCATGTCCTTGAGAGCTGACTTTAAGACGGTACCCTTAGCTTTTATTCCTGTCCACCTGCTGTTTTTTTAATTTTTCCCACCAGTCGAGCCGTTTCTGGATCTCTTTCTCAAAACCAAAGGCTGAGGGCCGGTAATAGGTCTTCTCCTCCATCTTCTCGGGAAAGCATCTCTGATAGCTGTAGCTGTTGGCAAAGTCATGGGAGTAGCGATAGTCTTTGCCGTAGCCCAGATCCTTCATGAGCCCGGTCGGCGCGTTGCGGATATGCAGCGGCACCTTGAGGTGACTGGTGGCATGGGCATCGGCCTTGGCCAGGTTGTAGGCGATCTCGGTGGCGTTGCTCTTCGGGGCGGTGGCCAGATAGACGATGAGTTGGGTGAGGGCGGTAGTGGCCTCGGGCATGCCGAGAAAATGCACCGCCTCCTTGACCGCCATGGCCTGGACGATGGCCTGCGGGTCGGCCAGCCCCACGTCTTCCGTGGCCAGCCGTACCAGTCTTCTGGCGAGATACATCGGATCCTCGCCGGCCTCGAGCATCCGGGCCAGCCAGTACAGGGCTGCCTGGGGATCGCTGCCCCTGATGGATTTATGCAGGGCCGAGATGAGGTTGTAGTGTTCTTCGCCGCCCTTGTCGTAGAAGAGGGAGCGGTGCGACAGGGCCTGCTGCACGAATTCGAGGTCGATCTTGTCACCCCGATAGGCGTTGCGGCAGACCATCTCCAGATTATTCAGGGCCCTTCTGCCGTCGCCGCCGGCCTGCTCCGCCAGAAATACCAGGGCCTCGTCGGCCAGGCTCAGATCCCGGCCGATGATAGCAATCGCCCTTAGTAGAATGCGGCGAATCTCAGGTTCGGCAAGGGATTCGAGGACAAAGACATGACAGCGCGAGAGCAAAGCCGGGATGACTTCAAAGGAGGGGTTTTCGGTAGTGGCCCCGATGAGGATGATGGCCCCTGATTCGACATAGGGTAGGAAGGCGTCCTGCTGGGACTTGTTGAAGCGGTGAAACTCATCGATAAAGACGATGGTTTTGCGGTTTTCAGTCAAGAGGCGTCTGCGCGCCTCCTCCATAAGCCCTTTAACCTCGGCGATTTTGGCCAGAACGGCGCTCAGCGAGTGGAAGGCATGGTTGGTTTTTTGCTCGATGATGCGGGCCAGGGTGGTCTTGCCGGTACCCGGAGGCCCCCAGAAGATGCAGGAGCTGTAGGTGTCGGTTTCGATCATGCGGCAGAGCAGGGAATCCGGCTGCAAGAGCTTCTCCTGGCCGAAGATATCGGCCAATGTCTGCGGCCTGACGCGTTCCGCCAGAGGGACGTCAGCGGGCGGGTGATCTGTACCGGTTACGGATAATTGTCTGGGCATAGGTTCTGGGGTGCGGGTCAGGTTCGGTGCAGATAGAGAGAGGCGAGTTTATCGTAACGCCTGCGATTCAAGCCCATATCCGAATAGCCCAGGCGCGAGGCGGAACGGAAATGCACCACCTTGTTCCCGGCATCAAGAGAGAATTCCACGTCATCCTTGAACCGCATCCTGGCCGTACTGAACACACAGTGGATGTAGGTCCTTGTCCGGGAGACGATCTGCACCCGGCCGGGATAGTTGTTTATTGCCTGCAGCAAGGCCTCTGTGGTCTGCCGCAGATCCCCGATAAAGGGCAGAGGGGCAACCTGCCGTCCGGTATCATCGGTCTGGCTTGAAACGGCATTCGGACTGGTCGGCAGAGGAGCCAGTCGACCCTTCCGCACGCCAAGGTTTTCAGGGACCGAGTTGTTACGCAGGATCAGCATCAACACCAGGACAAGGCAGGCAAGCGGCAGGATAACCAGAATGGTTTTCAGCATAAAGACCTTCTCGCAAGGAGTCGTTGCGGTTTACCAGTGCGGCTGGTTGCCGATCCTGTAGTTCATGACCTCGATGGTGTTGCTGACGACGACGAAGGCATCGGGGTCAACCTTGCGTATCCTGGCCTTGAGCTGGCCGATTTCACCGAGGGTGACCACGGTGTAGATGATGCGCTCCGGCGTGCCGGTGAAGCCGCCTTCGCCCTGCAGGATAGTGGCTCCCCGGTGGATCTTGTGCAGGATGACATCGGAGATCTCCTGCCACTTCGGCGAGATGATCATCACCGATTTCCTCTGGCTGAGGCCGGTGATGACCAGGTTGGCAATATGCGAGCTGACGTAGAGGACGATGAGGGTATAGAGGACCGCATCAAGGGAATAGAAAAAGGTGACCAGCAGCAGGACAAGGGCATTGGAGGTCAGGATGGTATTGCCGAGTCCGATGGAGTAGCGTTTGAGCAGCATGACCGACAGTAGGTCC
>JANOIV010000091.1:0-4689 GCA_031407875.1 Desulfobulbaceae bacterium | reverse complement strand
ACGGTTATTCCCATGCGTTCAAAAGCTGGGACACCCGGGCATGCCGTCTTTAATTCCAACGACTGGTATCTCGTATTTGGCTCGGGGCCGGCAGATGCAGCAGGGGTTACCGCCAGTAGGGCTCCGGCAGGACAGGTCGCCACAAAGGGGACAGTTGGTGGTTCGAGAATCGTGGATGAGGGCATCAGTCTGCAGACCGCCAAGCTGTTTGTTGTTGATCTCAAAAAGCTTACCGACGCTACCGCACCGGCGATAGTTACCGTTAACCCCGATGGCGTGGAAAGAAATGTAACCGATGTAGCCGCGACCTCAAAATTCATTGAGGATTTTGACGGCATTGAAGGAGACGCCACAGATGATGTTCCCGCAATGATATCCCAACCTATAACGGTTGATTATGACCTGGATTTTAACGCTGATGCCGTCTACTTTGGCACCATTACCGGTGATAGCAGCAAAGGTTTTGGCGGTCAGTTGAAGCGATTGATTACCAATGATGAAACTATTACGACCAACTGGGTGGACGACGATCAGGTGTTTGTTAGCGGGGCAAGTCCCGTGAACAGGGCGGATAATGTCCTGATGGATCTTAAGCCAGCTACGGTACTTGGCGTGTTTGTACCAGGGCAGCCCATTACTGCTGCACCAACTGCAACGGTTGGCGAACTCGTTGATTGGGATATCGATAATAACTCTAAAGTAGATGGGTTTGACCGGGAACGCTGGCTGCTCTTTGGCACAGGCCGTTATATTGTCAGTGCCGATGCCGCAAATGCCGATCAGCAGAGTTATTACGGCATAAAGGAGCCTTATCGCATTCCCGGTGGTTCTTTCACCTGGGAGGAGGTTCCTAAAACCTCATTGCTCAATTCCACGAGTGTGAGGATTCGGGATGATAAGTCTATCCAAAATCTTTTTATTCCTCCAGCAAATACAGTTCCCATATCGACCTGGGATGATATGATCGCGGCAATGGAGGCGAATACATGGTCGGGTTGGTTTTTCAATTTCACTGGAACTGGGGAGAGAAACCTTGGCCAGGCCGCTCTCTTGGATGGTCTTTTGACCTACACAACCTATATGCCATCAGCTGATGTCTGTTTCTCGGAAGGAACCAGCAAGCTGCACGGGCGCTGGTATCAGACGGGCACGGCTCTTTTTAGCAAGATATTTGAGGATAATATTTTCACTGATTCAAATAATAATGGCATAGTTGACGAAGGGGAGACGACTATCAGTGCAGAGGTTGATCTCGGTCCCGGCTTGGCCTTAACGCCAAGCATTCATACAGGCAGGGAAGAAGGTTCAAAGGTATACATACAAACGAGTACCGGTGATATTATAACGCTTGAGCAGAAAAACCCTGGAGGCGGTAAGTCTCGTAAGACAGATTGGCTGCAGCGAAGATAGTCGCATGCGGAATTAAACTTTTAGGTATCCAGTAAGATATCTTGGATGTCGTCCTGAAAAGTCATGGGTCCCTTGGAAAAACCAAGGGACCCATGACTTTTTTTGTTTTTATGTTAATCTAAGACATCAAACCATCTTCTCTCATCCAGATGTAAGAGTATTTGTCCAGTATGCACACCCAAGGACTCAAACGTAAAATATCGTTTACATTTTTTATCTTACTGGCCATTGGTATGTTGTTGGTCAACCTTGTTGTTTCAGCTTTTTGGCAAAGAGATATAGTTACCAGCCGCATAAATAATGAGAAGGAAATTCTTCACATCTGGGATCACTTCAGCCAAGGGAGCCGATTTAACCTTTCATCTATCGACGCTCTTCGAGAAATGCATCATACAGGAGGCCAGCGTTATACCAACATTGCCGGCTATGACGGGCAGACCGTAACGTTTGCCGCCAATATGGCTGAGAGCAGTAAACTGGCTGAAGCTGTCAGGTTGGCTGCTCATTCCCGCAGAGATGTCGTCCAGTTGTACAGCACCAATTGGGGGTTCATTTTCCCGACACAAAGCCATGCCGTTATTGCCGTTTATATCCATCCGGGAAAAGCAGTTGGGGTAGTTGTAAGCCTGCAATCTATTTATCAGATGATTGGGGCGGGACAAGACATTATTTGGGTATATATCCTGGTAAATACACTGATATTGACAGCAATCGGTCTTTTCCGAATGATGAACCTGATTGTCCGGCCAGTTCAAAAACTTATCATGATATCAGAGTCTTATGTTGGTAACGAGACCGATGTGTTATTTCATGTAAAAACAGGCAGTGAATTTGGCAAATTGGCAATGTCACTGAATTCCATGCTGACGAGAATAAAACAAGACCGGCAAAAGCTTCGCCTCGCAGTCTCTTCTTTGGAGCAGGCGAATAGTCAGTTACGCACAACCCAGAAAGAAATGATAATTGCTGAGAAAATGGCTGCTGTTGGGCTTCTTTCCGCGGGAATAGCCCATGAAATTGGTAACCCGTTGAGTATTGTTCATGGTTATGTTGAAATGCTGGCCGATCGCGAATTGCCTGATGATGAGGCTCAGCAATTTTCCCAGAGAGCGATTGCCGAATTAGACAGGGTAAGTATACTTATTCGCCAATTGCTTAACTTTGCCCATTCTAGCGAAAAAAATAACACTCCTGCTTCTCTTAGAACGATTCTCTCTGAATCTCTTGATATTGTAAAAATGAAAAAATGCAGGAAAGAAATTTTGTATTCGACAAATATTCATTGTGACAGGGAAATATCTATTGCGGACAGCTCTGGATTGCGACAGGTGATTTTGAATTGTCTGCTGAATGCCGTTGATGCAATCCATGAAAATGATGATCAGCAGAATGGTACAATAGCCTTATCTTGCAATTTGTCTTCGCAAAGAGAATCTCCTGCGAAAATATCGCTCTCTATCAAAGATGACGGGGTTGGTATGAGTGCATCCCAGGTAATGTCTGCCTTTGATCCTTTTTTCACAACCAAGGAGCAAGGGAAGGGGACCGGTCTCGGCCTCTTCGTGTCGTATGCTCTTGTTGAGGCGGCAAAGGGGAAGATCTGGCTTGAGAGTTCGCAGGGCCAGGGAACCACGGTGTATATTGAATTGCCGCTTCTGGCAGAATCAGTTGCCAATATTGAGTGAGTTCGGGTGGAGTTATGGCGTCAGCAGATGAAAAACGATTATTAATAATCGATGATGAAGAAAATATGCGCCACATGCTCAAGGCGATGCTTGCAAGAAGAGGATATTCTGTCGAAACGGCCGAGAGTGCCTACAAGGCCCTTGAGATGGTCAGCACATCTCATTTTGAATTTATATTGTGTGATTTGCGTATGCCGGGAATGGGAGGTTTGGAATTTTTACAGCAGGGGAAAATAGACTTACAATCGTCTACCGTAATCATAATGTCGGCTTACGGGACCGTCGATCTCGCTCTGGAGGCAATGAAAAATGGGGCATATGATTTCATCTCTAAGCCCTTCAAAACTGATGAAGTGTTGCTGGCGCTGAAAAAAGCTGAAGAAAGAGAGATGCTGAAAAGAGAAAATCGGCTTTTGCGGCAGGAGTTGCAAACTATTACTGCGAATGAAGGATTTGGCGGAATGATTGCCAAGAGCAAGGCAATGAATGACCTTTTTGAGTTGGCAATGAAGGTCGCTCAATACGATACGACAGTTTTGATTACAGGGGAGTCCGGCACCGGCAAAGAGTTGATAGCAAGGGGAATTCACGCGCATTCTCCAAGGAAAAGGAAGGTTTTTTTTGCTGTGAATTGTGGCAGTATCCCCGAAAATCTCCTTGAAAGCGATTTTTTTGGTTATACCAAGGGGGCTTTTACCGGGGCAGATCGAGATAAAAAAGGACTTTTTGAAGAGGCGAACAACTCAACTCTTTTTCTTGATGAAATAGGTGAGTTGCCATTAGGTTTACAGGTCAAACTCTTACGGGTACTTCAGGAAAACGAAGTAAGACCTTTGGGATCATCGCACTCAAGGAAAATACATGTACGCATTCTGGCCGCGACATCAAAAGATCTTCGGGAGTCTGTTGTTAAAGGTCAGTTTAGAGAAGATCTGTATTACCGGCTCAATGTTATATCTCTTCATATATCACCGCTGAGAGACCGCAAGGAAGATATTCCTTCTCTTTGTCTGCATTTTATAAAGCAATTCAATCGGATTCTGGGTTTTTCCGTGGTCAATATTTCGCCGACGGCTATGGGCAAGCTGCTAGACTATAATTGGCCTGGAAATGTTAGAGAGCTTGAGAATGTGATACAGCGAAATATGGTTTTGTCGGAAGGTCAGGAAATTACTGATATGCAATTACCTGCAAGTTACAAAACGGCCAGAGATAACCATTTGCCCAACATCAATGATGGGGAATGTTCCCTGAAACAAGCTCAAAAAAAACTTGAAGAAAGAATGATTCGAGAATCATTAGAAAAAACTAGAGGTAATCGCTCAAAGGCATCCCACTTGTTAGATATCAGTTATCCTTCATTGCTCAGTAAGATCAGGGAATATGGAATTGTGGTTTTACATTATAAAAACTAAAACAATCTGGACATCCGCTTTGGCAGCGTGACCCAAGTTTGATAAACTCGTAAAAAGTCGCCACAAAGATCACAGATGGCTAGATAAAAAGTTCGATATACAAGGCGTAGAGTTTTTGGCAGGTTCTCGACTATACACATAGTATGTCGAGGGCCTGCCAAAAACCTACAACGAAGGAG
>JANOIV010000015.1:0-3165 GCA_031407875.1 Desulfobulbaceae bacterium | reverse complement strand
CCTTGTTCAGTAATGTCTTGATAAGCATTGCTTCTCCTGTGAGGGATTGATGATTTCTCGGAAAAACCATCATAGCCACCACGGAGGGGCAATGCCCTTATTTTTTGCAGCCTCTTTCCACAGATTCTGCGGACGAGGCATGAAAATAGCACAGATCCATTATATCATACAAATGCACAGAACCAAAAGGGGAAATATATCAGCTTCGGCTCCAGGGCTGTGGCAGTTTGAATCCTTTCGGCAGATGAAAATCAAGCCACCTGGGGACTTATAACGTCAGACGTGATGTCTTCGCAATTGAAGGCTATAAAGGGTGTTCGCAAAGCAAGCATCAAATGCCATACGTTGTACCAAGGTACGTCACTTCTTTGCCGGCTGCCTCCCCGAACCTCCGGCTTGAGATATATGTAGAGATCTTTTGGCAAATCATTTGGAAAAGGTTATTGTATCATTACACTCATCTTAGTTTCAGTTTAAGATCATCAGTGGTTGTGTCGATACAATGTGAAAGGGTATGAACCACACCACGGAAGGATATGGCCATGACTCCCAGAGAAGCAATACAAATACTCATGCTCAGCCCAATTTACTTCCAGCTCCAACCGGCAGAGCGCAGGCAACTTGTTAAAGAATACTGCGAGTTATTCTCTCAGGTAGTTGCCGAACAACAGTCCAATTCTGCAAATAAATAGTTTTCAGCTTCTGCCATCCTCTCCTGCGATGACAGTTCCACTTCATTTCTTTGTCTTCCAACTCTGCTCTTTCCCGTGCACGAGTCGTGAAATATTCTCCGCGTGTTTGCCCCAGATAAGCAGCGCCACCACAGTTGCCGTGGCAATGGTCACCGGCGATGCCCCCAGCAGCCAGAGCCAGAGCGGAATGAGGCCTGCGGCGAGCAGCGATCCTACCGAGACGAAACCGGAAAATGCAACAGCCGCAACAAAGATCACAAGACTTATGCTGACTGCGAGCGGAGAGAGATAAAGGAAGACTCCGAGGCTGGTGGCCACGCCTTTTCCGCCTTTAAACCGCAGATATACGGAAAACATATGGCCGAGAACGGCCATGATGCCGCACAGACAGACCAGTAGCTCCTTCTGCCCTTGCTCGGGCAGGAAATGGGCGGCTGTCAGCATCGGCAAATACCCCTTCAGGCCGTCACAGACCAGGGTCAGAAGGCCCAGCTTTTTGCCCAGGACGCGACTGACATTCGTCGCGCCGATATTGCGGCTTCCTTCCTGCCGCACATCAATCCCCACCGTTGTGCTGATAATGAGCCCGAAGGGGATCGCACCGAGAAGATAACTGCCGCCGAAAAAAAGAAAACTCTGGAGTGTCATCATCACGAACACGAAGGAAAGAGGATATTTTTTTGATCTGAATCAGTCGCCAACCGGGGAAGACTACAGCACTTTATCGGGAAAAACAACATCCGCCGCATCTTCCCCCCACCCCTGCCATTCCCTCCTCTCATTCTGCCCCCCTTCACATAAAGAGGGGCATCCATGATAAGTATTGTCGAGGCTATCCCTCTTTGTAAATGTCCGGCAAGTGAGTTATTCCTTTGAAATGTTATTAAAGTATTATATGATTTTCTACAATTGATGCCCCTTATCGCCCATAATTCCAAGGAGGAGACCATGCACAAGCCCTTACCGTTTCGACGACTGACCTTCGTCCTGATCCTATTGGCGTTCTTCACAGCAGGCTGTGCGGGACAAAAATCCCCATCCACCCCGCAGGCCATGACCAAACAGGAAGCCCCGATCTACAAAGGGACAATCACCGGTGTTTCTGAAAAGGCCAAGACCATCGCCATCCAGGTTGGTCCCGAGACCAAGGCCGAGACCATGATGCTGAGGTTTGACGCCAAGACCACCGGGAGCGAATCTGCAAAAAAAGGTGAGTCAGTCACCATCACCTACGAGATGCGGGGCGGGGATACCTTCGCCCTGACCATCAAACCCAATTTCGCCAAACTGCCGGAAGGGGTGAGCGAGATCAAGACCGCGGAACTGCAGACCCTTCTTGACAAGGGCGCTGATCTGTTACTGATCGACGCCCGCCCGGAAAGTCGCTACGCCCAGTCCCACCTCCCGACTGCTGTGTCCATTTCCGTCGAGAAACTGGCTAAGGACAAGGCCGCGCTCCTGCCAAAGAATAAAGAACAGCTCCTGGTCTTCTACTGCGGGGGCCCCACCTGAGGCATGTCCACCAAAAACGCCGGTCTGGCGAAGAAGTTCGGACATCGCAACATCCGCGTCTATCTCGATGGCGAACCAGCCTGGGCCAAGGCCGGTCACCCCACCTATGCCACCCCTGAGTTTATATTGAAAGGCAATGTGGTCCTGATCGATCTGCGGGCAGGCGCCAAGGCGGTTGCCGGCCGGATCCCGCGGGCCGTATCCCTGCCCTACGACAAACTGAAAGACAGACTCGACGATATCCCGCGCAACGCCCCGGTCATTCTCTACAGCGACAAGGCCGACGAACTTAAAACCGCGGTGAATGATCTGCGCAAAGACGGATTCAACTCAGTCTCCGCCGTAGAGGGCAACTATCAGGGCTGGGTTGCGGCCGGTGGCAAGGTCGAGTCAGGAGCAATCCTCTCGACGGAAATCAAATGGCAACGAAAACTCGGCAAGGGTGAGGTGTCAGTGGCCGATTTCAAAAAAGCCACGGAGGGCAAAGAGGCCAATGTCATGATCATCGATGCCCGGACCAAGGAAGAGGTGGCCGAACTAGGGATCTTCAGGAACACCGTCAACATCCCCTTGGCTGAAATCCCCAGGCGCATGAACGAGCTGCCCAAAGACAAGAAGATCTATATCCACTGCAGCACCGGAGCCAGGGCCGACATGGCCTACGCGCAGCTTATAAAAAACGGTTACAACGTCAAATTTCTCCTGCTCAACATCAGCGACGCTGAATGTGACTGCGAGATCATCAGGCCCTGAGTGAGGTGGCATGATAAAAATGGACACCTTCTGCCCAACCATTGCCAATTTCCTGTTCAAGTGTGCGCCCTGTGAATTCGAGCCAGACGCGATTGAAATAGTTAGGGGCCGTTGCGAAATAACCATTACAAATCTACTGATTTCGTTACGGCCCCTTATGCCGATTACGGTATTTCAATGTAACAGTTATTTATTAACGACGGCTTAC
>JANOIV010000006.1:0-12248 GCA_031407875.1 Desulfobulbaceae bacterium | reverse complement strand
CTTGGCATTCTGTTCTCCTTATAGTGACTCAAGAAGGACAGGATACCTGTTGAAGTTACCCCACGACTACACTCTCATTTTACACTGGCCGGATTGCTCCGGAATGGTGGCCTTTTTCGATTCGGAATGCTGGCCGCTTTCGCCCGGAATACGCACGATTTGGAGAAGCGGTGAAAAGGCTGCTGTTCAAGTGGCTGAACCGTAGAGGAAAGAGAAGCTGCCTTAAGTGGGAAAAATTCAATGAAATGCTGAAGCGATTCCCACTAGCGAAACCTCGAATTATGGTCAGTATATTCGAATAACCTGTGAATGCTGTGTGAAAAGCTGTGTGCGTAAATAACGCAAGCACGGTTGTGAAAGAGGCCGGTGACTATAGTGGGAACGAACGAAATAGCAGCCACGTAGTAGCCGCGCACGGCGAGGCGCCAATAAAAAACTCGCTATGGATGTACTGTTTTCATTAAAGAAGCCGGTCTACTCGAGCTTTCGTCGACATAGCACTTTGCTTCGCGCAAAGAGCATTGGTTTAGCCATATTGATCCGTATTTTGTCGCTACGCGAACGAAAAACACTCGTCAAAAGCCAACAGCCGATTTGACCCCTTTTCACACCCGGCGGCGAACTCAGGAGTAAGACCGAATGTCTTCATTCCCTTGGGAGTGCACCAAAGAAACATCTCCAAGATGAGGATGTAGACATGTAGCGCGGCGACCAAGATGGTCGCGATGTTTGCTGCGTTCTGCATTTTTCTCCTTGCGACGCTTAACGTAAAAATCACCGGTTTATCTGGTTAATTGTTTTGTTGAGATAAGGTATCTTGTCCTCGGAGTTCTCGCTAAAAGCCAAAGGCAGACCTCTGACCCCCATCTGTTTCACCTCTTGGGTGACATGCCGATGTCTGGGAATGTCACCGTGATGATCTCATAGATGCTCGTCGCAACAGCAGCGACGAAAAACATCATTACGGTGACAAGGATCACGACGCCTGACTTCGTATCCACAATGTTCAATGCTGAGGCCGCCTTGACAGCCAAGGGCATGGCGAACCAACCAATCACCGTGGATAGGCACACGGCAAAGACAATGCGGATTTTGTTTGCCCGAACCCCACTAAACATCGCGAAGACGAAAATCATCAGCGCCATTACAAGGGCAACGATAGACACCGTGTTACTAAAATCCGGCCAGAAAAAAAGCACAACGTTCTCTGCCTGCATGACCAAATCCTCCTGTTAATGGGTTAAAAGGGTGTAGTCGCCTATCCCTATCGTTCGTTTTGCTGGGCTCAAATCTCCGGTTTCAACACGTGCCACTTTTTGTGGAGGAGATGATTGTTTTTGTGGTGAATACCAGTATTAAGGGGAAAAACGAGCAGCATAAATTCGACAATAAAAAAGACACCGCCGCCGATCACTTTTCCCGCGGCGGTGACGGTCTTTTGGATAGAACCTGGCTCACTCTGGTACTTCTGGCGGTGGCTGATTTTCTGCTGAAGTTTGAGTGGCTTCCTTAATGGCTCTACGTTCAGCCTCTTTTTGTGCCTGTTGCTCTTAGAGGCCCCTGCTTTGTTTAATCTCAGATCCATCAATTCCCATCAATACTCACCCTTTCGATGAGAAAGAAATGGAGTCTGACCCCATTTGGGGTACTGCAATCCCTAAAAGCCAAAGGCAGACCTGACCCCCATTACTCTCGTGTTGAGCGATTTGATATTAGCGGCGTTTTCAACCAAGCCGGGCAGCTTCTGCTGCAATGTGTCCGGCAAGCGACGCGATAAATGTTTTCAGGCCGGTCATTGATGACATTTCGGAAAACTCACCAGTCGCGGCAGCACTTCGAGGCGATGTGAGGAGGGTGGCTGTCGTGTAAAGCTGCTCTTGGACAAGCTTCTGGCACAGTAGATCATACCGCTTGAGGTAAGACGCGTCTTTGAATTCCTCGAAAACAGGAAAATGTGGCGACGAGTCTTTGACAGTGGATCTGGACTCGGGTGCGTCCTCGACCAGCATCAGCCATCCAACAAAGGGGCGCGGCTGCTTTCCGAAAGCCTCTTCACGGTAAGCCATCCAAAGATCATGTGCCGTGCCGATAGCCTCTTCGGTACGGTTGTTAAAGTTGTTTCCAAATGACGGGCCAACTTGGCTTTTCAGCTCGATAGCGGCAATCAGTTCGCCTTTGTGGATGATCAGAAGATCCCACAGCTTGGTTGGTCGGAAGTAACCCGGCAAAGTCAAAACGGCCCGCCGCTGGTTAATATCAGCGTGCGCAAGTCCGTTGGCTCGCACGAAGTCAAGCACCAAGGCTATGAACCCGTCCATGTTCTTGCCGCTGGTAACGCCTGCGCGTTCCCCTTGGTCAGCCTTTCCAGACACAATCTGCTTCTGTCTGGCCGCTTCTCGGTTTCTCCAAAAGGCCTGCACGGCCTCATGGGCCTTTCGTTCATAATCGACAAGATCAAGGGCCATTTAGTCTCCATTGCCTCCAAGGGCTGATCGTTCTTCATCGCTCAAGCGGTAGAGCTTGAACACTGCACGGTTGCAGGCCTGCAATTCCCGTTTGACAGCCGCTTCCGCCAATTCAGTCCGGAGAGCATCGGGAACATCCTTCCATAGCGGGAGACGAATGCGACGTAAGTACTGTGCTTGAAACCGAAGGAATCCCCCACGCATCTTGGTTGAATAGGTCGATACAAACAGGCGTGTGACGGCTGAGAGCAAAACGGCCTGCAAAGCCCGCAAGTCCCACACATCGGACGTGACGAAATAAAGATTATGGTGTGGGTATAACTGCCCATCTTCGAACACGATATGGGCTTCTCCCTTGATGTCAGGAATCAAAAGCTTTGGTTTCCTGGCAAGTGTTGGGGTGATACGGTCAATCGTACGATACCAGCTGGCCGGTGACTTCTGCGCACAGTGACGGCCAGCAATGATCTCCCGCCTGGCTTCCAAGTAGCGGTGCAGGCGCGGATATTCTCGCAGATTGACAAGCCCCCCCTTTTCGGCAAACGGATTAATCACGCCCTGACCATGCCAACATACCTCGCCTGATGCGATGTCTTTGGTTGTCACCAACGGTAGCTTACGATCCGGCTCGACATCAATATCCTTGAAGACACCGATGAAAGCCTTGTCTGCACCGGTCGCTACACCGATGCCTACCACACAGCCTGCTTCTTCCAAACTCGGAAATTGCTGTTCGAGTCGACGAATAAAAGCCATTTGATCCGATGATTCCAGTAGCCATGGCTCAGTGCCATTGGGGACGCGGGCCAACTCGCGCACGGACATGACGGCCTCTTTCGGCAAGGGCATCGCGCGTAGCGCATCGGCCAACGTCGACAACGATGCGCGGTCAATAACAGGACGATGAGCAATGCGTGTGGTACCTGACGGTTCCCGGCTGATGATGGTGATAGCAGGGTAGGCGATTACATCGGAGTGAAACGCCGGGGTATCCACCATATCGACATAAATTTTCAGGTGGAACTTTTTGGCCACAAGACTGCGTAGTGGTCCACCGTAGCGGTTTTTCATCCAGCGATCCGCACAAATAAAACCTAAACACCCCCTCACGGAGAGCAATGATAACGACCGCTCAATGAAAGGGACATAGAGATCAGCCCGGTCATAGATTGTCCGGTAACGAGCGCGGTATGCAGCCAGCAGGGGAGCGGGGATCAATTCTTGGCGTACATAGGGCGGGTTGCCAACCACGAAGTCGAATTGAGTATCCAACGGAATCAGCAGAAAATCGCCCTGAAGAAGCCACTGATTTGCCAGTGCGGTTGCCGTTCCTCTTGGCAAGCCCTCATTCTCGAGCAAGGCGACGACTGCCACATGGGTGGAATTAAAGGTGTCGTGGTGTAACTCAACAGCCCGGATGGCATTGCCAAGATCATCCAACGCAGACATCGCCGTCCCGTTTGAAGCTCGCCATGCGGTCAGTAACCTGCGCACAACAGCAAGCAGAAAGTCACCGCTTCCAAATGATGGCTCCAGTAGCCGCATTTTCTGCAACGGTTGATCTTCCGTATATCCAGCAAGGTCTAGGATGAAATCAACCACTTCGAGACGGGTGAAAACCGCGCCACGTGCCTCGCCGCCACTTTTCGCCAATGCTTCAATAGCATCATTCACCAGCACCGAATGGATGCTGGCGCATTCACCAAACAAATTGAGTTGTCTTAATTCCAAAGCTTTATTGTCTCACGATTTATGGAACCCATCATTATAAATCCCCGTTAACATTGAAATCATCGGTTTATCCGGTGGTTGTTTAGTTGTAATAAGTATGGTGTCCCCCGATTAGTGCGATTAGTGATTCTCTTTCAGTTGCCTTGGCGGACAGGGTTCCCGTCGATTTGCTCGGTAAAAAAGCGCTATACCAACCGGCAGGGTTCGTTCATACTGTGGTTCGGGACGGATGTTAACCGTGGTCGGCTGGCAGTCGGTAAGCGTATCCGGCAGGTATCAGGTTGTCCGTTGAGCCCCGGCTGCGAGGGCTCGGCAGTAGCTCATATCACTGCTCATGACGTGACCAATGGCAAAGCCGAGCAGGAACTGCATGATCGGCCATCCCGGGGCCAGCAAAGAACCACCGGGAGATGTCTGTCCATCTTTGAAGGTCTGAAACCGATCCTGCAAAATTTCCATGTCGTTGAGCATGCCGCGGTGTTCCGCTGCATGTTGCGCCAATGCCTCGTAGCCGATTTCGGCGAGGATCTCCTCTTCATAGGAAAAATGAGCCTTGAGGAGATTTTCAAGTTTGTCTACGATCGGTCGCAGCACAACGATGTCTGCACCGTTGCGCCAATTCTCGTAAACCTTCGTCCCCAGATCGAAAATCGCCTTGTGTTGGGCGTCGATGCCGGGATGTTCAACCGAAAGATGATCTCCCCATTGGATGAGGTTGTTGACGGAGATATGCTGTAACTGAATTCGACCAAAAATCGTATCATCAATACTCATGGTTGTCTCCTGATTGAAAGTGGCGATATGCTATAACTAAGTGCATTCTAAGCGAATTCTAAAAAAAGATTCTGCCGGTAGGAAGATTGTATGCAACACCTCAAGGCAGCGGCTAGGCGGCTGCTGCCTTGCCGTTGCCCCATTTCTTGCGGGCCGGCATGACGATGTCCTTTTTGGTGAAGGAACAGGCCTTGTAGCCGAGGATCTCCTCGACCCGGTCGGTCAACTCCCGGCATGGCCGGATGGTCAGATCCTTCATGACCATGACATCCACCTCACCTTTCAGGGGAAAGTGCAGGGTCAGGACGACAGGACAGAGGCCGTGAAACTGAAAGAGGGCCTTGCGCAGGGTTTCCAGCTTCTGTCTGCTGATCTTGTCGGCATCGAGCCGCACCCGGGCCGATGCCGTGTATTTTTCACGGGCCGCCGGCAGCAGATCGATGGCGTCGGCAATGATCTTCACGCCCCGTTCGTCTTTCTGGATCACGCCCTGGATAATCACCGGCTCGCTTGTTTCGAGGATCTCGGTACAACGGCCGTAGGTTTCGGGAAAGACCACCACCTCCACCGCCTCAAAGACATCCTCAAGGGTCAGAAAGGCCATCGGATCGCCTTTCTTGCTCTTGTGGCGCTTGAAGCTGCGGATCAGGCCGCCGATGCGCACATGCTGATCATCACCGAGATTGGGCAGGTTGTGGATGTCGCTGTCGATAACCGTGCGGATCTCGGTCAGGACATCATCGAGGGGATGGCCGGTGATATAGAAACCGACGGTCTCCTTCTCGAAGGTCAGGCGCTTCTGCTCGTGCCACTCGGGGATATCGGGCATCTGGAGATCCGTGACTTCCTTGGCTTTCGAGCCGGTGGCCGGGCTGCCAAAGAGCGAGAGCTGGCCGCTCTGCTGGTCGCGCTGTACCGCCTTGGCCTGTTCCATGGCCCTGTCGAGAACGGTCATGAGCTGGGAGCGTTTATTACCGAGGGAGTCAAAGGAACCTGATTTGATCAGGCTCTCGATGACCCGGGAATTGACCCTGCGGCTGTCCACCCGGTTGCAGAAGTTGGCAAGCGAGGTGTATCTGCCGTTCTTGTTACGCTCCTCGATGATCGATTCCAGGGCCGCTTCGCCGACATTTTTGACTGCCGCCAGACCAAACCTGATTCGGTCATTGATGACGGAAAAGCCGGTGACGCTCTCGTTGATATCGGGCGGCAGCACCTCGATCTCGTGCTCCTTGCAGTCGTTGATATAGAGCACCACCTTGTCGGTGTTGGCCATATCGCAGGACAGCAGGGCGGTCATGAACTGGGCCGGAAAGTGGGCCTTGAGGTAGGCGGTCTGATAGAGGATCAGGGCATAGGCTGCGGAGTGAGACTTGTTAAAGCCGTAACCGGCGAACTTGGCCATCAGATCGAAGACATACTCGGCCTTCTCCTCGGGGATGTTGTTGATCCTGGCCCCGGCCATAAACTTGATCTTCTCCTCGGTCATGACCTCGGGGATCTTCTTGCCCATGGCCCGGCGCAGAGAGTCGGCATCGCCCAGCGAATAGCTCGCGAGGATGTTAGCGATCTGCATGACCTGTTCCTGGTAGACGATGACTCCGTAGGTCTCCTCAAGCACACCTTTGAGCTGGGGCAGGGGATAATTGGCGGCGGCCCGGCCATGCTTGGTCTCGACAAAGTCGTTGACCATGCCGGATTCCAGCGGTCCGGGCCGGTAGAGGGCCACCAGGGCGATGAGATCGGTGAACTGGGTCGGGGCCATCTTCACCAGGAGTTCGCGCATGCCGGAGCTTTCCAGCTGGAAGATACCGAGGGTGTCACCGGCGCAGAGCAGATCGAAGGTCTTGGCATCATCCATGGGCAGGGTTTCAATATCGAGATCCTGGCCGATATCGGCCTTGATATGCTTGAGGGCCTTGTCGATGACAGTCAGGGTCTTGAGGCCGAGAAAATCGAATTTGATCAATCCGGTCATCTCGGTATGCTTCATGTCGTACTGGGTCAGGGTTTCATCGTTAGAGCCCCGGCACACCGGCAGATATTGGACCATCGGGCCGGGCGAGACGACAACACCGGCGGCGTGGGTCGAGGTATGGCGGGCCAGGCCCTCAAGGGTGATCGATATCGACAGGAGCTCCTCTATCCGGGGATCCTTGATGACTGCCTCTTTGAGCTTGGGTTCCTCCTCCATCGCCTTTTTGATGGTCATCTTCAACTGCTCGGGGATCAGTTTGGCGATCCTGTCCACCTCGCCGAAGGGAATATCCAGCGCCCGACCGACATCGCGGATGACACCCCTGGCCTTCATGGTCCCGTAGGTGACAATCTGGGCGACATGGGAGGGTCCGCCGTACTTGTCGCGCACATAGTCGATGACCTCGCCGCGCCGGTCCTGGCAGAAGTCGATATCGAAGTCGGGCATCGACTTGCGCTCGATGTTGAGAAAGCGCTCGAAGAGCAGACCGTAGGGGAGCGGGTCGATATTGGTGATGCGCATGCAGTAGGCCGCCAGGCTGCCGGCGCCCGAACCACGGCCGGGGCCTACGGGGATATCGTGGTCCTTGGCCCAGTTGATGAAATCGGCGACGATGAGAAAGTAGCCGGGAAAACCCATGGTATTGATGACGTTGATCTCAAATTCCAGGCGTTCGCTGTACTTTTTTTCCACCTCGGGACTGAAGGTGCCGATTTTGCGCATGGTGGCAAAACGCTCTTTAAGCCCCTCCCGGCAGAGCCTGGCAAAGAGTGAATTGAGGGTCTCACCTTCGGGCACCGGGAAATTGGGAAAGTGATATTCGCCAAAGGCGATTTCCAGATTGCAGCGCTCGGCCACCTCTATGGTGTTGGCGATGGCCTCGGGGCAGTAGGCGAAGCTCTTTTTCATGACCTCCGGCGACTTGAAGTACAACTCGTCGGTGGAGAAACGGAAGTGCTTGGGGTCGGTGATCGTCTTGCCGGTCTGGATGCAGAGCAGCACCTCGTGGGCGTGGGCCTCATCACGGTTGAGGTAGTGGCAGTCGTTGGTTGCCACCAGTTTCACGCCCATTTCCCGGCCAATCTTGATAAGCCCGTTATTGACCGGCTGCTGCTCGGGAAGACCGTTTTCCTGGAGCTCGAAGTAGAGCCGGTCGCCAAATATCCCCAGGAGTTCCTCGGTCTTCCTTTTGGCCCCGGCCATATCCTTTTGGCCGATCAGCCAGGGGATCCAGCCGTGCAGGCAGGCGGTCATGGCGATCAGTCCGGCGTTATATTCCTTGAGAACCTCCATGTCGATCCGGGGTTTATAGTAAAACCCCTCGAACTGGGCGATGCTGGCCAGTTTCATCAGGTTCTGGTAACCCTCGATGTTCATGGCCAGGAGGATGATATGGAAGGCGGTTTGGCCGTCGATGACCTTTTTCTCCCGTCGGTCACCGGGGGCGATATAGAGCTCGCAACCGACAATGGGCTTGATCCCGGCCTTCTTGGCCTTGGTGTAGAACTCCAGGGCTCCGTGCATGGCGCCGTGATCGGTGATGGCGACGCTGTTCATGCCGTATTCCTGGCATTTCTTCAGGAGATCCGTGACCCGGATAGCCCCATCCAGCAAGCTGTGCTGGGTGTGGACGTGGAGATGTACAAATCCTGCACTCATAATTATTTCTCAAGTCCTGTGACGCCTTCAAGATGGGCGCCCTGTAGTTGTAAGCCCTGGGTCATAGTCCCGGTGAAATTGGCCTTGATGAGGTTGGCCCCGGTGAGGTCGGCATTGCTCATATTGCAGCCCGCCAGATTAACCCCCGGCATATTGCTGTTGACCATGATTGTTCCCGCAAGATTTGCCCCGGCCAGATTTGCCCGGCGCAGATTGGCGTGGCTGAGATCGGCCCCGGCCAGATTTGCCCCGGCCAGGTTGGCGGTGATGAGATCCGCCCCTTTGAGGTCGGCCCCGGCGAGATTGCAGTTCGGACAGTTCTTGGCCATCTCGATCAGGGTATGACGTGTTTCCTCAGGTGATGGAGGAGGAGAGTCGATCTGCCGTGGCGTCTTTACCTCAGTCGGGGAAGTCGGTTCAGCAGCGCTATCGTTTGCCCCAGCCGCCGCCGGTTTGCCGCCGGCCAGTTTCTCGCGGAGATAGGTCGTACTGCCTTTTTTGCCGGCCGCGGCCAGCTTGTCGGGATCGCCGCTCATCCGGGTCGCCGAGTACGAGCGGGCGCCGTTGGTGGTAAAGAAAATATAGCTGTCTTGAGCACTTTCAACCAGGGTGTAGCACTTCTGATCCCCGTAGTACCAGACCTTGAACTTCAGGCAGAGCTGCTTGTCGCTGTTGATGTCCCAGGCCCCGGTATCTCTGTTGTTTCGCCGGTCTTTGCCGGACATCCTGCCGTTTGCCAGAAAATGAACCCTGGCATTCAAATCGATGGACTCCAGATGCAGGGTGTTCCCCGAGACAAGCTGGAAGATTTGTTCGGCAGAGAGCTGGGTCTTGCCTTCTTTGAGCAGCTGATTCTGGTTGCCGGGGGCGCAGGCTGCCAGCAGCAGAAGCGCGCCCAGTAGGCAGGTCGTTGTGGTTTGGGCAAACACGGTATCCTCCTGTAATCTGAAAAACACAAGGTGATTGACGCTTACTGTGGCCGGACTTCAGCACGAACTAATAGCATAGAAAAGCGGTTTGTGCACACCATAAAAGCCGTCGGTTTAAATTGCTAAAATTAAAAATATCAAATAGATAGAGAAAAGATACAGGAGAAAATGCAGACTGTTCGGGACCTTGGCGGGGAAGGTCAGCTCGGCCAAGGAAACAGCCTGATTCCACACAGGTTTCACAAGCGGTTTAAGCTTGCTGAAGAGCTGACAGGCTGGAAGAACATCTTGCAAGACTATTCTGTTAGGTGTAATCCTGCCTGAAACCATGAAACAGAAGAGATCTCGCGGCCTATATCTCATGAGAATTACCCGTTCTGCGTACCAGCAGTTAGTCTCAAATTTGCCTGTCAAAGTGATGTGATATGAACGACTATTACAAGGGAATTGATGGCTTACGGGCAGTTGCCATACTCACGGTCATGTTTTCCCATGCTGGAGTTCCTGGTCTGTATGGCGGCTATGTCGGGGTTGATATCTTCTTTGTTCTCAGTGGGTATCTCATTACCACCATATTGCTGAGGGAATATGCAGTTCGAGGCTCGATAAGTATTGCAAATTTCTACATGCGGCGGATTCTTCGATTAATTCCGGCGCTTCTGGTACTTATCGTCTTTCTTCTGGTGTATACCTGGCTTTTCACCGATAGGAAATCGTTTGTCTATACCCTTTATGATGCCTTGATCACCCTGTTGTATTCCGAGAACTGGACCTGGGCTTTTAACCTCCATCCTCGTGGCTATCTTGCCCATACCTGGTCTCTCTCTCTCGAGGAACAATTCTATATACTGTGGCCGCCCCTGTTGGTTCTGGCGCTGCGGTTTTTTAAAAACCCGCAACGGCTCATCCTGTTTCTGGTGTTTCTTATCGGCCTGGTGGTGTGCAACCGGATATTTCTCTTTGCAACCGGAACCTCATACCATCGTTTGTATCTGATGCTCGATAGCCGGGCGGACTCTTTGCTGACAGGCTGTCTCTTAAGCGTCCTGATTTTTTATAAATTGATTCCGCCGGTAGAGAAACTGCGAAGCCGATTGGCAGTGCCCATTGGCCTGTCGGTCCTGCTCTATGGTGTTCTGCTGTTTTTTTCGCACCGTGAGGCGTTTAACTATTATTACGGATTTTCCCTGTTAGCTGCTGCTTCGGCGGTCGTCATCCTTCAGCTGATTAAGCTTCCAGATAGCCTGTTAAGTCGAATTCTTTCTGATTTCAGGCTGCGCTGGATCGGGAAAATATCCTATGGACTCTACCTGTGGCACTGGCCGATTTATAGGATCTTGACTAAGAAATTTAACTGGCCGTGGTATCTCCTGGCATCAGTTGGCACAG
The DNA here is from genome assembly GCA_031407875.1 of Desulfobulbaceae bacterium. Taxonomy (GTDB): domain Bacteria; phylum Desulfobacterota; class Desulfobulbia; order Desulfobulbales; family Desulfocapsaceae; genus Desulfoprunum. Next base: position 1,323 of record JANOIV010000006.1, on the reverse strand, counting down.
TGCTGGTGTTTGCCTGCGCCACCTCTTCGTATTATCTTGTGGAAGAACAGTTCCTGAAAAAGAAGGGCAAATATTCAGCCCCTGACAAAATAGAGCTGGCCAGCGAAACCATTCCCCAGGAAGTGGTGCTGGAAAGCTAGAAAAAATCGGCACACCTCTCCTGTATGTCCAGGTCTGATGGTACATGCCGTCCGCTCCCCACAATTCAAATGGCCCTTGCTCGGGTTGGGCGCCGATGAGAGATTATTCCATCTTCAAATCAAGATGAGAACGCGAAGGCAAGCGAGCAGCGACGAGACGGTACATAAAAGTACGGAGAGGAGCCGCACAGCGCAGCCGACAATGAGGCTTGATTTGGAATTGGCATAAAACAGAAGTTTGCGGTATGGGCCGTTTGGCCCGGCCGATCTGGTCATTATCGATCATTGGCGCGGGGTCATTTTGTCAGGAAATGTTCGCGACAACGGAGAGTGCCAACAGAATTTGCCATACGGTTTTGTAGGAGATCATCGGGAAGGATCAGACCTGGATTTTTATGGAGTGATCCGGTTCTGCTTCTCCTTCCGAGTCAATCTTGAAGCGCTCTTTCAATTTGGCGTAGGAGATGTATTCCGGCTCACGCTCCGAGGGAGTGAGAAAGGATTCTAGTTTGATCTTGAGGATGACCGGGTTGATCTCGGAGTCGATGGCAATCACCCCTTCCATGATGATTTTCTGCAGCAGCAGCTCGTGATTAGTCCGTTCCTTGATGGTGGCGGCAAAGGGCAGAAAGAAGAAATTGGCGAAGGCCAGGCCGTAGAGGGTCGAGGTCAGGGCAATCGGGATCGATTTGAGGATGGTCGAGGTGTCGCCTACTCCTCCCATCATGGCAATGAGACCGACAATGGAACCGATGAGGCCGAAGGCCGGGCAGAAATCGGCAATGGTCCGCAGCATCCTCTCCGTGTCTACCCGGCGCAGTCTGAAGAAATACATCTCGGTGTTGAGGATGTCGCGAGTCTGCTCGATCCTGTAGCCGTCAACGAGGCAGCCCAGGGCGCGACGGAGAAAGAGGATGGTGGTCTCACTTTCTTTCTGCTGCAGGGACAGGATGCCGTCCATGCGGGATCTGATGGAGAGATCGATGAGGATATTGATGATCTCGGTTTCTTTCAACACCGGTTTCTTGTAGGCGGATGCCACGACCCGGGCAAGTATCCGCAACTGCTCGGGTTTGAAACTCATCAGTGACGCGACCATTACCCCGCCCACCACGATGAGGATGCTCGAAATATTGAAATACATGCCGAGATTGCCGTTGATGACTAAGCCGGACAGGAAGAG
>JANOIV010000249.1:0-7065 GCA_031407875.1 Desulfobulbaceae bacterium | reverse complement strand
TTGTCCCGAACAACCTGCTGCTCCCGTAAAGGAGGCGCTTTCTATGAACGCAGTTTTCTGGCTGAAGCTCTATCTGCTCACTATTCCAGTATTTTTCGCCATTGACATGATCTGGCTCGGTTATGCGGCGAGAAATTTCTATAAGAACCAACTGCATCATCTGCTCAGCCCTGAGGTGAACTGGTCGGCGGCCTTTCTTTTCTACTTTGTCTATATTGTCGGGATTCTCTTTTTTGCAGTCCGCCCAGGGCTTGAGGCCGGGTCTCTCGCCAGGACCTGTCTGCTCGGAGCACTTTTCGGTTTTTTCACCTATGCCACCTATGATCTTACCAATCTGGCGACACTGCGCAACTGGCCGATTGCCGTGGTCGTGGTCGATATTTCCTGGGGTACGCTACTCTGCACCCTGGTTGGCGGCGGCTCTTATTTGATTGGCTCCTGGCTCAAGTAGCAGACAAGGAGAACCTCTCCATGACTACCATCTTCTTCAACGCCGCTTTGCTGCTTACGGTGTATATGTGCTGCATGTTTGTCGTCGGCTTGAGGGCTCGGGACAACAGTCTGGTGGATATCGCCTACGGCCCTGCATTTCTTGTTGCCTGCTGGGGTGCCTGGTTTTTCAGCGACGAAATGGCACTCCACTTCCGCCCCTTACTGCTTCTTGGTCTGCTCACTCTGTGGGGGCTGCGCCTTGGTCTGCATATTGGTCTGAGGCATCGCGGTCAAGGTGAGGATTTTCGTTACCGCAAATTTCGTGAGGATTGGGGTGATACCATAATCTGGCGCAGCTTTCTGCAGATCTACATGCTCCAGGGCGCAGTTGTGCTGGTGGTTGCAACCCCGATTTTGTTGACTATAGGAGCGCCTGGTGGATCCTTAACGTGGAGCGATCTTCTTGGCGTTCTGCTCTTTTCTCTAGGTTTTTTCTTTGAGGCGGTGAGCGACTGGCAGCTCACCGTTTTTAAGAAAGGCGGAGCGAACAAAGGCAAAATCATCATGCATGGGCTATGGCGCTACAGCCGCCATCCCAACTATTTTGGCGAGGCGACCTTGTGGTGGGGGATTTTTCTTATAGGCTTCGCCTCACCGTCCGGCCTGTACGGGCTAATCAGCCCGCTGACCATCGCTTTTCTTCTCCTCAAGGTCTCGGGCATTCCCATGCTCGAGGTGAAACACCAGGGTAATCCGGAATTTGAAGCCTACAAGGCAAGAACCAATGCTTTTTTTCCATGGTTTGAGAAAAGTCCGATCAATTCATTGCCCTCGGAGGGACCCAAGCATTAATGGAACAACAAAACGGCAAGGTCAAGGGTACAGTTGCGGTTATTGGTGGCGGCGTGGCCGGGATAGTGGCGGCCCATCTTTTGCAGAAAACCCATAAGGTGACACTTTTTGAGCAAGGTGACTATCTGGGTGGCCACACCCATACCGTCACTATTCCTGACGGCCAGGATGCCGGAACCCCGGTCGATACCGGGTTCATTGTTTTTAATGAGGCGACCTACCCACTTTTCATCGGCTTTCTAGCGGAACTAGGGGTTCCCTCCAGGCTGACAGAGATGTCCTTTGGCTTTCATTGTCTGAAGACCGGTTTTGTCTATGCCGGCAATGATCTGAACGGGCTGTTCGCCCAGCGGGTCAATCTGCTGAGGCCGCAGTTTTGCCGATTTCTCTTTGAAATAGGGCGGTTCTGTCGCCAGGCAAAGGTCGATGTCGAAACACAGGAAGATCTGGGCAGCCTGGAAGAGTATGTTCGGCACCATCATTTCCTGCCGTTCATGGTCGACAATTATTTAAAACCCATGACGGCGGCGATTTGGTCGACCCCAATCGCTGAAGTGACGGCCTTCCCGGCCCGTGCCTTTCTGCTCTTTTTCAGAAATCATGGCCTGCTCGATCTTTGGAATCGCCCGGCCTGGCGGACCGTCGCCGGCGGTAGTAACAGCTACGTCAATGCCTTCACAGCCGTGTTCACCGGCACAGTTCATCTGAACACAAGGATTCAGCGCATTTTCCGTACTGATGGCGGCGTTCAGGTGCAGTTTGCCGACCAACACCATGAAACCTTCGATCAAGTGGTGCTTGCCACCCATGCCGATCAGACTCTCCGTCTCCTCGGCGACCCGACGCCGGAAGAAACGCGACTCCTCGGCCCCTGGCAGTACGAAGAAAATCACACGGTCCTTCATACCGATCTGAGCGTCCTGCCGCCCATGCGAAGGGCCTGGTCCTGCTGGAATTTCCGCCGCGAGGGCAGCGACGCCACAATTCAGCCGGCCTATGTCACCTATGCGATGAACCTGCTCCAGGGCCTGACCACCAGCAAGCAGTATCTGGTGACACTGAACCGCCCCAGCGCTTATGACGAAAAGCAGGTTATCACCCGAATGGTCTATCACCACCCCACCTATACCAACGCCTCGATGGCAACTCAGGCCAGTCTGCCAACTTTAAACGGAGTGCGAAACACCTGGTTCTGCGGCAGTTATTTCGGCTACGGCTTCCATGAGGATGCCGTTCGTTCCAGTTACCAGATGGCGGCGCAGTTGCAGAAGCTTTCAAATTAACCCAAGTAAATAGGAACGGAGATTAGTGGCAGCGCCGGTCAACCCGAGTTTTTTTCTGAGCTGCTTACGATGAAAATCGATGGCACTGACGGAAATCTGCAGAACGTCGGCAATTTCGGCGCTGCTTCGGCCTTCCCGGACCATGGTTGCAACCTTGATTTCCTGGGGCGTGAGAATGGTGTTCAGTCCCACCAATCGGTTAAGAAAGGGCGAGGTGATCTCATTGAGGCGTTCCTCAACAATCTCTACTATTGTCCGTTCGCGTTTGCCGAGCCGGGTTTCCATCAGTTGCTGTATATAGGGCAGAATGAGGGTTCGGACATTGGCCAGCATATTTTCTTCTAGTTGAACCCGGTCCTTTTGTCGATGCTCAAGGAGAACCTTGAGGGCGATATTGCTTTCCGCCAGTTTCTCCGTCTGGTCCCTGAGATTCTGCTCATTGGCGGCGAGCTCGCGATGTACCCGCATGAGTGGAGTGATGTTCTCGTGGGACATTACCGCGCGGTTGAGCTCGGGAGCACGAAACCTCACTACCCGTAGGGCGAACCAGCGTTCCTCGGTCGGTGAGTGACAGGGATAATTGACAAAAAATTCCTCGATCTCGCCGCGAAAGACCTGCCGTATACCTGCAGCTACAACTGCTGGTTCGTCAAAGGGTTCTTTGCTGGCATGATCACAGGTTTCCAGATAATTCAGGCCGATACATGATGGCTCGATTTGGATGCCATTGGCCATGCCAAAATCCTTCCATGCCCTATTGGTCTCGAGAATCAACCCGGTTTCGTCGAGTATGGCGACATGGGCTGAGATAGAGTCGAGTGCCACCCTGTAGATGTCCATGGAGTCTCCAGCCTGTTAATGGGGTTATCAATCTGATTTGGTGGAGGCGCTGACAACAGTCCGGGAAAGATCGTTTAAAACTAAATGATGCAGTGGCATTACCAAATACCAATACAACCTGCCCAGGACTCCTCGGGGGAGAAAATGGGCCGTCTGAACGAGTTGATCAGATTGCACATCAAACTCAAGCCACGCCTGACCCGGCAGCTTCATTTCGGCATAAAGAAGTAGCCTTTTGCCGGGTTTTATATCAGCCACCTTCCAAAAGTCTAGAGCATCACCGACGCGCAACTCTTGGCTCAACCGCCTCCCGCGATTGAGTCCATATCCACCCATAAGCTTATCTATAATTCCTCGCATTCGCCAAAGGAGGTTGTACCTAAACCAACCATTGGGACCGCCGACGGCACAAGCGGATTGAAAAACATCCTCCTGACGTTCTTCATTTTCAAAAGGAATAATTCGGACATCCCTTAAGACCGCCCCGGCAGGATTATCGAAATCCTTAATGTCGCAAGCCTGCTGGCCGGTGCTGTCGCACCACCGGCTGAGAACTTGATTCTGCTCTAGTTCCCGCATTGCACTTGCTACCGTTTGCTTAAAGAGAAGAGGGCGTATTTCCGGGTATAACTGCGCCGCGTTATCGTTTTGCAATACGGTTTCACTTTTAAGGCCCTCAACGAGAGCGGAAGCAAGCTTATAGGGTATAGGGGTGAAGAGGATTAACCAGTAGGAGGATAATCGAGGTGAGAGCACAGGTACGGGGAAAATGTATCTCTTTAACCCCATGATTTCGGCAGCCTGCTGCATCATTTGCTGAAAACTGAGCTCTTCACAGCCAATATCGACTACCAGGTTCCCCTGATGTGACAGAGCTACAGACGCCTGCAGATAGGAAAGAACATCATCAACGCCTATGGGTTGCGTGCGGCTCCGTACCCACAGAGGGGTTATCATCACCGGCAGTTTCTGACAGAGATTTCGGATAATTTCAAAACTGGAACTGCCAGAGCCGATAATTGCTCCTGCACGTAACCAGATCGTCTCAATAGAATCGGGTTTTGCTGAAAGAATTTCCCCTGTCTCAATTCTGCTCAAGAGATGCTCGCTGGCACTCTCCCTCACACCGAGTCCACCGAGGTAGATAATTCGCCGCACACCGGCACCTATACAGGTATCTCTGAAATTCTCGGCACTGATCCGGTCAAGGTTCCGGTAATCCTCTGTGGATTCCATGGAATGAATGAGGTAAAACGCCGTATCAACCCCTGCCAGGGCCGCAGCAAGAGACTCTTTGTCGAAGGTTGAACCCTCTTGTATCTCAACCAGGTCAGCAATGGAGACCTGGACCTTGTTTCTGTTCCGCACCAATACCCGAACTTTCAGCGCGGATGTTTCAAGCAGACGATGCGTCAGCCGTCTACCGATATAACCGGTTGCGCCGGTCACCAGTATGGTTTTGGTCTTCAAGGTATCAGGCATGGTTGCGAAGTTTCAACTCGGTTGGGTGAGGGTTGAGATAATACTGCTGCTGTAGATACGGTTCCTGGTATTTACGAACATAATGATTCATAAGAGTAATTGGAACGATAAGCGGCACATAATCATTCCTAAAACGTTCAATTACCTCGAGCAATTCCTGTTTCTCATCGCCGGAAAGCACCTTTTTAAAATAACCCATCATGTGCATGAGAACATTCACATGCTTTCTCACCGTCGGTTGGAGTTTCATGGCTGCCACCAGATTTTCCTGATAGGAGGTGAAAAGGTTTTCAGTGCCCAGTTTCCCAGCTTGAGCAACAATACGCCCAAGATCCCTGTAATGTTTTTCACTGTGGGTCCGGAGTAGTAATTTATGCTCGGTATGAAAGATGACCAGATTGTCGGCAGTGAATTTGGTAACGGTATCACGCCAGCGTCGGTAGACGAAGACGGATTCGATGAAATTCTCACGGAGAGTCATGTCATGCAGGCGACCTTCCTCTTCTACAGGCAAGAATGGAAAACGGTTTTTAAATACCCTGGCAAAAAGACCAATACCGATTGTGTGGGGAATATTGTTCCCATCGTATACCTTTACTCTTTCCATTCCGGAGGAAGGAGATTTACTTTTAAAAATAAAACCGCAGAGATCCTTTTGGGCCAATTGGTTCACCCGTTTCTGCGCCCATTCGTTCATTTGGTCCGTATAATCGACTCCTGTCTTATTCGTCACGAGTCGGGGTGATTCAGGGTCACCAATAAGGCGCATTGCTTCACGGGGTATTGGAAGACCGCATTCCACCTCAGGGCAAACCGGTATAAACTCAAAATAATTCCCTAGCGTTTCGGTAATATACCGATCGTGCTTGTGTCCTCCATCATAGCGGACCTTATTACCAAGCAGGCAGGAGCTGACACCGATGCGGATTATCTTGCTTTCATTCACATCCATATATCTTTTCTCCAGTTGGGGTAGCCTTGAACCTGTTCCAGGTTTATACTTATATGTCATGAAAAATAGTAAACAATAGCATTACTGTTCCTGCTCGCTTGCATCTCATTCCCACATGGCAATGGATCGAAGAAATTTCAATAAAGGGCACGATCTTGAATTTCTGTGCACAGTGCGGCGGCAAAGTGACGCTACCGATACCAGAGGGAGATGGCAGTCCACGATTTGTTTGCGATGGTTGTGGCACTATCCATTATGAAAATCCGAAAATGGTTGTCGGCACACTTCCGGTCATGGGCGATACAATCCTTCTATGCAGACGGGCTATCGAACCGCGTCTGAATATGTGGACACTCCCCGCAGGAGGGCAAGAAATTGGGGAAACTCTCTCAGTTTGCGCCACCCGTGAAACCTTTGAGGAGGCGTGGGCAAAAGTTGAAGATCTGCAACCCTATGTCCTTTTCAACCTGCCATTTATCAATCAGCTATATTTCATCTATCGTGCCCGGCTTATCAATCATGACTTTCATGCCGGCAGCGAAAGCCTCGAGGTTAAGCTCTTTTTACCCGCTGAAATACCGTGGGATGAACTGGCTTTTTCTGCAATCTGTGAAACTTTAAAAGGTTATTGCAAAGATTTGCAGAAAGCAGAGGTTCCCTTTTGTGCTTTTGATATCAGTCCATAATGAAGAGTGGCAACCGGAATACGGAGTTTTTGCCCCCTAAAGGCCAGATTACTGGCTCACATAGATTGATGGCAAGTGTCAGCTCAGGGCCTTGGAGTTACAGGGGGGCAAATTGCAGTTTGGCATCGGCTATGAAGTGCATCCGCCAAGGGTAAAGAACTTTATAATCTTCAGGTTTTTGGCTGGCAACCCACAGTAAGTCTTTTCGGGCACTTTCGAGGTCTCCCGTCACTTGGTGAAAGTATTTCCCTTTTCCCCATGTCGGCAGCAGATAGCCTTGACAGCAAGCGCACGATATCATATATTAGCGCTATTGTGGATAATAGATATCTTCAATAGCGCTAATGTTTAAATTTTGGAGGATCATTATGTTTGACGAAAGGTTTATGACGGTTGTTAGTAAGGAAGGGGTTGTTTCCATAGTATCATGCTCCGATGACGAGGCTCATGTAGTGAATACATGGAATTCTTACTTGGCTTTTCCTGGCGAGGACCGAATTCTTATCCCAGTGTATGGAATGAGAAAGACCCAGAAAAA
>JANOIV010000238.1:0-16936 GCA_031407875.1 Desulfobulbaceae bacterium | reverse complement strand
AAAGATCACAGATGGCTAGATAAAAAGTTCGATATACAAGGCGTAGAGTTTTTGTCAGGTTCTCGACAATACACATAGTATGTCGAGGGCCTGACAAAAACCTACAACGAAGGAGATCGGGCTTTTTACGACGCCATCAAGAGATGACGGACCACGTTTCTGACAGCACAGATTACCGCGCTGTCCTTTGAATAGCGAGGGTTTTACGAAGGCGGCCGACCTCGCCGCCATCCGGCCCCACGCCTACGCCCTTTATTCGTGCCGCAGCGCCTCGATCGGATCCATGCGCGCGGCGCGCCGCGCCGGGAAATACCCGAACACCACCCCAATGCCGGCCGAGAAGACGAAGGACAGCAGATTGATCGCCGGGTCGAACAGGTAGGGCACACCCATCACACCGGCCAGCACGATGGAGGCGCCGGTGGCGACGACGATGCCGACAATACCGCCCAGCGCAGCCAATGCCACCGCCTCGATCAGGAACTGCAGCAGCACCTCGCGTTCCAGCGCGCCGATGGCCAGGCGCAGGCCGATCTCGCGGGTGCGCTCAGTCACGCTGACCAGCATGATATTCATGATGCCGATGCCACCCACCAGCAGGCTCACCGCCGCCACGGCGCCCAGCAGCGTAGTCATCACCTGGGTCGTGCCCGACAGCGTCTCGGCGAGTTGCTGGGTGTCGAGGATGTTGAAGTTGTCGTCGTCGGCATCGGCCAGCTTGCGGCGCTCACGCAGCAGTTGCCTGAGACTGTCCTTCAGCCGCGTGCTGTCGCTGCCATCCTGCATTGATACCAGCAGCGTGTTAACAGTCCGGTTGCCGGTGACGCGGCGCTGCAAGGTGAGCAGTGGCACGATCACCGCATCGTCCTGATCGTTGCCCATCGCTGCCTGGCCTTTGGATAACAGCACGCCGATCACCTCACACGAGAACTGCTTGATGCGCAATTGCTCGCCCAGACCGCCCGAGCCGACCGTGCCGCCAAACAGCTCACGCCGTGTCGTCTCGCCGATGATGCAGACTGCCGAACCGGCGCGTTGCTCGGCGTCTGCGAACAGGCGCCCTGAGGTCAACTTCCAGTTGCCGGTGTCGAACCAGGCATTGCTGGTGCCCGTAACGCTGGTAGCCCAATTGCGGCCATTGGCGACCACGGTGACGCTGGTACGGGCCTCCGGGGCCACCGCGGCGACGCCGCCAATCTGCGCGGCAATCGCCTCGGCATCGGCCTCCTTGAACGACGGCACGCCGCCGGCGCCGCCCGGCCCCCGACGCTGGCCCGAGCGCACCATCAGCAAGTTGCTGCCGAGGCTGGAGATCTGCGTTTGCACAGCCTGCGTGGCGCCCTTGCCCAACGTCACCATGGTGATCACCGCGCTGACGCCGATGACGATGCCCAGGATGGTGAGGAACGAGCGCAACAGGTTGCGGCGGATCGAGCGCAGTGCGAGGAGCAGGGTATTGAGCAGCATCAGGGTGTCCTTGCTATTGCCGACGTAGCCGGGGCCGGCGATGGCGGTACGGTCGGCTGCAGGTTCGCTGCATCGCTGTCGATGCGGCCGTCGACGAAGTGCACGAGACGGCGCGCATAGGCCGCCATGTCGGGCTCGTGCGTGACCATCAGCACGGTAATGCCGTAATCCGTGTTCAGGCCACGCAGCAGTTCCATGATCTCCTGGCTGCGCTGGCTGTCGAGGTTGCCGGTGGGTTCGTCGGCCAGCAGTACAGCCGGTTCAGTCACGATGGCACGGGCAATCGCCACCCGCTGCTGCTGCCCGCCGGACAGCTCGCCCGGGGTGTGATGTTCCCAGCCGCCCAGGCCCACCGACTGCAGCGCCCTGGCCGAAGCTGAACGTCGCACCACCGCCTTCTCGCCGCGGTACAGCAGCGGCAGTTCGACATTCTCCTGCGCCGAGGTGCGGGCCAGCAGATTGAAGCCCTGAAACACGAAGCCCAGGTAGCGCCGGCGCAGCCTCGCCCGCTGGTCGCACGACAAGGCCTCGACATGCGCGCCATGGAACAAGTACTGGCCCGCGCTTGGCGTGTCCAGGCAGCCCAGGATGTTCATCGCTGTCGACTTGCCCGAGCCGCTGGGGCCCATGATCGCCACGAATTCGCCGGCGTTGATGTCGAGGTCAATGCCCTTCAAGGCCATCAACTCGGCCTGGCCGCTGCCGTACACCCTGGTCACCCCGCGCAGGCGGATAAGCGGTATGCCGGGGGCGACCCGGGGCGCTCCGCTGGGCGACACCGCGCTCATTTCGCAGCCACCGTTTTTTGGTCGGTGATCACCTGCATGCCGGCTTGCAAGTCGCCGCCGGTGATCTCGGTCATGCGGCCGTCGCTGATGCCCGGCGTCACCGCCACCGCCACGGCGGCACCGTCGCGCAGCACCCAAACCTGGCGCGCCGCAGCGGTACTGGCGCCGGCCGCAGCCGATTTACGCGTTCTGTTGCTACGCATGCGTGGCGTCAGACTTGAGACGATGCTGCCGCCTGCCGCCACCTTGACGGTGCCTGCGACCGTCGGCGTGAACCGGAGTGCCGTGTTGGGCACGAGCAGCACGTCGTTGCGCTGCGTCGCGGTGATGGTCGCGGTGGCCGTCATGCCGGGCCGCAGGCTCAGGTCGCTGTTGTCCACGGCCAGATAGGTCAGGTACGTGACAACGTTGTCGGTGATGGTCGAACCATAGGCCACGCGGGTGATGCTGGCCGGGTAGGTGCGACGGGTATAGGCGCTGACGGTGAAAGTGGCGTTCTGGCCCGCCTTCACCGAGCCCACGTCAGCCTCGTCGACGTAGACCTGCAGGCGCAGCTGCGTCAGGTCATCGGCCACGGTGAGTAGTGTCACAGCCTGCAAGGACGCTGCAACCGCGTTGCCGGGGTCTACGCTGCGTGTCAGCACCACGCCGTCGGATGGCGCGCGGATCGACGCCTTCGACAGGTTGATCTCGTCGGTGGACAGCGCGGCCCTGGACGGTACCTTCCCGCCCGACAGGCGTGCCACTTCTTCGAACCGCGCCAGGCTGGCCTTAGCCTCCTTCACCGTCGCGACGGTCTGGGCGACCTTGGCGTTCGCGACGGCCAGCGAGGCGCGCGAGCGCAGGATCTGGTCGCGCAACTTGGCAGTATCGAGCTCGACCAGCACCTGACCTTTCTTGATCTGGTCGTTGACGTCTACGTTGACCTTCGACACGGTGCCCGAGAGTTCGCTACCAATGCTGATCGAACGGGTCGGTTGCAATGTGCCGTTGGCGGTGACCGTCAGCGTGAGGTTGCCGCGCGCCACGGCCTGCGTGATATACCTCGGCGCCGCGTTGGCGGTCCGGCGTGCTTGCCAGTACCACAGGCCAGCAACCACCAGCAGGACCAGCACGACGCCGGCCCACAGCGCCGGGCGGCGGTACCAGGGGCGCGTGGCGGGCTCGGCGAGTAAGGTGGCGAGGTCGGATTCGCTGCCGGTTTCAGGCGGCGTCACGACGATAGTGGCAGGATTCGTTGGGCTCATGAACGGGAACTCCGGGGGGTGTTTTCGGTTGGGACGGGTGGCGCGTCACTGCCGCCTGAACGCCAACCACCGCCCAGAGCTTTGTACAGGCGCACATGATCGGCACTGACGTCGGCACTCGCACTGGCCACGCTGTCCTGCGTGCTGAGCTGGGTGCGCTGGGTTTCGAGCACGGTCTGAAAATCCACCAGACCACTGCTGTAGCGCTGGCGCGCCAGCAGCGCGGCGTTGCCAGCCGCCTCGGCTGCGTCCTGCAAGCGCAATTTGCGTTCGCGGTCACCGCGTAGCGCCACAAGGGCGTCTTCCACGTCCTTAAGCGACGTCAGCACCGTGGCCTCGTAGGCAAGGCGCGTCTGGTCCAGCGCGGCCTGCTGGGCGCGTACCTCGGCACTTGCGGCACCGCCGTCGAACACCGGCATCGACACACCGGCCAGCAGCGCACTGACGACCGACGCGCCCTGGGTCAGTGTGCCCAGCGTCAAGGCGTTCAGACCCAGCGAGCCGCTGAGCGTGAAGTTCGGCAGCCGTGTAGCATCGGCCTGCGATACGCGGGCCACAGCGGCAGTGACCTGGTGCTCAGCGGCACGCACATCGGGCCGCTGGCGCAGCGTCTCGGCGGGAATGCTCAGCGCCAGATCATCGTCCGCCTGCGGCACCGGGCCGGCCGCGGTCAGCACCGTCGACAAGGCTGCCGGCGGCTGGCCGGTCAGTACCGCGAGGGCATGACAAGTCTGCTCGATGCTGGACTGCAAGGCCGGCAACTGGGCGCGGGTCTGTCCGACGGCGGTACGTGCCTGCTCGACTTCGAGTGAGGAGACCAGGCCGGCCTGCAGACGCCACTGCGTGATCTGGAGCGTCTCGTGCTGGCTGGCCAGGTTGTCATGAGCAATCAATAGGCGGGTCTGGGTGCCGCGTAGTGTGATGTAGCCGAGCGCCACCTCGGCGGCGATCGATACCTGCACGTCACCCAGGCTTGCGGTGCCGGCCAGAACCGTGGCTTCGCTGGTGTTCAGCGCGCTGCGGTTGGCGCCGAAAATGTCGAGCTCCCAGCTCGCATCCAGGCCGGCCGTGAAGTTGTTGGCGGCACTGTTGCTCCCCGACTTGCTATGCTGTGCCGAGGCCGAACTATCGATCGCCGGCCACAGCGCCGCCGCCGAGACGTCACGCAGCGCCCTGGCCTGCCGTAGTGCGGCATGGGCACTCTTCACGCTGGTGTTGGCCTGCATGGCCCGGGCCACGAGACTGCCGAGCAGCGGATCGTTGAAGCGCAACCACCACTGGGCGAGCGAGGAGGTGCCGGTTTTCACGGCGCCGGTCGATGCCGACCACGCGGCCGGCACCTTGATCGCGAAGGATACGGAAGGCTGTGGCATCACTGAGGTACAACCGATCTGCGTCAGCATCAGGAAGCCCAGAACGAACGGCATGCTGAACATTGCCATTTCATGCTGCCGGGCGAGTCGCTCGAACTCGGTCACAAAGTACTCGTAATCCGCCTTTACCAACTTGCCGCCGCTTTGTTCATTGAGTTGAATGGGCATCTTGGCGTCCTTTGATTCGATTCAAGTAATGCTCACATCATTATTTGTACCAAGGCAGAAATGAACTCCGTGAGCTATTGCTCTCCGAATCTGCTGTCGATGATAGGCAATGCGTGCATGAGGGTTGGACTCTCATATGGAGTCAGCTTTGGAATATGAAATTCCCGCCGATTTGACTGGTGGGATGAGGGTCGCTATGGTCGGTGGTCACCGTTCAGTGAGCCAGGATTGAGATGCCCCGGGCCGAACGCCCACGTTATCTTACGCTCCTGTCAGTGGGCATCCGGTTCAGAAAAAAAGTTCGTTTTCCTTATTCTTTAAATGTTGTAACGGTATCTTGAAGTGTAGACTGTAAATCACCCCAAGTATTCTCCACACCGTCCTTAAGTAGTTCCCAAGCATCATCGCCGGCCTCGTCCATTTCCTTCAGTTTGGCCTTCGTGGCGTTAACCTTCTGCTCAAGTTCTTCAACATGCCTGGCATGTTGTTTGATACGGGCATCAACTGTCAAGCGCTTCGCCTGGGCCTTGAACTCGGCAAACCTGGCCTGCACTATTTCCAGTTCGGTATATATCTTCTCTTGGAAGGCATCTTTCTCGCTCATAATGCGTCTCCTTAGTTAATGAATTTGCTCTCTTGAGGCTTTCTTGCACGAAGAGGCAGTTTTTCAAGTATCAATTGAGCCTCTTACCCAAGTCTCTCTCTGTTAAAAGATGGTCTTTGACCCTCTTGTCTGAAAATTATTCTGATTTTCAATTCCCTTGTGCTTACAGCCGGCGGGAACAGTACATCATTGCCTCATTTGCTGGCTTTTTGCACAGAAAGAGCCATCGCCTCGGTAGAGGTAATCACGATTTTATCACCAATCTTGACCTTCTCGAGGTTGGCAGAATCCTTTATCTTCACGACCCGCAGACTGCCATTGAGCATTCTCAGAGTTGCTGTATCGTCTGCCTTGTCAATTGCCTCAACTGTGGCTGAATTTATTGTTTCGTTGACTCTGACAACTCCCGGTTTGCTGCCTGGTGTTGCCCTGCTGACCTCTTTACTGCTTTCATCCCTGACTTCGCCAGGCTCAGCCATCCGCACAGCCACTGATTCGACATATACAAGCACCACCTCGTCTCCCACACGAACCTGAGGCAAATTGCCCACCTCCTCTCCGGCATGAACTGTAAGGGAATTGCCGTTGGAGCCCCGTATTGTAACCATCCGGGTCTGCATGTCTATCGCTTCAACTGTCGCTGTCACTGACTCCGCACTGGCCCTTTCAATCTTCAAATCTTTATTGGTTGTGGTATTTGTGCAGGCCCATAGATTTATGGTAATCAGTGACATCATAAGAAACAACGTGTATTTTCGCATAATTATCTCTGTAATTAAGATCCGCAATTATCATTTTTAATCAAGAACCGCGTAAGATCTGGTTCCGTTTCAATGAGATGCTCAACGCCTTCGGCCCTCAGCGTCTGCCGCTTCGAGTGCCGAAAAAACCATGTCCGGGGTCACCGACATTGGTTCATTGTAAAGAGTCTCGCCCTTGGCGCATGACGCTGCCGCAACCCTGGCCTCATGCGCCACTGCTTTGGCTGTGTCGAGGGGTCCCCCCCCCTCCCGGGCCGAGATAACGACCCGGCATGCCGCTTTCTTGGCGAAAATGAGCAGGTGTTTAATCTCTTCGTCAGAACATTCGCCGTCAAATTTATCTATAATAACCTGGACTCCGTCCTTCATGCAGGGTTCAAAATCGGCGAGCATTTTCGTATGGATAAAGGGATCACAGACAACAATTCTCTTGTCCCCGTATCGAGACAGCTTCGCAGCTAGCCTTTTCCCGGCGTCCTTGCCCTGCACAGAGCGTCCCGGAAAAAGACTAGTGCTTATCATGATTTGACCTGCTTTGTTTATAAGACAACAAAAAGGTTCGTCCGCATTCAGGACAACATCCACGCCAACCGATGCAGGTTGTAGGTGTTGGCGAATTCCGGTCCATTTACATGGGCTCGTGGGCTCGATTATTTTTTGAACTTGGCGGCGATATCTCTCACAGCGGCACTTACTGCACCCCATGCACTCTCCACGCCGTCCTTAAACCGCTCCCAATTGTCCTCACTGGCCTCGCTCAGTTCCTTCAGTTTAGCCTTCGTGGTATCAACCTTCCGTTCAATCTCGTCAATCTGCTCGGCATACTTGACACGTGCGTCAGCTGTAAGAATCTTGGCCCGGGCCTTGAACTCGTCTAATTTGGCCTGAGCCAGTCTCAGTTCGGCCTCTATCTTCTGTTTGTAGGCTTCTTTCATGCTCATAACATATCTCTTTTGTTAATGGATTGAGTATTCTTCAGACTTTTTTGAAAAGCCCGACTCAAAAACAGCAGCACCGTAGTTCTCACAGGGGCTGTGACTATCAAACCGCTTAAACTGCCAACGGCGATTACCGGCAGGGGAAACCTCCTACGACTCCAGCGACAATAATGTTAGCCGGGACACCAAAGCAGCCGATAACTATCGCCCGGCGCCGGTTACAGGCGTCGACCTTGAATGACACGAACCAGGATCACCACTATCGCGACGACCAAGAGGATATGGATAAGTCCGCCCATGGTGTACGAGGAGACAAGGCCAAGAGCCCAGAGGATAATTAAGATGATTGCAAGTGTTTCGAGCATTTTTTCTCCTTTTGCCATAACTTGGCGAATCGTAAATCTTGCGTCCGCGTAGTTTCGAGCGTCAGCCTGCAAAGTGAAGTGAGACTGACACTCAATTTCTCATGTACTTCATGACAACTCCTGCAGGCAGGCGGCTGGGTTGCGATCGCCTCAGGACAGGGTGTCTGGGGGCGAATCACCGTCACTTAGCCCGCATGTCGTTCTTGACCGATCTCACCCCTTCAACCCTACGTGCGACCTCAACCGCCTTGTTGATGTCGGCCGGGGAATAGACGAAACCGCTCAGTTGCACGACACCCTTGAAGGTTTCAACATTGATCTCACTTGATTTCAGGGAGGGTTCACTCAGAAGTGCGGCCTTGACCTTTGTTGTGATCACAGTGTCGTCGATATATTCCCCGGTCCCCTCCTGCTTTGGTTGAGATGCACAGCCCAGAAAAAAAGCAAACACGACGATCAATAGAAAAGCGGAAAAAAATTTTGGTTGTTCCATGGTTGATCCCTCCAAATGAAAAATAAAGCTCCAGACCCCTGATGCTGAAAACAGCAGGGGGTTTTGTGACATCTTTGTCACGTTATTATCAACTTAGTATAGTTCAATTCTTGTGCCAGGTTTCCAGCCCTCAACGTCACCCCGCGCATCATCCTGATTTTAGGTAATAATTAGCCAACAAAGCATTTACGGGGTTGTCATGAAGAGCCCTATAAAAAAGGTCATATTTAACCTGTGGTTATATATGACCTTCCCTCGGTCTCCTTTATGTAATTGCTGGTAAATGGTCCGCGATATGCCGCCATGCCCCCGAGAGGCAAAATTCTTGCTGAAATACGTGGATCCACCTATGCCAAATCGCCGAAGTCGCTTGCATATCGACATTGGCACGATGCTGTTTACGGAAGAGAGTGGCCCCCCAAAAGAGAGAGTGACCTCTCTCTTTTATTCTTGGCAAGATGTTTGCAATGACTATTGTGTCAACTTCAAGTTTAAAAATCAGAAGCCGTAAGGTTCACATCCCGCCAGGTGGGTTTTCAGCCAATTTGCTGAGGTAGTGTATTATCGATCCGCGTAAGATGTCGCCAGCAATCGCCCTGGACGGGCCATTCGGCAAGAAAATCCATGGTGTGCTGTGCGGACAGTAAGTCAAGCCTTTGCATTTTCTGTGGCTCGGTCTTATATTGTGAAACCGGGGGGAAATTTTACCGAGGTTGTGACTATGTCAGACACACATGCGGAAGACCAATATCACCTCGCCAACACCGAACTGAAGAGGCGAATTGCCCTGTTGGAAGAAACGCTGCGGGAAAAGGAGAGGTCCGGGGAGAGGCTGCAAGATTCCGAGAAGCGCTACCGGCGGCTCTTTGAATCAGCCAAGGACGGTATCTTGGTTCTTGATGCCGATACCGGCAAGGTGGTTGATGTCAATCCTTTCCTGTTGCAGTTACTCGGTTATTCTTACGATGCAATCTGCGGGCAATATATCTGGGAACTCGGCGTATTCAAAGATATTGCCGCATCCAAGGAGGCTTTCAAGGCCCTGCAGGATAACGAATATATCCGCTATGATGATTTGCCACTGAAAACCCTCAATGGGCGGCCCATAGCCGTGGAGTTTGTCAGCAACGTGTACCTTGTATGTAGACCATTGCAAGGTGATCCAGGGCAACATCCGTGACATCACGGCGCACAAGCGGGCCGATGCCGAGCGTAAGCGTTTGCTGGCGGCTATCGAGCAGGTCGGGGAGATCATTGTCATGACCGACGCCCAGAGGATATTCAGTTCGTCAACCCGGCCTTCGAGCAGGCGACGGGCTACAGCCGAGAGGAGGTTGTCGGCCAGAATTCGCGCATCCTCAAGAGCGGCAAGCAGGACGAACTTTTTTACCGCAATCTTTGGGATACCATCTCCGACGGCAGAACCTGGGCGGGCCTTATGATCAATAAGCGTAAGGACGGGAATCTCTACACCGAGGAGATGACGATTTCGCCGGTTCGCAACGATTTGGACCGGATCGTCAACTACGTGGCCGTCAAACGGGACATCACCGAGCAACTCCGACTGACGGGCCAGCTTCAGCAGGCTCAGAAGATGCAAGCAGTGGGCCAGCTGGCGGGTGGCGTGGCCCACGATTACAACAATATGCTCAGCGTGATCCTCGGTTATACGGAACTGGCCCTGAACAGTGTGGACCCGACCCAACCGCTGCACGCCGACCTTGAGGAAATTTACAAGGCCGCGATACGTTCAGCGGACATAACCCGGCAATTGCTGACCTTTGCCCGCAAGCAGACTATCATCCCCGTGGTGATGGACCTGAACCAGAACGTGGAGGGCATGCTCAAGATGCTCAGGCGACTCATCGGCGAGGACATCGATCTGGCCTGGCTGCCCGAGGTAGGCCTGTACCCGATCAAGATGGATCCCATCCAAGTCGATCAGATCCTGATTAATTTGTGTGTCAACGCCAGGGACGCCATTGCCGGCGTCGGCAAGGTCATTATCGAAACGAAAAATATAGTTCTTGACGAGGCCTACTGCGCTCAAAATGTCGGGTTTGTGTCAGGAGAGTATGTACTGCTGGCCGTCACCGACGATGGCCGCGGCATGGACAAAGAAATCCTCGACCACATTTACGAACCGTTTTTCACGAGCAAGGGAATGGGCCTGGGAACCGGTCTGGGGCTATCTACAGTGTATGGCATCGTCAAGCAGAGCAACGGACTCATCAACGTCTACAGTGAACGGAAAATGGCACAACCTTTAAAACCTACCTGCCCCGGTACACGGGCCAAGCCGTCATTGCGCAGCGCGAAAATGCTACGGAAATCCCTCTCAGCCGCGGCGAGACGGTGCTGGTTGTGGAGGACGAGCCTGCACTCCTGAAAATGGACCAAATGCTGCTGGAAAAATTAGGCTATAGGGTGCTGACCGCAGGCACACCGGGCGAGGCCATTGGGCTGGCCGAAAAACACGCAAGCGAGATACGACTTCTCATCACCGACGTAGTCATGCCGGAAATGAATGGCCGGGACCTGGCTGAACGGTTGCAGGACCTTTACCCCAGCATGCAAACCCTGTTCATGTCCGGCTATACAGCCACCGTGATCGCCCACCGGGGTGTGCTGGACGAAGGCGTGAACTTCATCCAAAAGCCATTCCCTATAAGGGCTCTGGCCGTCAAAGTACGGGATGCGATGAGAGAAAAGTGAGTGAAGGCTTGCTGTCGAACTCAACTCTCTTGCCCATGCGACAACAACTGTCTTACAACAAACTCAATGGCATTGAAGCCCATATAATAGGTATCTTATGAATGAAACCCCTCTGGAAATTTTATCACCGGAAGAGAGTGCGAAAAGAATCCTTGAACTGAGCGGGGTGGTATTTAAACCGGATATCGCCACTGATCTCTTGTCCAAGATATTGAAGCATAAGTGGCTTCTCTCGGAAAAACTCGGCCGGGATGTGGGTTTACGGACTGCCTGCCTGGATTTCCTGGAGAATATGGAGCGGGTCCCTGATGAGAACATAATCCTGCAACGGGGGAATATTCTGAAGGAGATGGGGGCTCAGACCATCAGCCGAGACCTGTGGGACACTATATCCGACTCCCAACCCCCTAAACAGTTGGTCCAACGCAGAATCATCCTGCCCCTTATGGAGGAGGGCCTTTCGCAGAAACACGGGGTAGTCCCTCCCAAGGCAATCGTTTTCTTCGGACCTCCTGGTACTGGTAAAACCCATTTTGTCAAGGCCATAGCCGGCGTCCTATCCTGGCGCTACATAGAGATCGTACCCAGCATGCTTATGGCCGATGGGGTAGAGAAAATAGGTGCCAATTTACGGGAAGTAATGGAAGAGGCAAGAAATCTTGATGAAGTAGTCCTCTTTATCGATGAATTCGAAGAGATCGCCGGCAGTCGTGATATGGCTGACCGGATTGATAAATCCATTACGAACGAGTTTCTCAAACAAATTCCTTTGCTCAAGGAGCAGCAGAACAAGATATTGCTTGTGTGTGCCACCAATTACATCCGGGATTTGGATGCCGCAATGCTTCGTCCGGGAAGGTTTGACTGCATCATTCCGGTTGGGGGCTTGGATAGGGAAGGAAGGACAACTATCCTCGAACATTATCTTTCAAAGCTCAATACCGGACAGGTCGATCTGGATCGCCTTGTCAAAATGACATCGGGCTTCACTCCTGCAGATATACAGTATCTTTTCCAGCAGGTTGCCCATTTTGCCTTTGAGCAGGAGGTTACCAGTAAAAAAGACTACATGGTAACCTCAGAGACATTCAGCCACATCATGCCGAAAATAACTCCGTCTTTGAGCGAAGAAGTGCTTAAAGAGTTTGAAAAGGACAGCGTCACCTATTCACGAGTCTAAGAGCTTGTCCGTAAAACCATCAGCCCTTCAATATGGGTCGGTTTTGGCAAAGATATGAAAGCATCCTCTAGACTGGCACTGTTTTTCTGCCTCCTGTCGCTGCTGTTTCTTGCCTCCTGTGCCAGACCACAGGCGCCGGCAGACACCGGCAGCGGCAGCCCCCCCTTCGCCCTCACTGCCCATGATGAAGAGCATCTGACAGGCCGCTTTCTTCCCGTCTTTCTGATAGAAAACCCACGGGAACCCTATAATCTGATTGGCACCCCTCAGGCCACAGTCGCCAAGAATGGCGCAGAGGTCGTTTCCATCGATCCGACACAAGCAAGCATCTATTCAAAAGAACAACATTTTGCCACTGAAAAAGGATCGTATACCAACCTCATTTACCGCATTCATTTCCCCGAGACCCCCTTGAGTTTTTTTCCCTTCAATTTAGGGGCCGGCAATAATGTCGGTCTCTTGATAATTGTCACGCTCAACGGCAATGGCCGGCCGCTTCTGTATACCACCCTGCACACCTGCGGCTGCTATCTGGCCTTTGTGCCTACCACCTATTTACCTCAAGATGCCTATCCGGAAAACTGGCAGAAAAACAAACGTCAATGTGTCTACTCGCAAAGCCTGCCGGGCATTCTCGATTTTTCGGCGAAAGATCTCAACACGAGCAAAACTGTGGTGCACATTGAAAGTGCAACCCACAGGATAAAGGATATCCGGCTGGCCGACCGGGCTTCCCTTGTCGCGTTCAACACCCGCAACGCCCGGCTCAGCCCTTTGGAATCGCTGAAAAATCTCCCGACAATTGGTGGCGGAACAACCTCTTTTTATGAGGATTCAGGTGGACGGAAAGGCTATGTAAAGGGCAGCCACAAGATATGGGAAAGACTTCTTATCAGTTGGTGGGCTCTGGACTGGCGAGTGGGTGAGGATAAAGAATTCGAGAGTGAACAGCACGATGGCCCTGTTTTTTATACCAGTTTAAAACCCTGGGCCAGAAATGCCTCCGACCTGCGCAATTTTGCGGCATTTCTCACGTATTGGGACTGGAAATTCTGAAAATCCGTATCAAATCCGGCGAGCAGGGCGCAACCTGCAGCCACTCTCAGGCCCGAAGAGGGACTGAACTCTCACCGGGGTGTCTATCCGAACCAGATCACGGTTTATTCGCGCTGAAGGTATCACAGTTGCGCAGTTCGCCTGACTGAAAACCCCGCCGGAACCAGCTTACCCGCTGCTCGGAACTGCCATGGGTAAAGGAGTCGGGGGTGATATGGCCCTGAGAACGGCGCTGCAGGCGATCGTCACCGATGTTCGAGGCGGCGTTCAGGGCCTCCTCAATATCACCCGGTTCCACCACCTGGCGGGCCCGATCAGCATGGTTGGCCCAGATCCCGGCCAGACAGTCGGCCTGCAGTTCGAGATTCACCGAGAGTCTGTTGTACTGCACCTCGGAGAGCTTTTGGCGCTGGGCGGCCATCTTTTCGCTTATACCTAAGAGATTCTGGACATGATGCCCCACCTCATGGGCGATTACATAGGCCTGAGCAAAATCTCCCGGCGAGTTGAGATCGGCCTTGAGATCACGGTAAAACGACAGATCAATATAGACCTTGCGGTCGGCGGGACAGTAAAAGGGTCCCATAGCCGCCCGGGCAAAACCGCAGGCCGACTCGACCGCACCTGAGAACAGCACCAGCTTGGGTTCCACATATTTTTTAGCCGCTGATGCAAAGACCTCAGTCCAGGTATCCTCGGTATCCGCCAACACCACCGAGACAAAATCCGCCAGTTCTTTCTCTTCGACGCTCGGCTGATAGGGAGTCGATGGCCCCGGCGGTGCCCCCTGCAGAGATTCTCCGACGTTGAGAATCAGGGCCGGATCTATGCCGAAATACATGCCGACCAGGGCCAGCAGCAGGATGCCGATACCGCCGCCTTTGATCCCCCGGGGTATCCTGCTGCCTCTGCTATCCTCTATATTTGAGCTTCTCCGTCCGAGCTGCCAGCGCATAGGTGCCTCCTCTGATGGCAAAAACCATTATCGAACCGTTCCGGTCCCTGGAATGTCAGGGCCTTGAAAGGGTGCATTTCCTTTCACTCTTTGCACAACTCTTTTTTTAAAAAACCTCAGACCTAGCCACGCATCCGTACCCCACTCCATTTCATCATACATCGCAACAGAAATACTTGGCAATCTCATTTGCGCCTCCCCACAGTTTCTCTGCCTTTTCCTTCACAGTGAAACTCTTCGATGAGGCATTGGCGCAAAATGGGGGATCCGAAATTTGACATTCGTTGTCACTTTGTGAGATAATAAGAGCAGTTATTGGGAGTTCATTTCCAGCCGAACCGCAAACGCCGGAGGCCGTTTCAACTTCAATCCACTCATTTTAAGAGGAGGTGATCTGAAACAGCACGGCAGGTATCTGGTCGAATATCGACACGTTCGTTTATGAATGTGCACTTTTCCCCATCCTCAAACAAGGAGAGCACCATGTTGAAAAAATGCGTCCGAGTCCTCGCTGTAACAGGTTTGATCGTCGCGGGCAGCGCTCTGTGTGTGAGTGCGGCTGGAGAAGATATGCAGAAACAGATTGACGGCATCAAGAGCGCACTGCCAAAATTCGCAGTGCCGATGCGTGAGGTGGGTGACCGGTTCCAGAATATGTATTTTGCCGCCGAGGGCGGAAACTGGGCGCTGGCCTCCTATATGTCCAAGTACATGGACAAGTCTATGAATCCCGCCAAGGTCACAAAACCCAAAGAATATGTGACCTGGCAAGCATTTTATGAGGGAAAGTTTGCGCCGGTCAATAATGCCATCGCCGCCGAGGATATGGCGGCCTTTACCAAAGAATACACAGCCGTCATCGCCTCATGTAATGAGTGCCACACCGGCATGGGCTATGGTTTTATCAAGGTAGTCAAACTTGCAGCCCCCGCCGATAACGGCATTCAATACAAAATAGCCTCCAAGGCGGCGGACGTGCCGAAATAGCCGGTCTCTCTACAATAAAGCCGCCTGTTCGACGTTTTAGACAGTGCGGGGCTTTGTTGTATATCATCTCCTGAGAGCCCCCCGGTGCCGGTGGACGCAGGCCAGCGCTATGCGCATCCCGAATCACTCCCCCAGGCCAAGAGTATGCCGGCCCTGATCAGCAATTTGCACAGCATAGTACGAAAACCATCATCATCGTCAATTACCAGAATATCCGCCATCTCTTCTCCCGCATATTTCTGCTCAGCCGTGGGCCTGTGCAAGAAGGAAACCCGACACGGAGCAGAACGACCCGTCCAGACACCACTGGTTGCCGGCAGGTCCTCAGGAATGTACCGGATAGGGCTTCGACATCCTTCTGTACAAAACTTGTTATGAGGATATTATCATAATAAATAACCACGTTGTAGTGCTGAAGATGGTATTGCATACAATCACTCGTTCTTCCTTGCACAAGTGGCGCCGGATGAGCAATACTATTCAGAGAGGCTGGGGAATCGGAGGTGAAGGGAAGTCAGCCTGGGCCTCAGCGCCTTGCCCTGCAGCCGTTCAGACCATTTATTCCGTTTATAGATTAAAATGAGAACGCGAAGGCAAGCGAGCAGCGACGAGACAAGTACAGGTAGTACGGCGAGGAGCCGCACAGCGTAGCCGACAAAGTTACGTTTGATTTAGAATTGGAATTACACGACAAGATTTTCATGACACCTCCAACCCTCCTTATCGTCGATGATGAACCGGCCTTTATCGAGATCCTCGCCCAACGGCTGGCCAAACGAGGTTATACCGTCAAAACCGCCTTAGATGGCAGGACTGCCATCAGGCAGTTGCAGGATGATGATACAATTGAGGTCGTCATTCTCGATGTTGCCATGCCCGGCATGAGCGGCATTGAAACCCTGACCGCCATCAAGAAGAACCATGCCCTGATCGAGGTCATCATGCTGACAGGCCGTGCCACAGTCGACACAGCGGTTGAGGCGATCAAACTGGGGGCCTTCAATTATCTGCTGAAACCCTGCGAGATTGAGGATCTCATCTTCCATACCCAGGAGGCCGTGAAGCGTAAAAGGGATCGCCGGGCCAGAATCCTGGAAGTGCGCATGACGCCCTATCTCTCTCAGAAAAGACGCCAAGAAATGATTGCGGCCATTCTCGAAGACTGAAGACGCGCAGCCTGATCCGGCCATTTTTCAGGTGCATTCGCAGGTGCCATAAGGTACAAGGCATCAGCAAACAATTTTCCCCTTTTTTTTCAGGTTATTCAACCATGCAGCAGAAACATCGACCGCAGAGACTCTTTACCTCCTGGCAGCAGGTGGCTTGGGATCTTTTCCTTCTCACCATCGGCAGCATTCTCTGCGCCGTCTCCATCAACGACATCGCCATCCCTCAGAAATTCGCCACCGGCGGCATTACCGGCCTGGCCCTGATCCTCCATAAACAGCTGCCCTGGGCCAATACCGGCTGGCTCTATATCGTCATCAATATCCCGCTCTTCCTGCTGGCCTGGATGACCGTCGGCCGCCGGTTTTTTTTCTACAGTCTGCTCGGTACCGCCATCTTCACCGTCACCCTGATCTATATCCATATCCCGATCAAGATGGACGACAAGATCCTCAGCGCCCTGCTCTCCGGCATCGTGCTCGGGGCCGGCACCGGCATCAGCCTGAAGTCCTCGGGTTCTCTCGGCGGCATGGACCTACTGTCGGTCATGCTGCTCAAACGCTACTCCATCGGACTCGGCAATACCATCCTGACCTCCAATGCCCTTGTCCTGCTGCTGGTCACCTTTTTCTATTCCCTTGATGCGGTCCTCTATACCCTCATCGTCCTCTA
>JANOIV010000235.1:0-10127 GCA_031407875.1 Desulfobulbaceae bacterium | reverse complement strand
GACGATGATATGGCTGCCCTTGACCATCCTGATCTGTTCACCGGAATCCTGGTGGCTGATCTGGGTGAGAAAGCTGTCGAGCCAGGGGCCGGTGGCGTTGACCAGCACCTTGGCCCGGGCGGTGCTCTTCAAACCCGTTTGCCTGTCCTGAAGCTGCAGAGTCCAGACACCCTCGCTACGGCTGGCGGCGATACAGGGGGTGCGCACCCGGATCTCGGCGCCCCGGGCTACGGCGTCCATGGCGTTGAGCGCCACCAACCGGCCATACATCACCCAGCAGTCCGAATATTCAAAAGCCTTGGTGAACATCGGTTTCAAGGGCAGGCCGGCCTCGTCCTTGAGGAGATTGACACTGCTGGCGGGGAGCAGGAGTTCCCGTCCTCCCAGGTGGTCGTAGAGGAAGAGTCCGAGCCGGATCAGCCAGGCCGGACGCAGGCCCTTGTGGTGGGGCAGGATGAAACGCAGTGGCCAGATGATATGGGGGGCGGCCCGCAGCAGGACCTCGCGTTCCCGCAGGGCCTCTCTGACCAGCCGGAATTCATAGTACTCGAGGTAGCGCAGGCCGCCGTGGATGAGTTTGGTACTGGCTGAGGAGGTGCCGTTGGCCAGGTCGTCCTGTTCGCAGAGCAGGACCGAGAGTCCGCGGCCGGCTGCGTCGCGCGCAATACCGCAGCCGTTGATCCCACCGCCTACAATCGCCAGATCAAATACAGGGGTCGGCATGCAGAACATCTCCGTGCAATTGACTGACCGCCCGTCAAACCAGTCAGGGTGTTTCGAATAAAACATTCACAGGTTTCGAATGTACCAATAAAAATGCTTTAATCGAAATCAAACACAGTTTCAAGTGAAAATTCGAAGACGGATGGCTTTTCTTCCGAAGAGGCGAGCGAGCAGAGGTTATCTGTGTAATTAAAGCATATTACCGCTGACCAGCAAGGAAAGAAAAGGCCGGGATGCAACCTTACAAGGGGTTGATCGTTATGGCTGGGTAACAAAGACCCGGACATCGTGCTCCTTGCAGATGGCCTGCAGTCTCTGGGGCAGATCTCCGTCCGTGACCAGGGTATTGACCTGGGAGATATGGCCGATGCGGAACGGGGCCTTGCGCTCGAGCTTCATCAGATCGGCCACCAGGATGACATGCCGGGCATTGGCGATGATGGCCTGGGCCACCCGGACCTCGCTGAAATCGTAGTCGAGCAGGGAGCCGTCTTCATCGATGGCCGAGACCCCGATGACGGCATAGTCGGCCTTGAACTGGTTGATGAAATCGACAGCCGCCCCGCCGATGATGCCGCCGTCCGAGCGACGCACCTGCCCTCCGGCAATGATCAGTTCGATGCCGAGAAAATTTTTCATAATGCCGACGGCGTTGACATTATTGGTGATCACCAGCAGGCCCCGGTGTTCTTTAAGGGCGTGGGCGACCTGCTCGGTGGTGGTGCCGATATTGATGAGCATGGAGCTGTTGTCCGGGATGAGCTGGGCGGCCCGCAGGCCGATGGCCCGTTTGCTGTCCGGGGCCAGAAGACGCCTGGCCTCGTAGCTGACGTTCTCGATACCCGAGCCGACAATGGCGCCGCCGTGGATACGCTGGAGCAGCTGTTTATCGCAGAGATCGTTGAGGTCCTTGCGGATGGTCTGCGACGAGACCTTGAAGGAAACCGCCAGTTCTTCCACATCGACCCTGCCGCTTTCGCGGGCCAGGGCGAGTATCTCGGTTTGTCGGGGAGAGAGGATTTCCATAGTGCGCCTTCTGTCAGAGGGAGGATCTGAGTCGGGGGAATGGCGGTATTATTCAGTGTTGACCGGGTCTTGTCAATTTGAATCTTTGTTGGGTAGGCGGGCAATCGTGGATCCCGCAAGCGAGACAGTGGCGTCCCCCTCTTTTTGCTTGGTTACCCATTTCCTTATTTCCTCCACATTTTTTGCACAATCATCAGGTAATAAAAAGGTCATAAGGGAACGGCGTCCCACCGCCCCGCACCATAAGGAAAAACCTCAAGGAGCTTGACATGAATGTTATTTTAGTTAAAGAAAGAAAACAGGTATCTCTGAAAAGTACGCACCGGATACGCGCGTGGGCGACGCCTCTCACTCTTGGCGCCTTTGCCTTATCGGCAATCACCGGAATTCTCCTCTTTTTCAAGATCAATCTCGGATTGGTCAAGCCCGTGCATGAGTGGCTGAGCTGGCTGCTGGTCATTGGCACCGCCTTCCATCTCTTCGTCAATTGGCGTCCCTCTGTGCAATACCTTACCAGGCCTGTGGGCAAAGGGATTCTGGCTGTTTTTTTCCTGCTCATCTGTGCCTCGTTGCTGCCTTTGACTGAGGGGAAGAGAAAACCACCCTTCAATACGATAACAGATGCCCTGCTGAACTCACCTATATCGACCGTGGCCCAGGTTGCCAACCATACTCCGGATGAAACCCTGGAGATCCTCAGATCGAGCGGGATCAGCGCGGCAGGCCAGGAACAAACCATCCGGGAAATAGCCAAAGTAAACAACAAACAGGCAATGGACGTTTTGACGGTGATCTTCTGAACATGGGGCTGTCGCTATGCGGAAACCCCTGATCGTGTGATTTTCAAGAGCCCACAAAACCAGCGGCATTGCCCTTGCGCATGCCGACCGGCACTGTATTTCCCGGTCGGTCATGCTTATCGTTTCCCTCGTGGCGGAAGTTGTCTCACTGTGGTATATTGTCGAGAATTTTTGACAGTGCCAAACGCTTATTCCACCGAAACACGATCCAATGACTATCCGCAAAATATTTGAATACCCGGCCCCGGTCCTGCGCCAGAGGACCAAGTCCATCACCACCTTTGACGAAGCACTGCAGAAACTGGCCGAGGATATGGCCGAAACCATGTATGACGCACCGGGAATCGGCCTGGCCGCCCCGCAGATCGGTGAATCCCTGAAGCTCATTGTCATCGACACCAGCACGAACAAGGAAGAGGCCAAGGAATTCATGGCCATGGTGAACCCCGAAATCGTTGAAAAAGAAGGTTCGCAGTTCGATGAAGAGGGCTGTCTCAGCGTGCCCGACCTGACCTCCAAGGTGAAACGCTACAAGAAAATCACCGTGGCCTACCAGGATCTGGACGGCAACAGCCACTTGACGGTCGCTGAAGACCGGCTCGCCGTGGTCTTGCAGCATGAGATCGACCATATCAACGGCATCCTCTTCCTTGATCACCTGAGCCCCCTGAAACGGGCGCTCTACAACAAGAAAGTGAAAAAATGGCTGGCTGGAGAACAGAACTGAGATGCCCCCTGCGCCGCTGAGAATCATCTTCATGGGTACACCCGATTTTGCGGTGGCGAGTCTATCGGCCCTGTTGCAGGGACCGGATCAGGTCGTCGCCGTCGTCACCCAGCCGGATCGCCCCAAGGGCCGGGGCAAAAAACTGGCGCCACCGCCGGTCAAGGTCCTGGCGGAAGACAGGGGGATCCCGCTGCTGCAGCCTGTGAAAATCCGGACCGAGGCCTACCGGGACGAGCTTCTCGCCTTTGCCCCCGATCTCGTCGTGGTCGCCGCCTACGGTCGTATCCTGCCACCGGCCCTGCTCTCCCTCGCCCCCATGGGCTGCATCAACGTCCATGGCTCGCTTTTGCCCCGGCACCGGGGCGCGGCCCCGATCCAATGGGCGGTCATCAATGGCGATACGGAAGTCGGAGTCAGCATCATTCAGATGGATGAAGGGATGGACACCGGCGATATCCTGCTGACGACCGCCATACCCACCGATGCGGATGAGACGGCGGGCAGCCTCTTTTTCAAGCTGGCCGAACTCGGCAGTAAGACCTTAATTGAGGCCATTGTCCGGTTGAAGGCCGGAGATCTTGCAGCCACACCCCAGGATCACAGCCTGGCCACCGCCGCCCCGATGCTGAAAAAAGAAGATGGGGCAATCGACTGGACCCTGCCGGCCGACCAACTCCATTGTCGTATCCGCGGCCTCGATCCCTGGCCTGCGGCCTCCTGCCGGATCGACGGCCAGCACTTCAAGCTGTTTTCTCCCGAGGTGATCCACAAGGACAGTCCGGCCGCGCCCGGGACCCTGGTCATGGCCCAGCGCAACGGACTGTTGATCGCCACAGGCCATAACATGCTCCTCATCAGAGAGATTCAGCCGGAGGGGAAAAAGCGGATGCCCGCCTCGGCCTTTCTCTGTGGCCACAGCCTGCAACCCGGTACAGTCCTTGCTACCTGAACCCTCTGCCACTGCCAGCCAGACCATGACGGCATCCCGCGCCATCGCGTATGCTGACTGTTTCTCCGGGATCAGCGGCGACATGTTCCTCGCCGCCCTGGTCCATGCCGGAGTTCCGCCGGAGGTCCTGCTGAGAGGGCTGCAGAAACTGGCTCTCGGGGCCTTTGAGCTGGATATTTCCTCTGTAAAACAGCAGGGCCTCAGCGCCACGCACCTCAAGGTCAACAGCACAACCGACCAGCAGTTGCGCACTCTCGCCGATCTCCTCTCTCTCCTCGACACAAGCTCACTGACAGAGGATATCACCCGACCGGCGGCCAAGGTTTTTCAGGCCCTGGCCGAGGCCGAGGCCAAGGTCCACGGCATTGATATCAACAGGGTGCATTTTCATGAGATCGGGGCCCTTGATACCATCATCGATGTGGTCGGCACCATCATCGGCCTGCGTCACCTGGATATCCGGCGCCTGATCGCCTCTCCCCTGCCCCTTGGCCGGGGTTTTGTCGACTGCGCTCATGGCAGGCTGCCACTGCCGGCCCCGGCGGTCTGCGAACTGCTCCATGGTATCCCGGTCTACGGCGTCCAGCACAGCAAAGAGCTTGTCACCCCGACCGGGGCTGCCCTGCTCAAGGTCCTGGCCGACGAATTCGGGCCCATGCCAGCGATGACGATCACGACCACCGGCTACGGTGCCGGCAGCCATAAACTCACAGACGATCAGCCCAATTTCCTGCGCCTCATTATCGGGACCTCGCGCGAAGCCAATGAATCGCAGCGTGTTGTGATCATCGAGACCAACCTGGACGACTGGAGTCCCGAGGGCTTCCCCTATCTCTGTGATCTGCTCCTGGCCCGTGGGGCCCTGGATGTGAATATCACCGCCATCCAGATGAAAAAGGGTCGACCCGGTTTCAAACTGCAGGTCATCTCTAGCCCTGCCCATGGCCTGACGATCAAAGAGACCATCCTCTCCGAGACTACGGCCATCGGCCTGCGTTTTCGGGAGGAAGAGCGACTGACCCTGGAGCGGGAACAGGTCAGGGTCAGCACCCCCTGGGGCGAGATAGGGGCCAAACGGGTCGTAACCCCTGCAGGCCCGGTGATCTACCCGGAATATGAAGAATGCCGCACGGTTGCGGCCCGGCACCAGATCCCCCTGCAGCAGGTCTATCGGACAGTGATGGCAGCAGAACCCCAGGAAGGCCGATGAACCAGCTCATCATGGCCATTGCCACCGGCTTGTATGTAGGGATACTTCCCAAGGCCCCCGGCACCTGGGGATCTCTGGCCGCCCTGCTGCCCTGGCTGCTGCTCAGAGAACTGCCGCTGCCGCTCTACCTGGCCATGCTGACGGCGGTCTTTGGCCTCGGTTTTTTTGCGGCCGGATCAGCCGAAAAGATCCTCGATCACCCCGATGCCGGGGTCATTGTCATCGACGAGATCCTCGGCATGTTCATCACCCTGACCCTGGCCCCGGCCCATCCCGCCGCCTGGCTTCTCGGTTTCATCTTCTTCCGGATCTTCGACATCTTCAAGCCCTTCCCGGTCTGCTGGTTTGATCAGCACATCCATGGCGGCATCGGCATCATGATGGACGATGTGGTCGCCGGGCTCTATGCCCTCGTCTCACTGCAACTCAGCTGGCTCTTTATCGGCCGCTTCTTTGTCTGATGAGAATGATAGCCGGATTTTCCCGCCGCCTCTCGGTTGCCCTGATTCTCGCCTTGCTGCTGGCCGGCTGCAGCACGCCGGTCGGGGTCCGGCAGCTTACACCCCATGAGGCGTACACCAACAGCCTGGCGGGCCCGCTCAGCCAGGGGGTGGCCAGCTCCTCTACCACCGTCATCCTCAACCGCTTCAATCTCAGCGCACAATTTTTGCAAGATCCTGCTTCTGTTATCCGCCGGCTCCATGAAAAGGCCCTGCAGGACCACCGACGGGATATCCTCTTCGCCTTGTCCGAACTCTGCTATATCGAGGGAGAACGGCGTGAACAAAGCGGTGACGCCGGGGAAAGAAAGGGTGCGCCGGATTATTTTCTGCTGGCGGCCGTGTATGCCTACTATTCAGTGCTGGATACGACCTTTCTGCCGCTGCCGAGTCTCTTTGACCACAATATCCAGACCGCCAGCGATCTCTATAACTATGCCCTCTGGCGGGGACTGGCCACCTGCAAAAAAGGAGAGGTCGAAATACAGGCGGGAGTACGTCAATTGCCGATCGGCAGGATGGAAATCACCGTTGATACCGGCCATTTCCCCTGGGAACTGAAGAGATTCGAGAAATTTGAGGCGGCAGACCGATACGCCATCCGCGGCCTCAGTGTACGCAACAGGACCGATGGCCTCGGCACGCCCCTGATAGCCGTGCGAGGATCGGCAAAAGATAACCTTTTCGGCCGTCAGGCCATCCCCGCAACCGCCTTTCTGCGCTTGAACGAGCCATTCCCGCAGATCGATCGAGGGGCCTTCAAGGCCACCCTTGAGCTGCACTCCGCCTATGAAGACGCCCATGTCGTCGTGGCTGATAAAGAGATTCCCCTTGAGACCGACACCACCGCAGCGACGGCCTATAAACTCGCGGAAGAAGAAATCTGGGCCTTCGGGGTCGACGCCTTTCTCGGCAGACTGCAGGATGTACCCAGCAGATTGTTCCGCTTCCAGCCCTACGATCCTGACCGCATCCCGGTGATCCTTGTGCACGGCACCCTGAGCAGCCCGGTCTGGTGGGCGGAGATGATCAACACCCTGAGCGGCGATCCCATCCTCGGCAAGAAATATCAGTTCTGGTATTTCTTCTACAACAGCAGCAGGTTGATCACCGTATCGGCCCTCGATCTGCATAAGGCGATTGAGGAGAACAGCAAAAAACTCGATCCCGAACACAACTCCCGGGCCATGCAGAATATGGTTATCATCGGCCATAGCCAGGGCGGGCTGCTGGCCAAGCTGACGGCCGTCGATACCGGCGACCGACTGCTGAAGACCGTGATAAACGGGGATCTCGACAAACTCAAAACCAGCGACCAAAACAAACAGATGATCAGGGAAAACATGGTCATCACCCCGGTCCCTGCGGTCAAACGGCTGATATTCATCTCAACTCCCCACCGGGGCAGCTATCTGAGCAAATCTTTCGCCCGCAATCTCGTGCACAGGTTCATCACGCTGCCGGTAACCCTGGTCAATGGGCTGACGGGTATCTACGGTTTTCTCTCAGACAACGTAAAAAGCCACTGGCAGGGCAAAATCCCCACCAGTGTCGACGCCATGTCGCCGGACGATCCCCTCCTGCAGGCCATCGCCGACACGCCGCTCGCCGCCGGGGTGAAAGGTCATTCGATCATCGCCGTCAAGGGTGATGCGGCCAATCCGCAGGACGGCGATGACGGGGTGGTGGAGTATAAGAGTGCCCATATCGCCGGCATGGAATCGGAATTCATCGTCCATTCCAGCCACAGCTGCCAGGATAAACCCGAGACTATCGAGGAGGTGCGCCGGATCCTGCTGCTGCATCTTGCCGAAAATGGCGTGGTAAAAGAGTAGCTCCCTTGGCCGGCACCGGTCTGCCGTCAGGCAGTTCGGAGGAGAAGAGCCGCTTCTTGCCGGTGGCGATTGCCGCCTTCTGCCATTCACAATAACTTTTCAGTTCGTTGGCCCTGGCTTCATCGGTATCGAAATCGAAATCGCTATCGCTATCGAATCCTTGCTGTTTCGGATATCTTCAATCTTACTTGGAATTCCTTCCAAGCACCCTAGCGTTCCCCCTCCGCCGCCTTGTCGTTGCAGTGAGCGATTCGAAATCGATTTCGATCCCGATTTCGATTTCGATTTCGATTATCCGTTGGAATCGGGGGCTGAATAATTACGACAAAGGGTCGGCTGCCCCGCTACTGCAGCCGTCTCTGTCAGAAGAGAAATGCTATAACGCAACAAATGGGATAGTACCTCACTCCCTGCATTTTTGTAAAACACAATTGCTTTTTACGCCTCAGATGGTAACCTCATGTCAGGAATTATTGAGGGATACATATGCACCTTTCTGTATAGCATTTGAAATAACGGGTTATCTTGAGATTGCCCAACAATTTGTTAACAGGATCAAAAACAGGAGAGCGCGTCGATGCAATTGAACCGAGTAAACATCAAAAATTTCCGGTCAATTTCGGAGTGTACGATATCAATCGACAGACCTTACCAGGTCTTGGTTGGTATCAATGAAGCCGGGAAATCCAATATCCTCAAGGCCTTCTCCCTGATCGACGACGCTGTTGAGATCAGCAAGAATGATATACGCGATCCTTCCTATGACGAAGACAGTGTTGAAGAATCACTTGTTAGATTCGTGTTCAATCTGGAGAACACAGAAGTCGCACAGATTGTAGAAAGTTTGTCCGATAAGTTCATCTGTAAGAGCCTAAGCAAACCCATACTAACAATTGGCGATACAGAGGCAAATTTAAAAGATTTCATCAAGTTCAAGTCAGAGGCTTTGTACAATATAGACATCATCAATAACAAGAGATCCGCGAGTCACTGGAAACTGGAGGGGCTTCGTTTCAAGGTAAAAAACAACTGGAAACAGGTTGGTGACGGGAAGAACACGACCTACACAGTCGGCGACGAGGTCAGGCAACTCGCTGCTGGATCGATAGTGAATGTTGACGACTACACCGTGAGCGATCTGTCTGTTCTAGAAGATCTTGGCATTACGAGGCTTAATCTCCTAGTTGGTGCGCAATTTGTCGAATTACTGAAAAAGAACAAGCCAAGCAGCATTCTCTGGAAATACCAGGAAGCGAATCTGTTGCCAGGAAAGATTGTACTCAGCACATTTCGGGATAGTCCAGAGAGCTGTATTCCCCTAAGAATCATGTTTGGACTGAGCGACATCGAGGATGTCACCAAGGCTATTACCGAGGCCGAGAACAAGACAAATGGCCTCAAGAACATGTTCAAGCGGGTTAGCGAGAAGACAACTGCTCATATGAAGAAAGTTTGGCCCGAGTGGGACAAACTCACTGTTCAAATCAGTCAAAATGGCGACTACATCGAGGCTGGCATCCAAGATGAGTACAATTTCTACAGCCTTGAACGCCGAAGTGATGGGTTTAAAAGATTCTTCACATTTCTGCTCATGATCTCGGCGCAGAATAAGACCAAGGATCTAGTAGGCAATCTAATTCTGATCGATGAACCAGAAATTGGGGTGCATCCAACCGGACAGAGGTTTCTCAGCGATGAGCTTGTAAAGATCGGTAGCCAGAACGTAGTTTTGGTTTCTACTCATTCAATCTTCATGATCGACAAGAATCAGATTGATCGTCATATACTCGTAAAGAAGAAGAAAGAAGTAACGGAAATCGAAAGAGTTGAGTACACGAATATAACTGAAGAGGAAGTCATTTACAACGCGCTTGGCTTCTCGGTCTACGAGTTGCTAAAACCGAAGAACATTATATTCGAGGGCTGGAGAGACAAGAAGCTCTTCGAGACCTTTCTGAAGTCAAAGGCCGGAAGTATAGTGATAGGGAAGAAAGAGCAACCGATGATTGGTCTTCTCCATGCTGTTGGCGTCAAGGACATACCAAGGTTGGCATCTATCTGTGAGAACTATAATAGAGAATACATTGTCATTAGTGACTCGGATAAGCCAGCAATTGAAAAACAGCGCTATTTCCATAGAAAGGAGAAATGGCTTACTTATAAGGACATCGAAGGATGTTCGGTAAGCGCCAATTAAACCCCAGTGGCCACCTGGTTCAAATTCAAATCAGCTGCGCTGAGGTTATAGGGCAGTAACTTTTCATAATCACCGTCGGATTCGGCAAAGGGCAGTTGTTCAAAGAGATAGCGAAGGTACTTGTAGGGTTCAAGCCCGTTCGCCTTGGCGGTCTCGATGA
>JANOIV010000208.1:0-5774 GCA_031407875.1 Desulfobulbaceae bacterium | reverse complement strand
CAAGGGCGCCTGGCTGGACGCGCTGTTCTATGTCACGGTCTTTACACTCTTTGCCGGCAACCTCATTGCCATCGGCCAGAACAGCCTGAAGAGGATGCTCGCTGCCTCGGGCATCGTCCATACCGGCTATCTCCTGATCGCGGTGATAGCCGTCAGCAGCGACACTATTTCAGGCCATATCATCCTCTTTTATCTGGCCGCCTATGCCGCCAGTACCTTGGGGATCTTTGCCTCGCTCTCCTATCTTGGCGGCAAAGATGAGCAACGCAGCACCTTCGACGATTTCAAAGGACTGGCCAAAGTCCGGCCCTATTCGGCCGCTGCGATCACCATCTTTCTCCTGTCCATGGCCGGCATCCCACCTACCGCCGGTTTCATGGGCAAACTCTATATCATCACCACTGCTTTCCAGACCGACCAGACAACTCTGGCAGTGTTGGGCATCGTCAGCAGCATCCTCTCCATGTGGTACTATCTGCGGCTGATAATCACCATGTACTTCCATGAGGCAACCGATACGTTTGAAATTGTCGCTTCACCATTTGCTCCGATCTGCACCCTGATTCTCGCAGCCTGTGTCTTTGCCATAAGCCTGTACCCGATTGCGATATAAAATTGGTTTTGCATAGCCATCAGTCGTCCGACCTTGCCCTCCAGGAGGGGCCTACAACATGAAAGTGAAAGATATTCTGGCAGTAAAAGGAAGCCGGGTTATTACCACCCTTCAGGACAGCACTGTGCTTGAGGCTATTGCCCTGTTTTTTGCCAACAAGGTCGGCTCCCTGATCGTTGTTGACGAACACGATCATATCAAGGGAATCCTGGCCCCCAATGACATCCTCAAGGCCGTACACACCGACCTCGACAATATTCGGCAGGCCAGGGTCAGCGAATTCATGAGCAAAGAGATGATCGTCGCCAAGAATGATGACGCTATTGACTATATCCAGGCGATCATGACCGAAAACCGGATTCGCCATATCCCCATTCTCGAAAAAGGCAAATTGCTCGGCCTTATATCTATCGGCGATGTGGTCAAGGCCCAGATCAAGGAGATGGATGTCGAAATTCAATATCTGAAGGAGTATATGGAAGGCAAATATCCGGCCTAATCCCAGGCAGGTTTCCTCTGCCGGTCTCTGCTGTTTTTCCTGTTGTAATCACTGGTCTTCTCATGCAGAAAACCAGTGAGCACAAGAGCATATTCAATATTTCCCAGATCAGATCAAAAAAGTAATCTCCTTTCCGCACAGAGCAGTCATCCAACTATTTCTTCACAATCAGAGATACCGTTTCATTTCCATTCAAAACATTTTTTGTGCTTTCAACTCTTATGTCCGACTTTTCATGACATAGCTGTGCTGTTGATTCCCATCTCCTAGTATTGAGAAAGACAGATGAATCGAAACTGGTATTGCATAACGGCACAGACTTTTTTCCTGCTCTCCCCAGGTATCACGAAAAGTTAGGCACCTTCTGATCATCTCAAGAACATCCTCGTCCTGCCTTACTACCATAAAGGCCTGGGTCGGACAGACAGTATCACCCGCGGGACCAAGTCCACACTTGCCAATAGATCGGTATCATATGAAATGTTTTATGAGTTCCTTTATTCGAAAAGGGAAGCTGTCGATTAGCATGTCAAAAATCTCGCGAAACTCCTCAAAACAGAAATTGTGAGTCATACTACAGAAATCTCTAAGGTTGAGTGGGCCGCTTTCTCTGGGTCCCGGTCAGTATATACTGATCACCGTAACCGATACCGGCACTGGCATTGACGAAGAAATCCAGCAGAGGATAATTGAGCCCTTCTTTACCACGAAAACTCGAGGCCGAGGCACCGGACTCGGCCTGGCAGCGGCCTATGGCATTGTCAGGAATCATCACCGCACAATCACCGTCCAGAGCAGAAAGGGGGAGGGCACCTCCTTTTCCATCTATCTGCCGGCGACCGAGGAACAACCGGAAAAGGAAGTGGCGGTTGCAGACTAGCTCCTCAAAGGCAAAGAGACTATCCTGCTGGTCGATGACGAGTCCATGATCATCAAATGTCGGGTCGCCCTGCTGTCCCATCTGGGCTATATGGCCCACACGGTCGGCAGCGGCAAAGAGACGTTCACCAGGTTGAAGGCCATAGACCCCAAGGTCATGATCCTGCTCTTGAGCGGCTACAGTCTGGGTGGCCAGGCCGAGAAGATACTGGCAGAATGCTGCCGCAGATTAATGAAGTAACAATTCGATATCACACATTTTTCTCAGAAGACACGGGAGATCTCTTTGAAAGACCTGATACCTATTGATGAAATTCTGGATAAAATTCTCGCCGAAAGAAACGGGAAATTAGATCGCAGGCTGGAAAAAGAGCAGCACGTATTTTCTCCAGATACAGGACAGGTATCCAAGAGTTGGTCATTGGCTGCATATCGAAAGGGAATTACAACTGCTCATACTCTCGCTGAATACACCCGGGGCCATATTTTTTCTCGAGCCTCAGGATGATAAAATGCCCTCTGGCCATACTCTGGAAATGGTCCATGAACAGGGTATTAATAATGGCACCGCCGACCGCTCCGATAATGGGGATGGCCTGGGCGGCAATTTTTTCTGAGACCTGGATTCCAAAGCGCGAAGATATCTGGGAGAGCAACCGGATAAAGGCAGGCCCAGCCGTTTCCGACAAGCCCCTGCTGGCGATATGTTTCGTCGCATCGGCGATGGTCTTGGCCAGGGCAGCCCGCACGGCAAAATAGCCGGTCTCGGCGGCATCATCACCTTTGCCCGGACCGCCGAAGGCAAAGACCTCAATACAGGCGATTTTCACCTGCGGATCGGTGATCATCTGCCCCTCGCTTCTGGCTATATCGGCAATCGAGCGCATCATAAGGGTTGTGGAAACCGGTAATTCCACAGCCAGGGCCGGAAGTCCCCAAAACCCTCCAGCCGCCCCGCTACCAGCCACCATGAGTTTATGAAAGAAATTTGCCGCACCCTTCTCCCGTGCTCCATCCATGGTCAGGATAGCGGAATGGAACGCCGCCTCCAAGGCCTTGCGGGTGCTTGAGGCAACAATGTCCGCCCAGCCCCGGGGGAGCAGGGCAAAGCCCTTTTCCAGAGGCGCCCCGAGGAACGTGGTGATCTTTATGGCCAGCCCGGGATTTTCCAGCAGTGACCTGGCATAGCGCAGATCATCGAGATCGTATGGTGCAATATTCATCTGCTCTCAGTTCTCTCACAAATTTCCTTTTCTTCGATATATTGCCCGAGAATCAGGAATTCTCGAGCACCTCTCTGACCTTGATTGCCAAATCCCTGGTGGAAAATGGTTTCTGGATAAAATTTATCCCCTCGCCGAGGACATTGTGCTGGGCAATGACCTCAGCCGTATAACCCGACATGAACAGGCGCTTCAGCTCGGGATACAGGGAGAGCAACTGTTCAGCCAAATCCCAGCCGTTCATTTCAGGCATGATGACATCGGTAATAGGCAGATCAATCTGGCCATGATGTTCTCCCGCCAGACGAAAAGCCTCATTCGGTGAAGCTGCGGCCAGCACCCTGTAGCCCAACCGTTCGAGCATCTTTTTGTCCATTTTCAAAATTGCCGGTTCATCCTCCACCAGCAGGATCGCCTCTCCCCCACCCTGCTCCCTCTCGACCGGATGATTGGGGACGTTTTGACCGATTTCTCCGCGGTAGCGTGGCAGATAGACTGTAAACTTCGAGCCAGCGCCAATGTCCTCATCGATGAGGCCCGGCGCAGCATCTTCAGCATGCCCGCCAGGGTGTCATTCAGATCAAGGCCCCTGGGGCGCTGGCGGACGATATCGGCTGAGCGGTTGGCGGCTTCCACGATCTTCTGCAAAATGGTCATAGGGGGGCTGCTCCGAATCGACCTGCTCCAGAGCCATATCCGCATAGTATGCCCGAGGCTCTCTGCACGGCTATTACCGGTGATAGTTTGGAAGGCCGGATTGGCATATTGAATTTTGCCCTCAGGATCGGTGACGACCACGATATCCCTGGTCTGTTCAATGGCCACCATCAAACGCTCACGCTCGGCCTCCGCCTGTTTGCGCTCACTGATGTCACGGGTGATGGAAATTATGTGCGGCACGCCATGACACCAATAAGCTCGTCTGCTATCTAAGGGTACGCCAAGCCAGATTTTTGCTATCGTGCAGGGAGGAGAAATATGACGATGAGTGATTGAACGCCTGCGAAGGTCTTCTTCTCCGGTAATCAGCAGTGGTCGCCCTGTTCGGATAACCTCGGCAGTCAGCGACTTGGTTTGGCAGACATTGAGGCTCGGTGGATAGGAGGAATCTACGGTATCGACACAAAAGGGAAAGGTTATGCTGTCCCGGACCGGTTCATAGAGGGCGATGAAGAAGCTGGTTGTATCAATGATGGCACTCAGTGCCGAGCGGATCGAGGCAAACAGCTCATTGAGGACCAATGTCCTGCTAACAGTATTGGAGACCTTGTAGAGGGTGCGATTGATCTCCTCGAAACGGGCCCGCTGCTGCAAGGCCTTTTTCAGCCCTGCCACCTGCTTTTCCAACTCTTCATAGCTGGGTTCTTGCAACATCTGCAGTTCTCCCCTTATCTCAAGAATTGCCATGTACAGCGCCGTATGGGGCCGGCGATTACGGGCGAAACGACTTTCAATCCCGAGAAAAGATCCTTACTTCTTTTTCCTGATCTGATATTTCTTCATTTTATACTGCAGCAGACTTTTGGTGATCCCCAATTTTTCAGCGGCCCTGGCCTGGATGAAGTTGGTCTCGTCCAGGGCCTGGACCAGCATCTTTTCCTCTACGGCATACAAGACATCGTTCAAGCTGGCCGAATCAGGAATGATCTGATGCAAATCCAGGTTCTGGCTCCAGGCAGCCTGATTGTCTATGTGCACCGATTCGGGCTGGACATCTTCGGCTTCGATACAGTCGTCGTTGCAGAGTATCGCCGCCCGCTCAATGGTATTCTCCAGTTCCCGTATATTGCCTTCCCAAGGGAGGGTCATCAGGAGCCGCAGGGCGTCTTTGGTGATCGTCAGGTTTTCCTTC
Organism: Desulfobulbaceae bacterium; assembly: GCA_031407875.1. Classification (GTDB taxonomy): domain Bacteria; phylum Desulfobacterota; class Desulfobulbia; order Desulfobulbales; family Desulfocapsaceae; genus Desulfoprunum. The sequence goes on along the minus strand of JANOIV010000208.1, from coordinate 708 downwards.
TGCAACTGCCGGGCAAATTTCTCGATGAAGTAATTCACCAGCAGGGGCATATCATCGCTCCTCTCACGCAAGGCCGGCAGGGTTACATGGATGACATTGAGGCGGTAGAAAAGGTCTTCACGGAAACGGCCCTGCCCCACTTCCTCGCGCAGATCCCGGTTCGAGGCGCTGATGATGCGGACATTCACTGTCAGGGTCTTGGCCCCGCCCACCCTCTCAAAGCTCTTTTCCTGCAGGACCCGCAGGAGTTTTGACTGGAGCGACAGAGGGATCTCGCCGACCTCGTCGAGAAAGATCGTGCCGTTGTCGGCAAGCTCAAAGCGCCCCTTGCGCATGGCCACCGCCCCGGTAAAGGCCCCTTTTTCATGGCCGAAGAGTTCACTCTCAAGAAGATTATCAGCTAGGGCTGCGCAGTTGACGGTGATAAAGGCCTCGGCCTCACGGGGACTGTTCATGTGAATGGCCTTGGCCACCAGTTCCTTGCCGGTGCCGCTTTCGCCGGAAATGAGTACGGAGGCAGGGGTCGGCGCCACCTTTTCGATGAGTTCGTAGACCTGCAACATCTGAGGATTCTTGCCGACCATGCCGCTGAACCCCGACTTGCCGCGGATCTCGCTCCTGAGCCGGGTGTTCTCGCGCACGAGGGAATAATGCTGGGCGGCTTTATGGATCGTAACGATCAGTTCATCATTGGAAAAGGGCTTGGCC